>NZ_JBFBEA010000008.1:0-336510 GCF_040683495.1 Streptomyces sp. NPDC093544 | reverse complement strand
CGGCGCTGCGGGCCGTGGTGGGGCGGCGCTGGTGCCCGGCCCCCCCCCGGGGGTCGGCCCGTCCGCTGGACGGGCCGACGCCGTGCAGAGCCTGCGTTTCAGCTCCCGAGGGCGGCGAGGGCGGGCCGGAAACTCGTGGCTGCGCCGGACACCGGTCGAGGTGTGGTCCAGCCGGAGCCGTTGAACAGACTCCACAAGACCTGCTCGCTCTGCGTCTCCCTCCAGGTCATGTAGGTCGAGCTGCCGTAGACCGCGAGGGCCGGTCCGACATCGGTGGTCGCGTACGGGACGACCTGTGGTGTGGTCCAGACGTCGGGGGAGGACGGGTAGGTCTGGCTCCACCAGATGCGCTGGTCACCCGCGACACCCTTCCACGCCATGTGTACGCCCCCGCCGGGCGGTGCGGCCAGCGCGACCCCCGCGGAGGTGGAGGCGCCGGGGACCGTCCGCGGGACGGTCCAGGTGTTCTGGCCGGTGGAACCGCCCTGGTACTTGTTCCACCAGACCGCCTGGTCGCCCTCCACGCCCTTCCAGGCCATGTAGGGCTCGCCGTAGCCGATCTTCCGGACCGCCAGGGCCGGGCCGAAGCTGGAGCTGGCTCCGGGCACCGCCTGCGGCACGGTCCAGCCGCCGTAATAGCTGTTCCACCAGATCTGCTGGTCTCCCGAGCCGCCCTTCCACGCCATGAAGACACCGGCGTAGGGGGCCAGGGCCGGACCAACGGTGCTCAGGGCACGGGGTACCGGCTGCGCCCCGGACCACGTGTTGCCGTCGAACCAGTTCCACCAGATCCTCTCGTCGCCCGCGACGCCCTTCCATGTCATGAACAGCGGCCCGTTCGCCTGCCCCGCCAGAGCCACTCCGGCGCTGCTCGAGGCGCCGGGGACCGGCTGCGGGGTGCTCCAGCCGCTTCCGCCGTTCTGCAGGCTGTTCCACCAGACCTGCTGGTCACCGGTGACGCCTTTCCACGCCATGAACGTGCTGCCGGCGCCGAGGTCGGCCGCTCCGCTGCCGAGTGCCGTTGCGGGGGACGCGATGCCGGCGAGTCCCACGGCCGCGACGGCTGTCCCGCCCAGACGCAGCATGCTTCTACGGCTCAACGATTCCTGCGACATTGCCAACTCTCCTGTGTGCATAGGGAGAACATCGAACGTGTGCCGGGCCCGTGCTGATCGACTATGGCAGGCGCCAACGTCACGCGGCCAGGACCGTTCCACTGAGCGGGCCAACCGGCGTAACCGATGTCCAGAGAGCCATCGCCACAAGAGCGTCCGGACGGGCCGTCCTAGCCGACGAGCTCGCGTACGAGCGCGGCCACCTGCTCCACTTCGATGAGGAAACCGTCGTGACCGTAGGGGGACTCGATCACCCGAAGGCTGTCCGCCGTGGGGATGCCCGTGGCCAGCTCCGCCTGCTGGGACGTCGGATAGAGGCGGTCGGAGTCGACGCCGGCGACCAGGGTTCTGGCGGTCACCCGGCGCAGCGCGGCGCTCGTTCCACCGCGGCCGCGACCGACGTCGTGACTGTCCATCGACTCAGCCAGCGTGACGTAGCTGCCGGCGTCGAAACGGCGTACCAGCTTGGCGGCGTGGTGGTCGAGGTAGGACTCGACCTGGTACCGGCCCCCGTTCCAGGGGTCCTCGGTGCCCTGCGGTGCGCGGCCGAAGCGGATCCGCAGTTCCGGCTCGCTGCGATAGGTGACGTGGGCGAGACGACGGGCCAGGCCGAGCCCCGAGTGCGGGCCCAGTCCGGGCCCGGCGTCGTGGTAGTCGCCGCCGCGCCAGTACGGGTCGCTCCGGATGGCGTGCAGCTGGATGTTGGCCCAGGCGATCTGCTCCGCGCTCGCCGCGGCCGTCGTGGCGAGCAGCAGAAGTGCGTCCGTGCGCTCGGGATACGACACGGCCCACTCCACGGCACGCATCCCGCCCATGGACCCGCCGATCACCAGGGCCCAGCGGTCGATACCCAGCGCGTCGGCCAAGTCGGCTTCCACCAGGACCTGGTCACGCTGCGTCACATACGGGAAGGCGCTGCCCCAGTGGCGTCCGTCGGGGCGCGGTGCGGCCGGCCCGGTGCTGCCCTGGCAGCCGCCGAGTACGTTCGGCGCGACGACGAACCAGCGGTCCGTGTCGAGCGCGAGGCCTCGACCGATCAGTCCGTTCCACCAGCCGGGCGTCGGGTGACCGGGCTCGGTAGGTCCGCTGACGTGACTGTCGCCGGTGAGCGCGTGCAGCACCAGCACGGCGTTGGAACCGTCCGGCGCCAACCGGCCCCACGTCTCGAACGCCAGCCGCACGCCCGGCAGTTCACCCCCCGCCTCCAGCGGAACCGGCTTCGCCGGCGTGTGCCACTGCCGGCGTCCCGGAGGGTCCCCCTCCCGCCAGGCCCCGGAGGCCGGCGGGAGGGGAACCTCGGAGGGTGTCAGTACGGTGTTCAGGACGCGCCCTTGGCCGCGCGGAAGCCTGCCTCCAGGTCCGCCTTGAGATCGGCGAGGTTCTCGATGCCGACCGACAGCCGCACCAGGCCGGGCGAGGTGCCGGTCGCCGTCAACTGCGCCTCGTCCAGCTGGCTGTGAGTGGTGGACGCCGGATGGATGATGAGGCTGCGTACGTCACCGATGTTGGCGAGATGGCTGAACAGCTCGACGGCGTCGACGAACCGCTTGCCCGCCTCGACACCGTCCCGCAGCTCGAAGGCCAGCACCGCGCCCGCGCCGCGCGGGAGATACCGCTGCCCCGCCTCGTACCAGCGGTTGGACTCAAGTCCCGGATAGTGGACGGCGGCGACCTCGTCACGCTGCTCCAGCCACTCGGCCAGGGCCTGGGCGTTGGAGGAGTGCCGCTCGATGCGCAGGCTGAGCGTCTCCACGCCCTGGAGGAGCAGGAAGGCGGAGTGCGGCGCAATGGCCGGACCGAGGTCGCGCAGCAGTTGCACCCGCAGCTTGATGGCGAAGGCACCGGGACCGAGCGCCGGCCAGTACTGCAGGCCGTGGTAGCTGGGGTCAGGCTCGGTGAAGTCGGGGAAGCGCTCGGTGTGCGCGCCGAAGTCGAAGGTGCCGCCGTCGACGACGACACCCCCGATGGTCGTACCGTGCCCGCCGATGAACTTGGTCGCCGAGTGGACGACGATGTCCGCGCCGTGCTCGATCGGACGCAGCAGGTACGGGGTCGGCACGGTGTTGTCCACGATCAGCGGCACACCCGCCCCGTGGGCCACGTCCGCCACCGCGCGCACATCGAGGACGTTGCCGCGCGGATTGCCCAGCGTCTCGGCGAACAGCGCCTTGGTGTTGGGCCGGATCGCCGCCCGCGCCGAGGAGTTCTACGACGTGGTGGCGGGCCTGTGGGACTCCTTCGAGGACGACGCCTTCCGCCACGACAAGGCGACCGGTGTCTACTTCGACCCGGCCAAGCTGCTCGCGCTCCACCACGAGGGCAAGCACCTGAAGGTCGCCGGGCCCCTCAACATCGCCCGCCCGCCGCAGGGCCGCCCGGTCATCGTGCAGGCCGGCGCCTCCGAAGCGGGCAGGAACCTCGCCTCCCGCATCGCCGAGGTGATCTTCTCCGGCATCAGGGACCTCACCCAGGCGCAGGAGTTCTACGCCGACATCAAGGCACGTGCCGCCGCGCACGGCCGTGACCCGGACCACCTCAAGGTCCTCCCCGCGCTGTCCGTGGTCACCGCGCCGACCGAGTCCGAGGCCCGCGACAAGCTGGCCCGGCTCACCGAACTCCTGCCTCCACAAGTCGCGTTGGCCGACCTCTCGTACTGGCTCGGCGGCTTCGACCTCAGCCCCTACCCCCTGGACGGCCCACTCCCCGAACTCCCGGTCTCCAACCAGTCGCACACCGCACAGCAGCAGATCTACGAGCACGCGCGCCGCGACAACCTCACCATCGGCGACCTCGTCCAGCGCCTCGCCGCCGACGACCGCACCATCACCGGCACTCCGGAACAGATCGCCGACCACATCGAGGAGTGGTTCCAGGGCCGCGCCGCCGACGGTTTCAACGTGACCTTCCCGTATCTGCCGGGCACGCTCTCCGACTTCGCCGACCTGGTGGTACCCGAGCTGCGCCGCCGCGGCCTGTTCCGTACGCAGTACACGGGCACGACCCTGCGTGAGCACCTCGGCCTGCCGCGACCGTCGTGGCGTGGCTGACGGACGTCAGCTGAAGTGCGACAGGCCGTCAACGAGCCAGCGGCTTGAGCGCCTTGGTATAGCAGAAGCAGAACGGGTTGCCGTCGTACGGAGCGTACGGCGGCACCTGCTGCCAGCCCTCCCGCACGTAGAGCGCCTGGGCCTCAGGCTGGAACTCGCCCGTCTGCAGCCACAACCGCTCGATGCCGAGCCCGAGCGCGGAGGACTCCACGGCCGAGAGCGCCTCCTTGGCGAGCCCCCGGCCACGATGATCGGGATGGACGAACACCCGCTTCACCTCGTGACGGTCCGGCAGCCCGCGCAGCGAGGCGGTGGCCACGGGCACCTCGTCCGCGTACGCGACCCAGGTGACGACGATCTCCTCGGCCCTCGGCTGGGGCGGCCGGACGCGGCGGTGGGCAGTCGGGGCGTAGCGCGGGGCGAGCTCGGCGGACATCTGCTCGCGGAGCAGGGCCGGAGACGGCGCGTCCCAGTCCTCGGTCACCCAGCGGACGGTGGTGGTGGGCGGCAGGGTCATGACGGTTCCTTGTGAACGGGTGCGGGCTGAAGGTGTGCGGAAGCCGGAAGCCGGGAGCGGAGGCGGGCCCCGTCGGCCCGTGAGGCGAGGACGCAGCAGCGACAGCGCGACGGCCACGGTGAGCAGACCCGCACAGAGAAGCGTCGCGTGGGCGAAAGCCGTACGGGGTACGCCCGTTGCTCCTGACGAGCCGCGCAGATAACTTCCCGAGACGGCGCTGAGGGCGACGGCCGCGGCGATGCGCTGGGCCATCTGCAGAATGCCGCCGGCCACTCCGGCGGCCTCGGCCGGGGCGTGCTCGAGGACCTGCGCCTGGTTCGGGGAGATGGTGAGGCCGGCGGCGGCGCCCGAGAGCAGTTGAACGGCGGCGAGCACCAGAGGGAGCGCGGTGCGCGGGGCGGTGACGGCGGCTGCCGCTCCGGCGAGCAGGGCGAGGATCCCGAGGCCGAGGCCGGCCGTGACGGTGTGCGGTCCCAGGCGGCGCACCACCCGCCAGGCGCCGGCCGAGGCGACTCCCATGGCTACCGCCGACGGGAGCGTCACCGCCGCGGCGGTGAGCGCGGAGAGGCCGAGACCACTTTGCAGGAACATGGTCAGGACCAGTGTCGCGGCCAGCGAGGACCCGAAGCTGGCCATCGCGATGCCTGTCCCGAGCGTGTACGGGAGCGAACGCGCGAGCGCCGGATGCACCAGCGGCGCTCGCCCGGCCCGTACCCGCAGTCGCTGCCCCACCACGAAACAGCTTGCCAGGACGACTGCGGCGCCGGCCCACAGCGCGGCCCCCCGGCCGCTGCCCGGTGTGCTGATGAACGGCAGCATCAGCGCCAGGGTCAGCGCACCCGCCCACATCAGCCCCCACCAGTCGAGCCGACTCCGCCTGCCGGTCCGTCGTGCCGCCGGGAGCCGGCGGAACGCGAGCCAGAGGGTGAGCAGCCCGCAGGGCGTGTTGAGGAGCAGGCACAGCCGCCACCCGAGTTCCGGGCCGAAGGCCGCGACCAGGGCGCCGCCGAGGGCCGGTCCGAGCGCGGCGGCGACACCGCCGGTGACCGCGTACAGCCCCAGGGCGCGGGCCCGGTCCAGGCCGCTGAAGACGTCCTGAAGGGTGCCGATGACCTGGGAGTTGACCAGGCCGGCGCCGGCGCCCTGCACCAGTCGCGCGACGATCACCATGTCCGGCCGCCCACCGGTGGCGGCGACCACGCCGCTCAGCACGAAGGTCGAGAGCCCCACCAGGAACAGACCTTTGCGGCCGCGTACGTCACCCAGGCTGCCGCCGGGAACCAGCATCAGACCGAAGGTGAGCGAGTACCCGGCGACGATCCACTGCACATCGGTGGGACTGGCCTCCAGCGACTGACGCAGCGCAGGCACCGCGATGTTCAGGACCGACTGGTCGAGCAGAGTCGTCACCCCTGCCGCCATGCACACCAGCAGCACCCGCCGGGCGGCACGATCTTCTCCCGGGAGCATGCGCACATGGTCACACCGGCGGTCGGTCCGTGTCTTGGGCTACGACTGCTTGTTCGCAGAACAGAAACACCGCGTTCGCAAGCCGGGAGCCGGGCATCGCGACCAGGTCGAAAGGTGGTGTCACGCGGCGTCGTGGAAGACGAGGCCCAGCGTGTGGCGGTGCCCGGAGCGGACCGTGCTCACCCCGTGCCGCATCGGGCCGCTCGACCACCCGCGCCGGGAGGCCACCGGCCGATCTCGGGTCGTGAAGATCAGACCGTGTCCCTGCGGCAGGGTCGTGGCGGAACCCCGTGACTGCGCACGCGGGCGCTGCTCGGTCATGAGGAACTCGCCGCCGGTGAAGTCGATTCCGGGAGCGTCGAGACCGACGACGACCTGGAGCGGGAAGAGCATCGTGCCGAACACATCGCGGTGCAGGGCGTTCCAGTCGCCGGGCCCGTAACGCAGCAGGATCTGGGCCGACTTGGCCTGCCCGGCCGCATGGCACATCGCCACCCACTCCTCCAGGCTGTCGGGCCAGGGCGCGGGCTGCCCGAGCCTGCCGGCCCAGTCGCGGGCGATCGGCAGCAGGCGAGGGTAGAACGCCGCGCGCAACTCCCGCACCACAGCGGGCAGTTCGTGGGTGAAGTAGCGGTACTGGCCGGAGCCGAAGCGGTGACGGGCCATGTCGACGGTCGTACGGAAACGGGCGGTGTCGTCGTACAGGGCGGTGATCTCGTGACACTCGTCGGGGGTCAGCAGTCGGCCGGTGAGCGCGCTGCCGTGCTCGTCGAGCTCGGCGGCCAGAGAGTTCCAGTCACCGGTCCCGACCCGGTCGGCAAGGTGGCCGACCGGGTGGGTTGCCGCCGCCCGCGTAGAGCCGATCACGGCGACAGAGCAGTGGTCGGGCGCACGTTCTCCAGCTCCAGGAGCCGTTGCTTCCGGTCCAGGCCGCCCGCGTAGCCGGTGAGGGTGCCGTTCGCGCCGATCACGCGGTGGCAGGGGCGCACGACGAGCAGCGGATTCGCGCCGATCGCGGTGCCCACGGCACGCACCGCGGCCCTCGACGCGCCGATCTGCGCGGCGATGTCGCCGTAGCTGAGGGTGGTCCCGTACGGAATGACCTCCAGGGCCTTCCACACCCGTTGCTGGAACTCGCTGCCACCGCTGACGTATTCGATGTCGAAGTGCGTCAGTCTGCCCTCGAAATAGGAGCGCAGCTGGGAGACGATCTCCGTGAACGCGTCCGGGTCCTCGACCCAGCCGTCCAGGACGACGGCGCCGGATTTCTGGCCGGGCATCGACAGCGAGGCGAGCGCCGTGCCGCCCTTCGCCGTCGCCGACTCCTCGCCCACGAGCAGGAGTTCACCCAGCGGGCTGTCGATCGTCGTGTGGACCGTCATCAGTCATGTCCTCTCTTGCGTGTCCGTTCATCTCTGTCACCTCCAACAATGAGGTGTTCCGAGCGCGGGCGCTGGCGGGATTCGGACGTCTCGCTTCGGCAGGTCGGCGCCGGTCGGCGGCAGCGTTCCAGAAGTGGTGCATGGCGTACGTGCGCCAGGGCCGCCAGGCTTCGGCGTCGACCGGCTCGGCGCCCGCCCGGCGCATCCCGGCCTGGATGGCCACGTCGCCGGTGAGTAGTACGTCCGGGTCGCCCAGGGCGCGCATCCGGATGTAGCCGGCGGTCCAGGGGCCGACGCCACGCAGATCGAGCAGTGCCTTCTCGGCCTCGTCGCGGTCGGCGCCGGCGTCGAGGCTCACGGTGACGTCGGCGAGCGCGCGGGCGACCGTGCGCAGGGTGTCGCGGCGCGCGTCGGGCATGCCGAGCTCGTCGAGCGATGCCTCCGCGAGGTCGTCGGCGGTGGGGAAGACATGCGTGAGCCCACCACTGGGCACCGTGAGGGGCTGCCCGTACGCGGCGACCAGGGCGCTGCCGAGCTTCCGCCCGGCGGCCACGGAGACCTGCTGGCCCAGCACCGCGCGGACGGCGAGTTCGTGCGGATCGGCGGAGCCCGGGGCGCGCAGTCCCGGCCGCAGCGCGACCAGCGGCGCGAGCGCGGCAGCGGAGCCCAGCCGCTCGCCGACCGCGTACGGGTCGGCGTCCAGGTCGAAGAGGCGCCGGATCCGCTGGGTGGCCGTGGTCAGGTCGCGCAGATCGCCGAGGTGCAGATGGCAGGTGAGCCAGCCGCCCTCGCCGAGCACCTCGGCGACCTCCGCGACACCGGTGCCGTGGGGGAGGTGGAGGGTGCGCCGGTATGTCCGTCCGCCGCGTTCGCCGGTGAGTTCCTCGACGCCGGTGACGGCCCGTGCGCCGAGGTAGTCGAAGACCTCGGCGGCCGCGTACGGGCCGCGGTGGGCGAGCCGCAGCGGCACCCCGCCCGCCCCGTTCGTCGTACCGACAGATCCGTAGCGTGAGGACCGGCCCGGTTTCGCCGCGCGCAGCTCGCTGGGGGTGACGGCGTAGATCTCCCGGACGGTGTCGTTGAACTGCCGCACGCTGGCGAACCCGGCCGCGAAGGCGATCTCCGCGGCGTGCAGAGTCGTGGTCTGGAGCAGGATTCGCGCGGTGTGGGCCCGCTGTGCCCGGGCGAGCGCGATCGGTCCCGCACCCACCTCGGCGTTCAGCTGTCGCTGCACCTGTCGGGCGCTGTAGCCCAGGCGCGCGGCGAGCCCGGCGACGCCCTCACGGTCCACGACACCGTCACCGATCAGCCGCATGGCACGGCCGACCGCGTCCGCGCGGACGTTCCACTCGGCCGAGCCGGGCACCGCGTCGGGGCGGCAGCGGCGGCAGGCCCGGAATCCGGAGCCCTGCGCGGCGGCCGCGGTCGGGAAGAAGCGCACGTTCTGCCGCTTGGGTGTGGTCGCCGGGCAACTGGGGCGGCAGTAGATCCCGGTCGTGGACACGGCGAAGAAGAACTCGCCGTCGAACCTGGCATCGCGGCTGCACACCGCCTCGTACCTGCTGTCGTCGGTCGTCACCCTTCCACTGTGGGCCGGGACACGGCGTCGCGCTGGCGGAAAACGGACATCACGCTCGGCGTCCCGGCCAGCTCCCGGAGATCAGCGCCCGGTCAGCCGTACGGACAGGCCCTTCGCCGTGTACACGGGCACCGCCCGGTACCCGTCCGCCTGAACGGTGACGCGACCGAACCGGCCCCGCAGCGAAGGCGCCGCGATCACCGCAATCGTGGTGTCGGCAGTCGGCGGTCGGGACGCGTCCAGCCGGAGCGAGAGCACGGTCTCGGCGCCGAGCAGGACCCGCCGGTCCACCGTGAGCGCGGGGGTGTGCCCGGCGCGGAGCGTCACGTCCAGCGTCGCGCCGGAGGCCTGCGTGTAGCAGCCGCGCACACGTGCCGCCGTGGTCGCGCGGAGCGTGCCGCCCTGCACGCGGACGTCGCCGTACCCCAGCGCGCCCGCGGAACCGGCGGTCAGCGTGCCCTCCTCCAACACCGTCCCGCCCGTATACCGGTTGGCTCCCGTCAGGGTCAGCGAGCCGCTGCCGCGCTTGACGAGGCCCCCGCGGCCGGAGATGTCGTTGCGCCAGGTGTCGGCGGCGCCGAAGCCTCCGTCGGCCGCGTCGAGGGTGACGGTAACGTCGGAGTCGAAGGCCCCGTACCCGTCGGCGGCGGCGAAGAGGTTGAGGCGCCCCCACTGCTCGTCCTCGTCGAGCAGGACGTACCCGGACGGCAGGGCAGTCGTACGGAGCACTTCGCGGCGCTGGGCCGCGTTCAGGTAGGGGAGCCGTGTCTCCAGCAGGACTTCGGCGCCCTTGGGCACGGTGATGTCCGCGGAGCGGCCGTGCCGGGTCAGGACGTACGTCAGACGCGGCGTGAGCGCGCGGGAGTTGGCGGACCGGTCGGCGTACGGATCGGTGTCGACGTCCAAGGAGTGGGCGTAGGCGTACAGCGTGTCCGCCGTCGTACCGGTCTGCTGCTGGAAGTACGCCGCGGCCTGAGCGCGTGCCGCGGCCTTGAGGTCCGTGTACTGCGGGTCGGCCAGTGTGGCGGCGGCCAGCGCCGTGGCCATGGTCCGGCCGCCGATGACGTCGACGGTGGAGTGCATACCCGCCATGATCCGGGTGTGGCTCAGCTCGGCGGCACGTGTCACCAGCTCCTGGAACCGTTCCGGCACGGCGTACGCGAAGGCCAGGGCCGCCAGGTAGAAGGCGTTGGTGTGCCCGCTGGGGAAGCCGCCGTCGTCCACCGGGGAGGTGCTGCGCTGCCGCAACAGCTGGGTGGCGACGACGACATCCGAGTCATAGACCGGGTAGCCGAGCGCGTCCTTCACGCCGGTGTCGACGACCTCGCTGTCCTCGTTCATACGCCACGGACGCGGGTACTGGAACGCGTACTTGCCGGGGTTGCCGGAGGCGTACGGTCCGCGCACGGTGTCGACCAGCCTGGCGACCTGGCCGAGCGCCGAGCCGTAGGAGCCCGCGCCGAGCGCGGAACCGGCAGGGGCGTCGGCCGGCACGGCGTCGCTGATCGTGGTGGCGGGGGTGGTGTCCGGCGCGCTGGTGATCGACGTGACCGCCTTGGCACCCGCCTTGTAGAGGTCGGCCAACGGACCAAGCGCGGCGATCATCGCGTAACTCTGGTGCTGACGGTCGTAGATGAATGCTTCCTTCGCCTGCCCCTCCGTCCGCGCCGCCGTGATCCGGGCGCAGTAGCGCATGTTGGCGCGCAATACCTCGGGCCTGAGCGGCTTGCCGGTGTTCCAGGTGTCGCCCGTCTTCCACACCTCGGTCATGCCGCCGAGGATCCGGACCACGGCGTTGGTCTCGGGCGTCAGGTTCGTCAGGACGTTCGACTTGTAGTCGTCCACGAAGGCGACGGCAGAAGTGTTGGCCTTCGCGTCCGCAGCGGTGAGCCAGGTGGCCAGGGTGGGCGCGGCCACCAGGCCGGCCGTGGCACCCAGGGAGGTCTTGAGGAATCCGCGTCGGTTCACGGCGCGTTCGGTGAGCGATGCGGGGGACTGCTTCCCGGCGGAGGACGGCATGGGCTGCCTCTCTTGAGTTCTTCGGCCCTGCGGCCGGCGAGTGGGTGCGATCGGTGCCGGCTCGTGGGCGCCGGGTGACACAGGTGTGCTGAACGCGCTTGCTGGGGCGTGCCGGTGAAGAACTACTGCCGAGGAATGTCGGAGCGGAGGAGCCTCGACGACCAGCACATGTCAGACGAGTGAACGGGCCAGCGTGACGGCTCCCTCGACCGGCGGCACCCGCAGGGGCCTCGGCCGAGCGGTCGGGACGGCGGTCGCCAAGGACGCCACGAACGCCTCGTACAGCGACGGTTGGGCGAGGACGGTGCTGCCCGCGACCACGACGTCGTCGACGGTCACGCCGCGTGCGGCGAGCCGTGCGACGAGCGCGGCCAGTGCCCGCCCGCCTTCGGCGATCACCGTGCGGGCGAGGAACGAACCGGCCTCTGCGGCCGCGAACACGGCCGGCGCGTGGCGGCCCCACTCGGCGGAGATGTCCGTGGCGCGCTCAAGGGCCGCGCAGAGCAAGGGGACTTCGGGGACGTCGAACGCGGACAGCAGGCCGAGCGCGAGCGCGTCGGGCTCCTCGCCGAGGTCGTGCGCCGCCCATAGGGCCCGTACCGACTCGCGGACGAGGCCGGCCGCGCCGCCCTCATCACCCAGTACCGCGCCCCAGCCACCGACTTGGACGGGACTGCCGTCGGCGAGCAGGCCCACCGCCACGGAACCGGTGCCCGCGACCAGCCCCACACCCTTGTCCAGGCCCGCGGCGGGGACGAGGAGTTGGGCGTCGCGGACGACCAGCGCGGGCGCGTCGAGGTGGAGTTGGAGAGCGGTGCGTATCTGCGCGCACTGGTGCGGGGTCTCGCAGTCGTGTCCGCCGACGGCGAGCGCGGAGGGGCGCAGGCCCGCCGGAAGGGTGTCGGTGAGCAGCGCGGCCAGCCATCCGGCGGCGGCCACGGGGTCGTGCGGCCGCCAGCCGTCGCTCGCGCGGACGCGGTCGGCCACGAGGGTGTCACCCGAGAGCGCGCGGAGATGCGTCTTGGTGCCGCCCACGTCGATACCGACGACCAGGGCTGCGGATTCCTGCACGGATCCTCTTTCGTCGTTGCGCGGTGCTGCGACGGCGGGCGAACCGTGCCTGGAGGAAGAGAAGCGAAGGAACTAAGGAAGCCTCGGGACAGGCCTCTGGTCGAACACGGCAGGCGCGTACCGTGACGTTCGTTAGGAAGTTAACTAACGAAGTACAGTGCGTCAAGAGGTGTTGCCCACTGGACCGCCAGGCGCGGAGAGTGCGTGACGCCGGTGCCTTCCAACGCCGCATCCGGTCGACCCGGTATCGCGGCCCGTGACCTGTGGGGGAACTGTGGAACTCGATGTGGCGAAGGCCCCCCGGCTGACCGAGAGCGCGAGCGCCGTGTTCGCGGTGCTGGCCCAGGCGGGCACCGCGACCCGGCCGCAACTCGCGAGCCTGGCGGGCCTGTCCAAACCGACGGTGTCCTCCGCCGTCGCGGAACTGGAGGGCGCCCGGCTCGCCGCGCACTCCGGCACGACCTCCAGCGGCACCGGTCGCAACGCCGCCGTGTACCGGATCGGGCCGGCCGCCGGCACAGTGCTTGCCGTCGATCTCGGCCCCGCCCTGACCCGGGTCCGTGGCTGCGGCCTGGACGGCACCCTGCTCGCCGAGGCGACCGGCTCACGCGCGGACGCCGTGGACGTCGTCCGTGAGGCCCTCGCGGTGCTCGGGCCGCACGCGCCGCTGCGCACCATCGTCGTCGCGGTCGGCGATGTCACCCCGCCGGAACGGGAGGGTGACGGAACACGGCCCGCGACCGACAAGGCCGGGCCGGTCTTCGACGCCGTGGCCGTGGCGCTGCCGCCCGGCGTTCCCGTGCACCTGGAGAACAACGTCAACTGCGCCGCGCTCGCCGAACTCCACGAGGGCGCCGCCCGAGGCCGCCACACCTTTGGCTATCTGCGGGTCGGCGTCGGTATCGGCCTCGGTGTCGTGATCGGCGGCCACGTGCTGCGCGGCGCGAACGGAGCCGCTGGTGAGCTCGCCCGGCTGCCCTACCCGTGGGACGACGGCCCCGATCCGCGCCATGAGGCCCTGGAGGAGTACATGGGCGCCCGCTCCCTGCTGCGACGGGCTGCCCAGGCCTGGCAGGACACCGACGGGCCGTGCCCGCGAACCATCGAGCGGCTCTTCGCCCTCGCAGGTGAGGGCAGACCCACGGCCCGCACGGTCGTCGACCGCCATGCCGTCGACGTCGGCCGGCTCGCCGCCGCCGTGACCGCCGTACTGGACCCGGGGCTGCTCGTACTCGGCGGCACAGGCACGGATCCGCAGCTCCTGCCCGGTGTGCGCGCCGAGTTGGCCAGGCTCAGCTGGCCCACCGAGGTGATCAGCAGCACCGTCGGAGACCTGGGCACGGTCGTGGGCGCCGCCCGGCTCGCGGTCGCCCGGGGAGTCCGAACCGTGACCGATGCCGCGCGGACGAAGGATTGACGGGTTCCGGCTCGGTCTGCCAATGTCCGGACAAGCGCTTTCTAGGTCGGCCGGGACGTCGACCTGGGGTGAGCGTCCCGCCCGTGCAGCAAGAGGCACGGCAGCCACGCGAGGGCGTGCTCGTGTGACGACGGCCATGGCGGCCGGGGATCCCCACCCATCAGGATGGCGCGGCCGGGCGAGGCCGCGCTGCGGAAGGTGCCATTCCGAGCAGAGGTAGCCCGTGCCGTTCGACCGGCCGGGAATTCCGTCACGCATCTCCAAGGAGGACCCGGTGGGTCACCAGATCTCGCGCAGAACCCTCTTCCGCACCGCGAGCGGGCTCGCCGTCGCCGGCGCGCTCGGCAGTACGCTCAGCGCCTGCTCCGGAGGAACCGGCGCAGGTTCCACCAGCGCCAAGCTGACCATGACCTGGTGGGGCAGCGACGACCGGCACAACGCCTACAAGAAGGCGCTCGGCACCTTCCAGAAGTCGAACCCGAAGATCAAGATCCAGGAGACCTACTCCGGATACGACGGGTACTTCGACAAGTTCAACACCAACATCGCCGGCGGCAGCGCCCCCGACCTGCTGCAGATGGACACCGCGCTGGTCGCCCAGTACGCCCGCAAGGGTGTCCTCGCCCCGCTCGACTCCTACGTCGGCAACAGCCTGGACCTGACCGGCTTCGCCAAGACGCTCCTCGCGGCCGGCACGGTCGACGGCAAGCTGTACGGCGTCCCGTCCGGCATCGGCGTCAACCAGCTCACCGTCAACCGCTCCGGCCTGGAGGACCTGGGTCTGAAGCTGCCGGACCCCGAGTGGACGTGGGCCGATCTGAAGAAGATCTCCCAGGACGTCTACAAAAAGAGCGGCGGCAAGATGTACGGCGTCGACGACGTCGGTGGCGGCGCCCTCCAGGCCTTCGAGATCTTCGCCCGTGAGAAGGGCGAGACCTTCTTCTCCGACGACGGCAAGAAGCTCGGCTTCACCTCCGCCACCCTCCAGGAGTGGTGGGAGTACTGGGCCGAGATGCGCAAGGTCAACGCCTCCCCGCCGCCGGCGATCACTTCCGCCGCGCACAACGACCTCACCAAGAACGCGGTCGTCATCGGCAAGGCCCTGTTCACCTTCGACTCCGGTGTCTACGGCGCGGGCGGCTCCATCACCGACGCGCAGCTGGATTTCCTGCCCACCCCGCAGGGCGACTGGTCAGGCGCTCGCGAGGGCAACTTCGTCAACGGCGGTGTGCTGCTGAGCGCCACCAAGGCCAGCAAGAAGGTGGCCGACTCCGCGAAGATCATGTCGTTCTTCGCGCAGGACGAAACGGCGATCAAGGACATGCAGCTGCTGCGTGGCATCCCGCCGACGGAGAAGGCACGCAACCTGATCGCCTCGGACCTGACCGAGACGGACAAGCTGAACATGGCGAACGCCGACTACATCTCCCAGCGCGTCGGCAAGGCGACCAACGCCCTGCCTGCCCCTGTCCCCCCGCCGCAGGGCGCCGACCAGATCTGGGACCTGCTGTTCCAGTCGAACCTCGCCGTCGCCTTCGGCAAGAAGTCGATCAAGGCCCAGCTGGGCGAGTTCTTCGACCAGGCACCGGGAATCCTGGGCGCGTAGGCGCTCCGCTGGAATTCTTGCGCGTCGTCTGCGGGTCCGTCGTGGCTGGTCGCGCAGTTCCCGCGCCCCTTCGGGACCGCGCCGGACTTCGCCGGACCCGCTCAGGCCTCGCCGCCGCACCATCGAACACCGGGAGAGGGCCAGGGAGATGAGTATGACCACCGCGAAGACCGACGAGGTCGTGAAGGAGCCGCCGGCTCCGGTGACCCCGTCCGACCAGCGGGAGCGCGACCGTATGCGCCGCCGCCTCGCCAGACGGCGGGGCGGGGGCTGGTGGCCGTACGCCTTTCTGGCCCCCTGGTTCATCGGCCTGTTCGGGTTGACGATCTACCCGATGCTGGACTCGCTGTATCTGTCGTTCACCAACTTCGACCTGCTGACGCCCCCGCAGTGGACCGGCACCGACAACTACGAGCGCATGTTCACCGAAGACCCGGTCTTCTGGGACTCGGTGCACGCCACGCTCGTGTACGTCGTGGTCTCCGTGCCGCTGAAGCTGGCGCTCGCGCTCGGTGTGGCCATGCTGCTCAACCGCGACCTGAAGGGCATCGGGCTCTACCGGGCCGCCTTCTATCTGCCGTCGCTGCTCGGCGGCGCGGTGGCCATCGCCATCGTGTGGCGGCAGGTCTTCGGCGGCGACGGCCTCTTCAACGACTTCCTCGGCTGGTTCGGCATCAAGGGCCAGGACTGGATCTCCAGCCCCGACACCGCGCTCTACACGCTCGTCCTGCTCGCCGTCTGGCAGTTCGGCACCCCTATGGTCATCTTCCTCGCCGGCCTGAAGCAGCTGCCGAAGGACGTGTACGAGGCGGCCGCGATCGACGGCGCCTCACCCGTCACCCGGTTCTTCAAGATCACCCTGCCGTTGCTGACGCCGATCGTGTTCTTCAACGTCGTGCTGCAGATCATCGACGCGTTCAAGACGTTCACGCCTGCCTTCGTGGTCAGCAACGGCTCGGGCGGACCGCTCAACTCGACGATGCTGTACTCCCTTTACCTGTACAAGAAGGGCTTCACCGACCTGCAGATGGGGTACGCCTCGGCGCTGGCCTGGGTGTTGTTCCTCGTCATCGCCGGCTTCACGGCGGTCAACTTCATCGCCAGCCGCTACTGGGTCCACTACGACGACTGAGCGAGGAGTCCTTCACCTCATGTCCGCCATCACCCCGAACGACGCGTCGCCACTGCGGAAGCTCCGCTCGCTCACCGGCGCCCGCCGCATCTACACCCACACCCTGCTCATCGGCGTCGCGGTCGTCATGCTGTACCCACTGCTGTGGATGCTCAGCAGCTCCCTCAAGCCCGACACCGAGATCTTCACCCACCCCGGGCTCATCCCCAACGCGCTGCGCCCGGAGAACTACTCCGAAGGCTGGAGCGGCTCGGGCAACTCCTTCTCCCTCTACATCACCAACTCGCTGATCGTCACGATCGGCGCGGTGATCGGCAACGTCATCTCCTGCTCGCTGGCCGCCTACGCCTTCGCGCGCTTCGAGTTCCGCGGCAAGAAGATCTGGTTCGGCCTGATGCTCGGCACGCTGATGCTGCCCACGCAGGCCGTCCTGATCCCGCAGTACACGATCTTCTACAACCTGACCTGGATCAACACGTATCTGCCGCTCATCGTGCCGAAGTTCCTGGCCACGGACGCGTTCTTCATCTTCCTGATGGTCCAGTTCATCCGCTCCATCCCGCGCGAGCTGGACCAGGCGGCCATGATGGACGGCGCCAACCCCCTGCAGATCTACTGGAAGATCATCCTGCCGCTGATGAAGCCGGCCCTGATCACCACCACGATCTTCACGTTCATCTGGACGTACGACGACTTCCTGCACCAGCTCGTCTATCTCCAGCAGAACGACAAGTTCACCGTCCCGCTCGGCCTGACCCTGTTCATGGATCAGACCAGCGGTTCCTCGTACGGCGCGATGTTCGCCATGTCGACACTCGCCCTCCTGCCCACGCTCATCTGCTTCCTCATCTTCCAGAAGAGGCTGGTTGAAGGCCTGGCGACCTCCGGCATGAAGGGCTGACACGTGCATCTCCCTCACCAGCGCGGCCGGTTGCACGATCTTCCCGACGAACCCGCCGCGTACGACGCCGTCCTCGCCGCCGTCACCGGGGAGGCCCTGGCCCGCCTCACCGCGGAGGGCAGCCTCGAACACCCCGCCGCCGTCGACGACATCGGCGACACCTCGCTGGGCATCACCTCCCTGCTCGCGCTCGCCTGGCAGCGTACGAAGGACCCGCGCCTGCCGGAGGCCGTCAGGCGCAGCCTGGCCTTTCATCTGCGCGAGCGGGTGTTCACCGAGGACAACCCCGGCTATCCGAACCTGAAGGCGCGCAACTCCGGCCTTCCGTACGCCCGTTACGTCGTGGAAGCGGGCGCGCACCCCATCGGCGACTGGCCGAGCACGGTGTGGGTACTGCTCCAGGCGGTCAACGTCCTCGAAACGGCCGACGGGCTGGTCGACGACGAACAGCGTGGTGAGCTGCTGAAGTCGGCGGCCGGCTACTGGCGCTGGCTGACGGAGGCGACCTTCTTCAATCCACAGGAGGCCGGCAACCAGGCCATCGGCTGCATCGTCGGCGGACTGATGCTTGCTCGCCATCTCCCCTCCGGGGAGCGGGAGTTGGTCCGTTCGCGGGCGATCAGCCTGTACGTCGACGAGATCCGCGCTCGTCGCGTGCGCGACCGGGGCGCCCTCCTGCCCCCGGAGCACGGTGGCGCGTACGACAACAACTACGGCCCGATCTCCCTCTCCTTCCTCGCGCAGGCCCACAAGGTCAGCGGCGAGGAGATCTTCGCCGAGGACGGTGACGCGCTCGCCCGCTACCTCGACGCACGCCTGACGGTCGGAGGCTTCGACAACGGCGGCCCGCGCTACAGCGAACAGCACTCCGGCTTCGAGTCCGTCCTCGGCCTGCGGTACTTCGGCGACCGCGTCGGCGCCGACCTCGGCCGCTACCGGGGAGACACCCGCTGGGGACGGCACGCGGTCGGGCGGGACGGGGGCATCGACGGCCACTTCGCCTTCATGCTGGTCTGGCAGATCCAGGACACCACGCCCTGGCACCGCACACCTTCCAAGGACCCCGTGCGGCATCAACTGCGCGCGGGAACGGTCTCGGTGGCCTTCGACGACAGGATGACCCCGTCACTGGTCGAGTCGGCGGGCACGTACTACCTGCCCGCCGCCGTCAACCGTCAGCACGGCTTCGGACCGGTCACCGACGGCTTCCTGCTGTGCCGCCCCATGGGCGAGACACGGGTCCGCGACCTGCGCACGACCGGCGTACTGACGGCCAAACTGGTCACCAAGCCGGTCGTCGGCCACGACCAGGTCCTTCGACACGTCCGGTCCCTGTACGTCACGGACGGCACAAGTCTGTGGATGACCGTGGCCGTGGAACGGCTCGACGGAACGCCCTACCTGCTCGCCGGGCTGCCGTACGCCACCGACGACGGCGACCGTGTGCGCAGGACCGTGGCGGCCGATGTGACCTCGGCAGGCGACCTGCGCCTCACGCACCCGCCCATCCAGGGCGTGGACCATTTCGACGCCCGTGCGGAGACGACACAGGAGCAGGCGGCCTTCGCCCTTGCGGCCGACCCGCGCGGCTATGGCAACCCGGACGAGGGCTGGCGCCACCTCGTCGCCTCCACGGCCCTCGAAGCGGGTCCGGCTCCCGGCGCACCGGACGACCTGCACATCTTCGCCGTGCGCTACGGGCCGGGCGGTCCCTTCACCCCGGCCTTCGAGCACACCCGGGCCGGACTGACCGTCCGCACCGAGGCGTTCACCGCGCTGATCGGCGATCCCGCGGGTGATGCGCGGGGGGAACCCGAGCTGGAGGTCCACCTTCGCTGACCGCCACCCCGACCACCAGGTCGGCGCGGTCCCGTGTCGCGGCTACCAGGTCGGCGTTGCACTGGTCCGTGCCGAGCACCCACGCCACCGCCGTGTCGTGGTCCTTGCCGAACTCCTCGTGCCGGGCCACGAGACGGCGCACGCGTTCGGTCTCGTCGAGCTCGCAGAACCAGACCTCGTCCAGCTGCGCCCGCACCCGGGTCCAGGCGTCGTCCCGGAGCAGGAGGTAGTTGCCCTCGGTGATGACCAGGCGGGCGGTGCGGGGGACGGGGACGGCTCCCGCGAGAGGCTGTTCGAGGGTGCGCTCGAAGCCGGGCGCGTAGATCAGGTCGTCCTCGTCCTCGCGCAGCCGGCGGAGCAACGCCGTGTAACCCGCCGCGTCGAAGGTGTCGGGGGCACCCTTGCGGTCGCGGCGGCCAAGGCGGTCCAACTCGGCGTCCGCCAGATGGAACCCGTCCATCGGTACGTGGGCGACCCAGGCGGGCCCGGCACCGTTCAGCTCCCCGACCAGGCGACCGGCGAGCGTGGTCTTGCCCGATCCGGGGCTGCCGGCGATGCCGAGGAGGGCGCGGTGCCCAGGACCTACGAGGGACGCGGCACGCTGGAGGAGGCCGGTGAAGGGCGTCGGCTCGGCGACGGTCACGGGCGCTCCCGCCGGGCGGCCCGCGGCATCCGGACGACCGCCGTCCTGCCGTTCAGATCGACCGTCGTCCGGTTCGGCGGCGCCCCGTCCTCCTCGTCGTCCCGCATCACCAGCGCCGACTGACGCTCCTTGAGCTCGTTCTGCTTGCCGGGCGAAAAGCTCGCGTGGAGCTGTTCGAACCCTGTTGCGGATATCTGCCCCTGCCGCGCGCTGTTCCGCCACGGCAGCATGCCCGCGCGGCCGGCCCGCAGCAGCAGCTGGTCGACGAAGGCCAGCAGGGTCAGCAGGATGACCAGTCCGGGCAGGGTCATGAAGACGGCGAATCCCATGGCCCCAGTATCGGGCCCGACAGGTGGATTCCGGCCAGTCCGGCGACGTCCGGAGCTTCTTCCCGGCGGATCCGGCTTATGCTGATGTGACTGTTGAATTTTGGTCAACATCTGGCACCGCAGCGGCCACGCACGGGGAGAACACTATGTCGCAGCAGAGCCCCACGCTCGCCCCCCACAGCTACCGGGCGTACTTCGACCATCTGCTCGGCTGCCAGAAGTGCAGCACCCCACCACGGCGCTGCGACGACGGTGCAGCGCTGTACCGGACCTACCGGGCGGACCTGAAGAAGTCGTAGGGCACCCGGCGGCCCCGAGGCCGTGTGGCGTGCGCCACTCCGTGGCCAGGGCACTTCGGGGCACACTGCCCGTATGACAGAGCAGCTCGGTCTTCCGAAAGAAATCCAGGCCTGCCTCTTCGATCTCGACGGGGTCATCACCAAGACCGCCGTCGTCCACGCGGCTGCTTGGAAGCGGACGTTCGACGAATTCCTGCAGGACCGCGACGGCGACGGATTCCGTCCCTTCGACGACGCCGACTACAACGACCACGTGGACGGACGCCCGCGCGCCGACGGCGTCCGCACCTTCCTCGCCTCGCGGGGCATCGAACTGCCCGAGGGAGCGGCCGACGACCCGCCGGACAGGGCGACCGTCCAGGGCCTGGGCAACCGCAAGAACAACCTGCTTCTGGAGCTGATCCACAGCGGCGGCGTCGAGGCGTACGACGGCACGCTGCGCTATGTCGAGGCGGTCCGCGCGAGCGGTCTGCGGACCGCGGTCGTCTCCTCCAGCACCAACTGCCGTGACATCCTGCGCGCGGTGGGCGCCGAGTCCCTCTTCGAGGTCAGGATCGACGGCGTCGTCGCCACTGAGCGCAAGCTGCCCGGCAAGCCGAAACCGGACACCTTCCTGGCCGCCGCGCGTGACCTGGGGGCCGAGCCGTCGCAGGCCGCCGTCTTCGAGGACGCGCTGGCCGGCATGGACGCGGGCCGCTCGGGCCACTTCGGATACGTCATCGGTGTCGACCGAGTCGGCCAGGGAGCGGCCCTGCGCGCGCACGGCGCGGACATCGTCGTACGGGATCTCGCGGAGCTGGGGGAGCGCGCGTGATCACTCACACGTCCTACGCCGTCGAACCGTGGGCGCTGCGCGAGCACGTCCTCAACCTGGACGTGCTGCCGCAGAGCGAGTCCGTGTTCGCGCTCTCCAACGGCCATGTCGGCTGGCGCGGAAACCTCGACGAAGGCGAACCGCACGGCCTTCCCGGCTCTTATCTGAACGGCGTCCACGAAGTCCACCCGCTGCCGTACGCCGAAGCCGGATACGGCTACCCGGAGTCCGGCCAGACGGTCATCAACGTCACCAATGGCAAGATCATGCGGCTGCTCGTCGACGACGAGCCGTTCGACCTGCGCTACGGACGGCTCCGCTCCCACGAGCGCGTCCTCGACCTGCGCACCGGTCTGCTCACCCGGAGCTGCGAATGGACCTCCCCGGCGGGCGACACGGTCCGCGTGCGCTCCACCCGGCTCGTCTCCTTCACCCAGCGCGCGATCGCCGCCATCTCCTACGAGGTGGAGGCCGTCGACTCCCGGGTCCGTGTCGTCGTCCAGTCGGAACTGGTCGCCAACGAGCAACTGCCGGGCCGCAATGGTGACCCGCGGGCCGCGATCGTCCTGGAGTCTCCGCTGGAGGGGGAGGAGCACTTCGCGCAGGACGGGCGGCTGAAACTCGTGCACCGCACCCGGCGCAGCGGACTGCGGGTCGCCACCGCAGCGGACCACACCGTCACGGGACCCGAGCCGACCACCACGAGCAGTGAGAGCAGCCCCGACGTCGCCCGCCTCACCGTCACCTCCGTCCTGGAACCAGGACAGAAGCTGCACGTGGAGAAGCTCGTCTCGTACGGCTGGTCGAGCACCCGGTCCCTGCCCGCCCTGCGGGCGCAGGCCGACGCGGCGCTCGCGTCGGCCCAGCACGGCGGCTGGCAGGGACTGGTCGACGAACAGCGGGCCTACCTCGACGACTTCTGGGCCCGCGCGGACGTCGAGGTGGACGGCGACGAGGAGATCCAGCAGGCCGTCCGGTTCGCACTGTTCCACGTCCTGCAGGCCGGTGCCCGCGCCGAACAGCGCGCGATACCGGCGAAGGGGCTCACCGGCTCCGGATACGACGGCCACGCCTTCTGGGACACCGAGACCTTCGTGCTGCCCCTGCTCACCTACACAGCGCCCGGCGCGGTCGCCGAGGCACTGCGCTGGCGCCAGAGCACCCTGCCCGCGGCCCGCGAGAGGGCGGCTCAGCTCGGCCTGCGCGGCGCGGCGTTCCCCTGGCGGACCATCGAGGGCTCGGAGGGCTCGGCGTACTGGCCGGCCGGGACCGCCGCGTTCCATGTCAACGCCGACATCGCCGACGCCGTCGTGCACTACACGAACGTCACCGGCGACAAGCGGTTCGAACGCGACACCGGGGTCGAGCTGCTGGTGGAGACGGCACGGCTGTGGCGCTCGCTCGGTCACCACGACCACCAGGGCGGTTTCCACATCGACGGGGTGACGGGCCCCGACGAGTACAGCGCCGTCGCGGACGACAACACGTACACCAATCTGATGGCCCGTGCGAACCTCCTGGCGGCCGCGGACGTATCCGAGCGCCACCCGCGAAAGGCGGCGGCCCTCGGGGTCGACGACGAGGAGAGCGCCGCCTGGCGCGACGCCGCGGCCGCCATGCACATCCCCTACAACCAGGAACTCGGCGTCCACGAACAGAACGCGGGGTTCACCCGCTACCAGCGCTGGGACTTCGCCGCCACCCGCCCCGACCAGTACCCGCTGATGCTGCACTTCCCCTACTTCGACATCTACCGCAAGCAGGTCGTCAAGCAGGCCGACCTGGTGCTCGCCATGTACAAGTGCAGCCCCTACTTCGACGACGAGCACAAGGCCCGCAACTTCGCCTACTACGAGCCCCTCACCGTCCGCGATTCCTCCCTGTCGGCCTGCTGCCAGGCCGTGATCGCGGCCGAGGCCGGGCATCCCGGGCTCGCCTACGACTACTTGGTCGAGGCCGCGTTGATGGATCTGCGGGACCTGGAGAACAACACCCGGGACGGGCTGCACATCGCCTCGCTCGCCGGTACCTGGATGGCCCTGGTCGCCGGCTTCGGCGGGCTGCGACACCACGGCGACACCATGGAGTTCAAGCCCCGGCTGCCGGAGCGGTTCCAACGCCTCGCCTTCAACCTGGAACTCCTCGGCCGCCGCCTGCGGGTGGAGATCGGGCTGGCCACCGCCACGTACACGCTCCAGAGCGGAGAACCCCTGGAGATCCTCCACTACGGCGAACCCGTCACCGTCGAGGCCGACAAGCCGCACAGCCTCCGCATCCCGGCCGCCAGGCTGCGCCCCGCCCCCGAGCAGCCGCCGCACCGGCGGCCGAACAGTCACGGGTGAGGCGCAGCGAAGGACGTCAGTCGCGGGCGATGTCCGGGGCGATGTCCTCGTACCGCTCCACCTGCTCCACGGCCACCGTGCTGCGCGCGGCGGCCGTGGTCTGCGGCTTGCCGCAGAAGGCGGATTCCAGGGTGCGGCCCATGGTGGTGAGCACGTTGGCGTTGTTCGAGGTGTTGGCGAGCGCGGTGACGCTGCGCTTGCCGTCCTTCGAGGTGAACGCGTACGTGTAGTAGCCCTGGACGGTGCCCGTGTGCCCGTACACGGAGACACCGCACGACAGGTCACGGCGGCGCAGACCCAGACCGTAGCCCTGGGTGCTGTTCACCGGTGTCCACTGCTGCATCTGCGCGAGCTGCGCTGCGGACGTGAGCTGTCCGGCGAGCAGCGCGGAGAAGAAGGTGTTCAGGTCAAGGGTGCTGGAGATGATCGCGCCCGCGCTCTGCGCCCAGGAGACCGTCTGCTCGGTGGAGTCGACCAGGGCGCCGCCTTCGTCCGGCGGGAGATAGCCGTTGGCGTGGCGGCCCGCGATCGCGGTGTTCGGGTGGACGTAGGAGGTGCTGGTCAGGTTCAGCGGCGTGAAGATGCGCTGCTGGTACTCCGCGGCGACGGACTGCCCGGTGAGCTTCTCGATGAGCATGCCCGCGACGACGAAATTGGTATTGGAGTACGAATAGGCCGCGCCCGGCGCGTTGGTGAGCGGCTTCGCCAGGGACAGGTTCACCAGGTCCTGGTAGCTGAACACCTTGTTGCGTACGGCCTCGAAGCCCGGGACCGTCTGCGCGAACATGTCGTTGGTGTAGTCGTACAGACCGCTCCGGTGGCTCATCAGATGGCGCACGGTGATCCGGTCGTCGGGCAGCAGCCCCGGAAGATAGCTGTTCACCGATGTGTCCAGCTTGAGCTTGCCCTCGTCGACCAGCTGCAGCAGCACTACGGCCGTGAAGGTCTTGCTGACGCTGCCGACGCGGAACAGGTCGGACGTGGTGAGGGCCCGTCCGGTGACCCGGTCGGCGTCTCCCGCGGACAGCCGGTGGACCGTGCCGTTGTCGTCGACCCGCACCATCGCGCCGGGTGCTCCCTGAGCCAGTGCCGTAAGCAGTACCTCGCGCAGTCCAGCGTCGTCCGGCGCCGCCAACTCCCCTGCTGCGACGCTCGCTTGCTCGGTGCCCGCGGGGGCCGCCTGCGCGGGTGCTGCCAGGAGGGACACCAGAACCGCGCCGAGCGCCGTACCCATGCCCACTGTTCCTGAGACCATCTGAATTCTTCTCCCGATGTGTTTCTGCCGGTGCGGATTCCCGGCTCGAACCGCGCCGCGGATGCAGGCGTCGGCATCATTTCTACGCACCGCAGGGCACGCGGGTTGCATCGCCCACGAGGGAATCGGAAACGGCGAACCGAAAGGGGTGAGTCGGAGCAGGCGGGAATGTCAGGCGCCGAAGAGCTGCGTCCAGTAGGTGCCCATCTTGCCGCCGCCCGCCAGGCCTATCCCTATGTGGGTGAAGGCGGGCTTGAGGATATTGGCGCGATGGCCAGGGCTGTTCATCCAGCCGAGGACGACCTCGGCGGGGGAGCGCTGGCCGCAGGCGATGTTCTCCCCGATGGTGCGGCGGGTGCTGCCCGCGGCGGCGGCCCGGTCCCAGGGCTGGGTGCCGTCGGGGGAGACATGGGAGTAGAACGCGCGGGCCACCATGTCATCGCTGTGCGCCTGCGCCGCGTTGGTCAGCAGCGGGTCGACCGACAGGGGCCGGAGGCCGGCCGCGGCCCGCTCGGCGTTGGTGAGCGCGACGACCTCACTCGCGGTCCGTGCCAGCTCGCCGGGGCTGAAGGGCCGTGCCCACAGCGCCGTCCAGTACAGGTCGCCGGAGCGGTCGGCGACGTATGCCAGGCCGGCCTGGCTGAACGCGGGCTCGCACAGCGTGCGCCGGGACTGCTCGGTCGACAGGCAGTACTCCACGAACTCGCCCGGCGTGCGCGGGCCGGAGACCAGGTGCTCGCCGACGGTGAGATACGTGTATCCGGTCGAGGTGACGCGCTGGAACACGGAGGTGCTGTCCGGGCTCTCGGAGCTGAGGACTCCGCGCGCGGCCATATCGGAGGCGTGGGCACGTGCCGCGGCCGCCAGCCGTGGATCGAGGGACACCGGCGGGGAACCGGCCCTGGCGCGTGCGGAGTTCACCAGGCCGAGGAAACCGTCCGTGTCGGGTGGGGAGTTCATCTGGCCGGTCGGTCCGTGGGAACCGGGTGGGGAGTTCACCTGGCCGGTCGGTCCGTGGGAACCGGGTGGGGAGTTCACCTGGCCGGTCGGTCCGTGGGAACCGGGTGGGGAGTTCACCTGGCCGGTCGGTCCGTGGGAACGGGGTGCGGAGTTCACCCGACCGGTGGGCCTGTGGGAATGGGGCGCGGTGTTCCCCCGCCCAGCTGCTCCGCGCGGCGCCGACGTGTCCTCGGCGACATCGACCCCGAAGTCCCGCGCGATACCCGCCAGTCCGTCCGTGTACCCCTGGCCCAGCGCACGGAGCTTCCACGCGCCGCCGCGCCGGTAGATCTCGGCGAGCAGCAGCACGGTCTCCCGCTGCGGACGCGATGGTGTGAACCGCGCGAGGGAGCGGGAGCCCGGTCCGGTGACATACAGAGTGGGCGCGGGCAGCCGCGCAAGTGGGGTCGCCGGGTCGGCCGAGCTGATCACCACCGTGACGCGGCTGGCCCCGGCCCGCAGCCCGAGGGGGTCGACGGTGAGCTGCTCGCCCTGGAGCCGTGTGCCGGACGCGATCGGCTGGTTGTAGAACACGAAGTCGCCGTCGCCGCGCACCTTTCCGCTGTCATCGGTGATCAGCGCGCAGACGTCGAAAGGGCCCGGCACCCGGAGAGTCAGGATGCCGCCCGGAAGGGGCACGTTGCCCCCGGGAACCAGCTCGGTCATGGTGCCGCCCCGTCGACGTAGAGATCCGAAACGGCCTTCGACGAGGGCATTCGCGCCGACGGCCGTCGAATGGTCAACGGTCCAGCGGTGTGCCGGGGTTCCCGTCGACGCTCGCACGATCACCTGTCGCCGGGCGCATCGAACGCAGGGCCATCAGAAGTACGCCGATGTCGTCCAGGTAGATGGGGTCGGGCAGCAGATCGGCCGGGAGCACGAGATAGATGACGGCGCCCCAGAAGACCCAGCGGGACCCGGACGGAAGACCGGCCCGTCGCAGCTCGCGGCGGGCGCGAACGAGCCGGACCAGGAGCGCGATCGCCACCCCGAGTACGGCGGCACCCAGGATCGCGACGATGACGATGACCGTCCAGGTCGTGGAATCCATGTGTCCGTCCAGAGCTCTCGGCGGGCCGTTGCTCCTTCACGTCTTCCCGCTCGAAGCCTTCCTATCGCGCCGGATCGGGCCGAACTCAGGTCCGCGCGGTGTTGCCGTCCACGAGGGCCTGGCTGACGGCACGGATGCTGCGGGCGATGTACTGAAGCTGCAGAACCTCCGCCGCATACATCTTGATGGTGTGCTCGATGACCCCCTCGTGCAGGCCGAGGGCGGGCAGTTCGGCGCGGGCGGTCTGCAGGGCGGTGCGGGCGACCCGTATCTCGTGCTGCACCTGGATCTGCGCGTGGCGGGCCAGGAGTACGGGGTGCTTAATCAGTGCGGGATAGCTCGCGTAGCGGGACGGCACCAGCTCGCGCAGCCATCTGACCGCCGATCGCTCCCAGTCGAAGCTGCCTGGGGTCTTGACCTGGCACGGCCAGTCCGAGGTGATCGGTGAGTACGTCGTGAGGGCCATGTTCATCGCTTCCGGGTTACGTCGGCGGGGGAGTTTGGGGCGGCCCCGGTCTAGGGGATGGCCGGGGCCGCCACCACGGCCACCCGGAACCCAGGGCGGGTAGGAGCGGAGAGCCCCGGGTGGACGCGAGAAGTATTTATATATACCGCCGGTTACGCAAGAACATGAAAACATTCATGCTTGATTTGGTATGAATAATCCAATGATGTGATGGTTTCGGAAAGATCTTCAGGCTCGCGGAAAGCCTCAGACCTGCCCGGGAGCCTCAGTCCTTGAGGAAGAACTGGTGCTGCTCGGCCACCTGCTCGTACTCCTCCAGGCGGGCCTGTGTCCGCTCCGGATCGTCGTCGGTCATGGCCTGGAGCAGCGCCGCCGACATCACGACGGGCGCCGCGTAGGAGTCGAAGACGAGGCGCGAACCGGTGCCCGTGGCGAAGGTGACGTCGGCCTCGTCGGCCACCGGGCCGAGCGCCAGGTCGGTGATCAGGGCCACCCGCAGGCCCGCGCTGCGCGCCACCCGCACAGCGGTGAGCGTCTCCTGGGCGTGCCGGGGCATGTCGAAGGCCAGCACCCAGGTGCCGCCCGCCTCGCGGGACTGGAGCAGCGCGTCGTAGGCGACGCTGCCGCCCCGGGTCACCAGCCGCACATCGGGGTGGATCCGCCGCGCGGCGTAAGCGAAGTACTCGGCCAGCGAGACGGAGATCCGCAGCCCCAGCACGGTCAGCGGCGCCGACTTCGACAGCTCCCGGCCCATGCGGATCACCTGGTCCGGATCGGCGAAGTCCCGCCGCAGGTACTCCAGATTCTGGATCTCGGCGTCCACCGCTGCCTGCAACTCGTTGCTCGTGGCCTCCGCCGGCGTGCCCGGCGCGCTGCCGAGCGTGCTGAGTGCGATCGACTGGAGCTTCTCCCGTAGCGCGGGGTAACCGCTGAAGCCGACCGCCGCGGCGAAACGTGTCACCGAAGGCTGACTGACGCCCACGCGCTCGGCGAGGTCGGTGATCGAAAGGAACGCCGCCTCGGTGATGTGTTCGATCAGGTACTGGGCGATGCGGCGCTGTCCCGGGGAGAGCCGGGGCCCGTCGAACAGTTCTCTGAGCTGGGACGTGGGAGCGGGAGCCGCGCCCACCTCCGGGTCCGTCTTCCCCGAGGTGATCGCAGATGCCTGCGCGCGTGCCTGCTGCGGCGATGGCACGGATGCGCCTCCTTCGTGTCCCACAAGCACTCAACATAGCTCACGGACCGTGTTGGCCCGGGTGGGTGGCACCTGGCGTGACGGGGCGGTTCCCGTTTACCGCAAGCATGGCGATGGCGTGGTGGCGGCAGGGTCGGAGAGTGGTATCCCCACGTCACCTCGTTCTGCCCTCTGAACATAGCCGGTGAGCGGAACTCCCTTCAGGGCGCGGCAACTTGGCGCAGGGCCATGGACACCGCGTGACCCGGGAGCCGAGGATGAAAGCCCCATCCGTAGGAGTTGTTCATATGCATAGACGACGCCTGCTCTCCGGCGCGGCCGCCCTCACCGCCTCCGCCGCCCTCGTTCCCTCACTGACGGGCACCGCGCAAGCCGCGCCGGCCGCCCCCTCACCCGTGCTGCCGTCGAAGGCCGAGATCACCACCGTCCTGCGGCGCGTGGCCGACCAGTGGATCGCCACCCACACGAACTCCGGCGACAACGGCTGGGCCAACGCCACGTTCTTCAGCGGGCTGCTCGCCCTCCAGCGCCTGACCGGCAGCGCCCGCTACCTCAACTACGCCCGGAGCTGGGCGGAGAAGCACGCGTACGGCCTCAGCGGCGGAGTGACCACCCGCCACGCCGACAACCACAACGCTGGACAGGCCTACCTCGACCTGTACGCGCTGGAGCCCGACGCGGCGAAGCTCACCGCCATCGAGACGTCCCTGCGCCGCATGGTCTACACGGATCAGCCCGCCAAGAACGACGACTGGTGGTGGGACGACGCCCTCCACATGGCCATGCCGCCCTTCGCCCGCCTGGGCGCCCTCCGCCAGGACTCCCAGTACTGGGAGAAGCTGTACGCCCTGTACAACCACACCAAGCGCATCGAGGGCGGTCCCGGCCTGTACGTCGCCGGCACGGGCCTTTGGTACCGCGACAAACGCTTCCTGCCTGGCGGGATCCTGTCTCCCGCGGGCAAGCCGGTCGTGTGGTCGCGCGGCAACGGATGGGTGACGGGAGGACACGTCAAAACCCTCAAGGCCCTCCCGTCCACCGAGCGGCACACCGCCGAGTACCGCGACACCCTGACCCGGCTGGTCACAGCCCTGCCCGGCATCCAGCGCACCGACGGCTTCTGGAACGTCAACCTCGCCGACGCCGCCCATCTGCCCGGCCCCGAGACCAGCGGCACGTCCTTCTTCCTCTACGGCACGGCCTACGCGGTCGCCGCCGGTCTCGTCGACCGCGCCACCTATCTCCCGGTTGCCGCCCGGGCCTGGAACGGCATGGTCGCCACCGCCGTACACGCCGACGGCTTCCTGGGGTACGTCCAGAACGTCGGCGACCGCCCGGAGTCCAGCCAGCCCATCACCTACGACTCCACCGCGAACTTCGGTGTCGGCGCCTTCCTGCTCGGTGGCACCGAAGTCGCCCTCCTCGCAAGCTAGGTCATGACGGTGCCCCCGCCGCTGGTGAGCGACGGGGGCACCGGTGTGCTGATCGGTCAGGGCTGTGCGGTGAGCGTGAAGCTCTGCGCGGTGGAGCCGTTGCAGGTGAGCTGGGTGAGCTGCACGCTGTTCGTCGCGGCGGTTGCCGCAGTCAGGCACTTACCGCTGTGGCGCGCCGTGAAGTGGTAGCGCCCGGTGCTTTCCTTCACCGGAAGCCACTGCTGGTTCTGGCCGCTCGAGTAAGTCCACAGCTGGAGCGCCGCGTTGTCGGCAGTCGAGACGCCGCTCACGTCGATGACCTGTTGTGGACTGGTGCGGATCCCGGCCTGCCGGTAGCCGCTGTCGGTCGAGCGGAACTGGAACTGCTGCGCCTGCGTGCCGTTGCAGGCGTACTGCTGGATCGCGGTTCCGTTCGCCGTGGCGGCCGAACGGGCGTCCACACAGGTGCCGTTGCCGGCGTTGGTCAGCGAGTACCAGGCGGTCTCGGAGACCGAGTCCGTCGGCGGGGTCGTGGTGGTGGCCCCGCCGAGCCACTTCAGCCCGTCAAGCACGAGCTGGTTCTGCGTCGCACTCCCGAACGTCGAGGACAGCCGCGTGTTGGTGTCGTAGTTCATCGCGTTGTGCCCGAAGTTCGCGTACAGCATCTTGTACTGCGTGTTGGTCCACACGATGGGGTAATCGCCGCTGTACCAGGTCTGGGCCGGATCGGTTCCCACCGGGAAGGTGCTGGCGTCGAGCGAGGCCAGGACCTTGATGTTCGCGTTCGCCCGAAGGTTGTTGGACCAGCTGTACCACTCACTGACCGACGAGGTGAAAGTCGCCGGCAGGTTCTTGGTGGCCGCGTGCGTACGGTCCTCCACCTTCAGAACCTCGGAGGTCGGTCCCCAGGTGTTCGTCGAGAAGTTACCGCTGCCGAGGAACGTGTTGTGGTACCAGGGCCACGCCGACGCATTGGTCGTGAAGGCCGAGACATGGAAGCCCAGCCAGGCGCCGCCACCCCGCATGTACGTCTCGAACCCCGTCCGCTGGGCGGCGCTCTGCGGCAGGTCGTCGAGGAACAGCACGACCTGGTACGCGTTGACGCCGCCGTTGGCGAGCAGGTCCCAGTTGTTGCTGGAGGTGTAGGTGAAGCCGTTCGCCGCCGCCTGCTGGGGGAACCAGACGTTCGCCTCCTTGACGAAGTCGATGTGAGCGGCGTCCCAGGTGCCCGTGTAGAGGGCGAGCACCTTGAACGGGGCTGCGGCGACGCCCGCCTCGGGGGCGGTGCTCGCTTGAGCGGCGGGTGGTGCCGCCAGGCCGAGCAACGTCGCCAGCAGGACGAGAACCTTCAGGGCCGCACGTGCCGGACCGGAACTGCTGATGCGCATGGACGATCCTTTCCGAACGTGTTACGGGTAACTGACGAGGTTGGCAACGTTGGTCGAGGAGTTGGACGGGCCGCCGTTGCTGTTGACGACATGCCGGATCGTGCCCACGCCGCCCAGGGAGACGGTCACCATGTTCGTCAGGCGTGTGCCGCCGTTACTCGGCACCTCGTAGGCTCTCTCGGCCGCGACCGCCGAGTTGACGTTGAAGTAGCAGTAGCTGCCGAGCCCCCACGCCTGATGACTGGTGACGGAGTCGGCGACCTTGTAGGCGGCGTAGCCCTGTGTCGAACCGTTCATCCAGGAGGCCTGGTTGGGCGGGTCGTACGGCATCTCGTTCTGGTAGAAGTACGTTTTGCCGCCGTTGCCGTTCCAGATGGTCTGATACTTCTGGTAATGCTCGACGAACAGGCCGTACATCGTGACGTTGTCGCCGTTCACGATGAGCCCGGTATCCGCCGTGTTGGTGGTCCAGCCGACCCCGGTTCCGTGGTCGGCGCGCCAGATCCACATGTGGTCGCCGATGACGTTGTCGCTGTTGACGACGAGGCTGGTGGTCGCCTTGCCCACAGCCGCTCCACCGACGCGGAAGTACACGTCGTGCAGGGAGGTCGGGTTGGTGGTGTGCGTGGCGGTGGCGCCGGTCGGGCCGACCTCCAGCAGCGTCGGGGAGTTGGTCGTGCCCGCGTCGAAGAGAACGCCCGCGATCTTGACTCCGTCGACGTCGGCGACCTTCATCGCGGTGATGCCGTTGTCAGGAATGAAGGTGGCGAGGCCCAGGCCGAGGATGACCGTGTCCGCGCGGTTCACCTGCAGGGTCTGGTCCAGGTGGTAGACGCCGGGAGTGACCAGGAGGTTCTTGCCCGCGGCCAGTGCGGCGTTGATCTGCGAGGCGGTCGAGCCCGCCTTGACGATGTAGAACTGGTCGATCGGGAGCGAGCTCCCGGCGGTGCTGCCGCTCGCCCAGCTGGTTCCCGTGGAGTTCGTCCGCGTACTCGGCACGAAGACCTGGTAGTTGCCCGCGCTGTCGACGTACAGGAACGGCTTCTCACGCGTGGTCGGGCTCTGCGCCACCGTGGTGTACGGCGGGCTGGGGAAGCTGTTGGCCGGCACACCCTGGCTGCCGACGAAAACCATGTTCCAGTTGGAGCCGGTCCAGCTGCCGAGCTGCGAGTTGCGCGTCAGCCACTGCTGCTGGCTGCCGGAGTTCACCTGGCCGTCGATCTTGGTGTCGGCCATGTAGCCGCCGCTGGACCAGCCGCCGTCGTCCAGGGCGAGGTTGCCGCGTACGTGCATCCGGCGGTAGGACGAGGCCTGGGAAACGGCCCAACGGTCGGTACCGCTCGTCGGGTTGACCGAGAGGTTCTCGGCGCCGCGCCAGAAGTTCTGGGTGGCGTTGCCCTGGAACCAGTCGGCCTCGGCGTGCACCGCGCCGTTGATCGTCACCGAGTCCGGGGACAGGCCCAGGCCGAGGACCTGCGTGTAGAAGCCGACGTTGACGTCGGCGCTGTAGGTGCCCGGCTTGAACATGACGGCGTAGCGCTGGGAACCGAACTGGTTCGTCTGCTGCTGCTGGAAGATGGTGTTCAGCCGGGTCTGGATGGTCGACGCCGACATCGACGGGTCGAACACGACCACGTTCGCGCCGAGGTCGACTCCGTTGGACGGCGGCGGGGTCACGGCCGCCACCTGGAACCGCTGGGCCGCCGAACCGTTGCACGTGTACTGCACCAGCTGCACGCTGTCAGCGGTCGACGCGCTCGGCACGTCCAGGCACTTGCCGCTGTTCCGGTTGACGAAGTGGTAGTTGCCTGCGCCTTCGTCGACGGGCAGCCACTGCTGGTTGTTGCCGCCGCCGTACGCCCACAGGTGGACGAGGGCGTTGTCGACGGTGGAGTTGTCGCTCACGTCGACGACCTGGTTGGCGGCGTTGCCGTTGTTGATCCGCACGTAGCCGTCGCTGGTGGTGGTGAGAGTCCACTGCTGGGCCGTGGAACTGTTGCACGTGTACTGCTGCACCGCGGTGCCGTTCGCCGTTCCGGCGGAAGCGGCGTCCAGACACTTGCCGCTGCCGCCGTTCACGACGGTGGCCAACCCGGTGGGCAGCGCGGCGGCCGCCGCGACCGCCTTGTCCTGCGAGGCGATCGTGATTCCGGTGACCGTGCTCGCCATGAGGGCGACCGCGATCACCAGTTTCGGTATCCGGCGGCGGCCGGACTCTGTGCTGCGTCTGAGCACGACTTCTCCTGAAGAGGGTGGGGGGTGGAAAGGGGGTTGGAACAGGGGGCGCGGACGGGGTCCGTCAGCCGGTGTACCTGGCGAAGATGCTGGTGAACTGCCAGGCCGTCTGGGACACACCCGAGCACGTGTCGTCGTTCGGGTAGCTGCCGGAGCAGGGACGGTCGCGGTTGACCGACCAGAACGTCAGCCGCGCCAGGTGGTGCTGCTGCGCATAGGCGAGGATCGTCTCGAAGTTGGCGGGGGTGACCGTCTCGTTGACGTCGGTGATTCCGTTCATGGACGAGATGCCCATGCCCCGGTACGCCTGGTCGTCGGTGTATCCGTAGGCGTTCTTGAGTGCCGTCTTGAGGCCCTCGGCCGCCTGAAGGGTGAGCGTGCCCATGTTCTGGCCGGCTCCGCCGAAGTCGAACGGCATGATCGTCCAGCCGTCCACGGTGAGACCGGACGACGCGGCCCGGTTGATGAGGCCCGTGTCGGGGCCGCTCTGCCCGGTGCCGATGGTGACGTACACCTTGATGCCCGGGTTGTTGGCCTTGACGGTCTTGAGCGCGTCCACGGTGCGCTGCTGGACCGTCGTGTTGCTGTAGGCGTCGGCCTCGATGTCGATGTCGATGGCCTTGAGCCCGTAGGCGGTGATGACCTTCTGGTACGCGGCGGCCAGTTCACTGGCGCTGGAGCAGGAACTCTCCAGCTTGTTGCCGCTGTAGCCGCCGAACGACGGGATGACGTCGCCGCCGCCCGCGCGCACGGTGTTGATGGTCGTCTGGTCGACGCCACCGGTCAGCGCGCGGCCGCCGTCCCACTGCGGGTTGCAGTAGCCGTTGCTGAGGACGAAGGCCAGCGTGAACCACTTGACGCCGGTGGCGTTCATGACCGTGGTGGGGCTGGGCGGGCTGCCCCAGCCGTTGTAGATGTACGGGGCGACGGCCATCGGCGCGGAGGTGGTGGGAGGCGGGGTCGTGCCCCCGTCGGCGGCGGGCGCGGTCCACTTCTGGTTGGCGGAGCCGCCACACGTCCAGATCTGGACCGGGGTGGCGTTGGCCGAGGTGTTGCCCGTGACGTCGGCGCACTTGTTGGACTGGGTACCGATGATGGCGCCGGCCGAGGAGACCGTCCACTTCTGATTGGTGCTGCCTGCGCAGTCCCACAGCTGAAGCTTGGCGCCGTCCGTGGTCGAGTTGCCGGTGACGTCAAGACACTTGCCGAGGGCCCGTATGGTCCCGTCGGAGCCGCGCGTCCACTGCTGGGCGGCGGTGCCGTTGCAGTCGTAGATCTGTACGGCTGTGCCGTTGGTGGAACTTGCCCCGGCGACGTCCAGGCACTTGCCTCCGAGGCCGGTGATGGTTCCGGTGGCGGCAGCGGCGGGTGCGGCGCTGAGGGCACTGGCCGAGAGAGCGAGCACTGCCGTGGCGAGTGCGGTGCGTAGCGCGGTGGAGTGCACGAGGGATCGTCTGGACATCACAGCGATCACAGCCCTTCAAGGTGGCTGATGAGTGGGGGGTTCACGTCCATGAACGATGGGCGTATTCGTGGGACGCTGGTGATCGGTGAACCTATTGGTCTGGTCCAGACACGTCAAGACGTAAAATCAAGATGTGAAATAAGGGGGCCTTGAAGCGGAGTCCAGGCGCAAGGAGTTGAACGATTCACAGTCGCCCGTGGTATTTCATGACCTCACCGAGGTCGTCACCTCGCGCCCGGGCGCGACTCCGCCTCGCTCATGTCAGCTCGCCCACCCACCAACGACTCCCAGTGGTGCTGCCCCATGAAGAACCGCACGCTCCAGCTCCCGCGCCGCGAAACCGTGATCGGTCCGGAACGGCTCCTCTTCTTCGGCGACGCGGTGTTCGCGATCGCCATCACCCTGCTGGCCCTCGACGTCACCGTGCCCGAAGGACTGGCCCACTCCGAGGTCGGTGCGGCGTTGCAGGACGCCGTGCCCAAGATGGGCGCGTACCTGCTGAGTTTCGCCGTGATCGGCGCGCTCTGGCTGGCACAGCACGCGTTGTTCCGCATGGTCGCGACCCTCGACCGCTGGCTGCTCAACCTCTATCTCGCCCTGCTCGCCGTGGTCGCCGCGCTTCCGTTCCCCACACGGCTCATCAGCGAGTACGGCGGGACGACCGCGGCCACCGCGTTCTACGCCGCGACGATCGCGCTCGCCCTCGGGCTGCTCGCCGCGTTGACCGCCCGTCTGCTCGCGCGGCCGTCGCTCGCCGTGCCGGACACGGAGCCCGGTCGCGTCAAGGACTCCCTCTGGCGCAGTCTGTCGACGCTGGGCGTCTTCGCCACCTCGATCCCGGTGGCCTTCGCCTCGCCCACGGCCGCCAAGTACTGGTGGCTCCTGGCGGTCCTTGCCCGCTGGCTGCTCCAGGGCTCGCGGACGCCGGACCAGCAGACGCCCGGAGTCACGGGAACAACTGCCTGAGGAAGGCGTTGTCGTACACCCGGTGGGGGTCGAGCCGGTCCAGCACCTCGGCCGTCCGCTCCCAGTCCGGTCCTTCGCCGTCGTCGAAGGAGGCGGGCACTGCGGAGCCCAGCACCTGCTGATCGGACCACGCGGCCTCGTCCGTGTAGGCCCAGCCCTTGGACCACTCGACGCGGGTGAGGGCGTACCCGCCGTCGTACGCCGTGAGCAGGAAGTGCTCCAACTCCCGGTAGAACGCCGCCGAGTCAGGGGTGCCGGGCAGGGTCAGGACGTCCAGCCATACGGCGGTGTCCCACTCGGGGTGATCCGCGCGGGGCCGCAGCGCGGACAGCAGCGGGGCGCGGGCGCCGGCCTGCTCGACGTGGGACGGGTCGTCGAGGCCGGTCACCCGGATCTCGACCTGGCCGTTGACGGGGAAACTGCCCCGGGCCGCGTACGCCGTCAGCCGTTCGCGGAAGAAGGTGGTGAACTCCGCGACGACACGCTGCACTTCGGGCCGCGAGGTGAGCACGGCATAGCCGTTGGCGGTCACCCGCAGGGTGGTGGGCTTGATGTAGAGCAGCGTGTTCTTGGACGGCCCCCAGATGTCACGGGACAGCGTGGCGGTCAGTCCCAGGGAGGCCGCGGTGAACTGCGCGGTGCCCAGGACCGGAGCCAGATACCAGGCCGCGTCGGACACGATCCGTCCGGCGAGGTCGGCCACGACCGTGGGGACGTTGTCCGAGAAGGGGTAGTTGTACGGCGACGTCACCCGCCGCGAGGTCAGCGGCTTGGTGGGGGCGACGCTCCACACCTTCAGCCAGGGGAACTCGGTGAACGCGAACGAGATCGCCTCCGCCCGCCCCGACTTGTCCAGGAAACTCGCGAAGGTACGTGCGTCATCGCTGCCGCCCGGCGCCGCGAACAACTCGGCGGCGGGGATGTCGGTACGGCTGACGCAGCGCAGGTTGGTGTTCACCCCCGCGCGCAGCACGACCTCGGTGATCAGGGCGCGGCCCAGATGCGCGAGGAGTGCCGCGCCGTCGGCGTCGTCGCGCTCGTAGGTGCGCAGCACATAGGCGTCACTGTCCGCGTCCCAGACCACTGCCGTCAGCGCCAGCACGAGATTGCTGAGCGAGCCGTACGTGTGTCCGGGCAGCCGGGTCTCGCCGGCGGCCGGAACCGCCGTGCCGTGGGCGTCGACGGCCAGCGCGCCGCCGAGCGTCAGGTCGCCGGGTGCGGGCGTCGCGGTGAGCCCGAGCCCGCGGTCCTCCAGGAAGGCGAGGAGCGTTTGGAGGGTGACGCCCGCGCCGGCCCGGACGGCGGCGGGGCCGGTGGACTCCAGCGAGAGACCGGTGAGGCCGGGCACCGTGTCGACCAGCAGTACGGGTGCGCCGGCCTCGGTCCCCTCGGGGATCGTCAACGGCGATCAGCCGTGCGAGCAGCCCCGCGCGCGCACCGTCCAGCCCTGCTTTCAGGCCCAGTTGACCACCTGGACGACCTGGTCCGCCGCGCGGGGCGCACAGGCCCACAGTCCGACGGCGGTGATCTCACCGACCCAGTTGCGGTACGCCGACTGGTAGACCTCGACCCCTTCGGGGAACCCGGGCAGATCGGCGGCCGCCTCGGCACGGCCCTGGACCACGACCTGTGATGCGGCGGCGAGTGCGGCGGCGGTCAGCAGGAATCCCCGGCGCGACCAGGCCGAGGGTTCTTCACTTCTTAAATGGTCGGTCATATCTTTTACGCTGGGCGGGAGTTGACACGATTAAGCTCTTCTTTCGAAGGGCTTCACCCCTTCGAGTGATCGACCTCACAGCGGATTCTTTGCGTCCGCACAGGCGTGGCCGGTCGGGTGGCGTCCTGCGCGCGGCCGGGGAGGTGCCAGACTGACGGCATGGACGAGCGCGTATTCGGCAGGTCAGGTCAGCAGGCTTCGGTCATCGGTCTCGGCACGTGGCAGTTGGGCGCGGACTGGGGCGACGTGAGTGATCAGGACGCCCTGGCCGTGCTGGAGGCGGCGGCCGAGTCGGGGGTCACCTTCTTCGACACAGCCGACGTGTACGGCGACGGGCGGAGCGAGCAGACGATCGCGACGTTCCTGCGCGGCAGGCCGGACCTGCATGTCCTGGTCGGGACCAAGATGGGGCGCCGCGTCGACCAGATCCCGGAGAACTACGTCCTCGACAACTTCCGCGCCTGGAACGACCGTTCCCGGCGCAACCTCGGGGTCGACCGCCTCGACCTGGTGCAGCTGCACTGCCCGCCGACGCCGGTCTACTCCTCCGACGAGGTGTTCGACGCCCTCGACACCCTGGTCGAGGAGGAGCGGATCGCCGCGTACGGCGTGAGTGTCGAGACGAGCGACGAGGCGCTGACGGCGATCGCCCGCCCCAACGTGGCGAGCGTCCAGATCATCCTCAACCCGTTCCGGCTGAAGCCCCTGCGCCAGGTGCTCCCGGCGGCGCAGGAGGCGGGCGTCGCGGTCATCGCCCGTGTTCCGCTGGCCTCCGGCCTGCTCTCCGGCAAGTACACCAAAGACACGGTCTTCGCGGCGAACGACCACCGCACGTACAACCGCCACGGAGAGTCCTTCGACCAGGGCGAGACTTTCTCCGGCGTCGACTTCGTGACCGGCGTCGAGGCGGCAGTCGAGTTCTCCGCCCTCGCCCCGGAGGGCTCCACCCCCGCTCAGCTGGCGCTGCGCTGGATCATCCAGCAGCCCGGCGTGACCACCGTGATCCCGGGCGCCCGCAACCCTGAGCAGGCTCGCGCCAACGCGGCGGCGGCGAAGCTGCCCGAGCTGCCGCAGAAGACCCTCGACGCGATCGAGGACCTCTACGAGCGGCGGATCAAGGAGCAGGTGGAGGGGCGCTGGTAGGGGCTGTAAGGCCAAGGGGGTGACCGGTCTGGGCCTGACTCCCGGGCCCTGGACCGCTATTCACCCCCCATGGGGTGATCCCGCCCCCTTGGCGAGCCTTTGAGAGCGCACCCAACTGCCTGTCATACATGCGGGCTCAGCACCAGCACCGAGACGGGCGCCCCGATCAGCGCGCAGCGGTGAGGTCCGGCTCAGCAGTTCGCGCACCAGGACGGCGGGCACGAAGCCCTACGGCAGCCCGATCAGCACCCATACGGGTTCCAGGAACCAGTTCGTAGGGTCGTGCGGGTGCCAGGAGGAGACGGTCAGGCCCGCGACGACGATCACCACGAGCGCGACCGGGAGGGTCCTCCGCGGGGTGCGTTCCGACGTGGGTTCGTCGAGCGTCGGCAAGGCCTCCTTCGTCGGGCGATGAACGGGCGAGGCTAGGTGAACTCCGGGCATCGGCGGGCTCTTTGGTCCAGGTCGCCCCATGTTGCGGGAGCGCGAGACCGGGGACATGGGTACGCCTACTCACTTCGCGAGGCGCCCTTTCCTGGAAGACGCCCCTCGCGTCGTCCGGGCCGGAGCGCATTCACCCCGCCTTCATCAGCCGGACGCGCGCGCCACTTCCCGCCCTCTCGGCAGCCACCTATCCTCGCGCCCATCCTGGCCCGCCCCTACCTGCCGGAAGGTGACCAACGCATGCGCCCCCAATGGCTGTGCAGAGCAAGACGGTTCGGCACCCGGTCCGCCGCCGTGGTCGCGACCAGCGCCCTCGCCCTGGCCCTCCCGTTCCCGGCCGACTCGGCCGTTCTCACCGACCGGCCCGTCTCCTACGTCGACCCGCTGATCGGTTCGTCCAACGGCGGCAACACCTACCCCGGCGCCACCCTCCCGTACGGGATGGTCGCCTGGTCCCCGACCAGCACCACCGGCGACCAGACCAGCACGGGCGCCGCAAACGGCTACCAGTACGACACGACCCGCATCCGAGGTCTGAGCCTCACCCATGTCAACGGCGCGGGCTGCAACCCGGGCGCCGCCGGCGACGTACCGATCATGCCGTTCGTCGGTGATGTCACGTCCTCGCCCTCCGCGGACATCAGGGACGCGGTCTACGCCGCCGACTTCACGCACGCCGAGGAGAAGGCGGTACCCGGGCGCTACACGCTCGGCCTCAAGTCCGGTGCGACCGCCGACCTGGCCGTCAGCGAGCGAGCCGGCGTCGCCGACTTCACCTTCCCGAGCGGCAGCCCCGCCAACCTGCTCTTCCGTGTCTCCAACTCCCTCAACGGCAGCGAGGACGCGCACGTCGAGATCGACACCGCTCACCGCAAGGTGACCGGCTGGGTGCTCACCGGCGCGTTCTGCGGCCGCCGTGCCAACGGCGGCACGAACAACCGCAAGAGCTATTACAAGCTGTACTTCAGCGCGTCCTTCGACCGCGCCTTCTCCTCGGTCGGCACCTGGAAGGACGGCACGCTGTCCGCGGGCTCGACCGCCGCCTCGGGCGGGGAGGGGTACGCCACCGGAGCGGACCGCGCAGGACGCGGATCCGGCGGTTACGTCGGCTTCGACACGAGCTCCGACAACGATGTCCACATGCGGGTCGGTATCTCGTACGTCAGTCTCGACGGCGCCGAGGACAACCTCCGCGGGGAGATCGCGCCGCATGCGAGCGTCGCGGAGGTGGCCGACGCGGGCGCCCGCGCCTGGGACCGCGAACTGAGCACCGTCCGCGTGGGCGGCGGCAGTTCGGCCCAGCGCACCACCTTCTACACGGCGCTCTACCACTCCCTCATGCAGCCCAACCTGATCAGCGACCGCGACGGCCGGTACTACGGCATGGACGGCGCGGTGCACCGCCTGGCCCGCGGTCAGCAGGCGCAGTACAGCAACTTCTCGGGCTGGGACCAGTACAGAGCCCAGATCCAACTCCTCGCCCTGCTGAAACCGAAGATCGCGGGCGACTTCGCGCAGTCCCTCTACAACTTCGCGCAGCAGAACAACGGAGTCTGGGACCGCTGGGTGCACATCAGCGGGGCCACCCACGTCATGACGGGCGATCCCTCCGCGGCGACGCTGGCCACCTTCTACGCCATGGGCGTGCGTAACTTCGACTACGAGGGAGCCTTCGACTCACTCGTCCGGCAGGCCACCGTGCCCCACCCCGACGGTCTGTCTGACGCGGGCTGTCCCGGCCAGTGCGTGGGTCAACGCCCCAACCTCGCGCAGTACTTGACCTCGCACTACGCCGCCCAGGACGTGTGCCACTGCTGGGGCGGCGCCGCCGAGACGCTGGAGGACGCGGGGGCCGACTCCGCGCTGGCGAACTGGGCGACGCTGCTGGGCCGGGACCAAGAGGCCGCCGTGTTCACCGAGCGGGGTGCCTACTGGGGCAACGTCTTCAACCCCGCCGCCACGGCCGACGCCGGCTACATCCAGGCACGCAGGCTCGACGGCTCCTGGGTGACTCCGTTCACCCCGGGAAGCGACCTCGGGTTCGCGCAGGGCACCAGCGCCACATACACCTGGATGGTCCCGCAGGATGTGCAGGGGCTGGCGACGGCCATGGGAGGCCGTGACGAAGCCGCCGCCCGCCTGGACGGCTTCTTCCACAAGGCGGACGGTTCCTGGTCGGTCCGGGGCGGCGACCCGCTGCGCTACGACCCCACCAACGAACCCGGCATCCACGCACCCTGGCTCTACAACGCCCTGGGGCAGCCCTGGAAGACCCAGGAGACCGTGCGCGAAATCATCGACACGGTCTACGGCACCGGCCCTTCGGGCCTGCCCGGCAACGACGACCTCGGCACGATGTCCGCCTGGTACGTCTTCTCCGCCCTGGGCCTGTATCCCCAAACCCCGGGCAGTGCCTCGATGTTGCTGGGCGCCCCGCTCTTCCCGAGCGCGGTCGTGGACCGGCCGGGCGGAACGGACATCACCATCAGCGCACCCGGAGCCGATGCCACGCACCCGTACATCGACGCCGTACGGGTCAACGGGCGCCCCGCGCAACGCTCCTGGACCGGCGCCGGCCTGACGACGAAGGGAGGCACGCTCACCTTCCGACTCGCCGAACAGCCCAACATCCGATGGGCGACCGACCCGGCCGACCTGCCTCAGTGATCCCCGCAGCCCCGCGAGAACGGACCTCTCTCGCGGGGCCACGGGCGCAACTCACTGCTGGGGAGCCGCGCTCCGCAGAGCCGCGATGCATGAGCCGATCGCCTGCTGGAGCTTCTCCAGGCGCTGCACCATGTCGTCCTCGTAGATGTCGTCGGCGTCGTCGAAGGTGAGCTCCTCGAACACCTTCGTGGCCTTTTGCAGGCTGCTGTAGAACTTCGTCCGGCGCTCCTGGACGCGCAGTTCGGGGTCGGCCTGCACGGTCTCGACCACCATGTTCTTCATGGTGTCGTAGGCCTCGGTCGCCCACTCGCCGGTGTCCTCGCCCTCGTCCAGCTCGTCGAGGAGGGACAGGTGCCGTTCGGCCTCGGAGCGTAGTTCGGCCGGCGCGTCCAGGGTCTGCCCGGCCGGGGTCCTGATCTGGCCCTTCTCCGCGATCTGGCGCACATAGCCGATCCGGTCGGCCGCCCTGGTCTCGGTGGCGACCGCCTTCTTGAGGTCGTCGGTGCGGGCGATGTCCCGGGCCAGCTCGGTCTGGAGCGCCGGGTCCTCCTTCAGCCGGTCCAGGAGCGCGTGCCGGGCGGCCTGGGCGGTGGAGGGGTCGGCGAGGATCGCGGCCCGCAGCGCGGTGGGGTTCTCGGCGACCTCAAGCGCCTTGGTGGGCCGGATGCCCTCGGCCTGGGCGGCCTCCGCGATGGCGGCGCCGCGCTCGGATGTGGCGCTGGAGCGGGAGACGTAGTACGTGTGCCACACGTCGGCGTCCGGCAGCTCGATGTCCTCGCCCGGGGCAAGCCCCTCGAAGTGCGGGACGAGACCGTCGTCGGCTGCTTTGTCCCACGCCTTGTAGTAGCGCATGACGCGCTCGGGTGAGCATTCAGCCAGCTCGGCGAACTCCTTCGCGGAGACCTTCGGTGTCTCGTCCGCGGACTGCCCGCCGGGACGCACGCTGCGCGCCACCTTCAGGGCGAAGCTCCAGCCGCCGGTCCGCGCGTAGGCGCCGAAGTCGCGTGCGTCACGCGTCACTTCGGGGTTCGGAGCGTCGAGGCGCAGGGCGGATTCTTCGGACGGAGCAATGGCTACGGTCACCGGGAACTCTCCTGGGTAAGTACGGCGTTTAGATCACTGAGGATGAAGCTTTGGCCGAAGCTTCAGCCTGTCAGCAAGCAGAGGTACGAGTAAAACGGAAACAAGCGGACACAGAAGTAAAACCGAAACGAGCAAGCCGGAAACGACGCGATGTGATGACCTTCACCCCGATGTGGCGGAAAGTGATGAATTCCTTACGGTCGCGAAACGTACGGGTGGGCGTAGAGCATCGTGAGACCGCGGGAGGATCTTTCGTGCGACCGTTCACACTCAACTACGCCCTGCCTACGGGGCAGTCGGCCGTGACAGCCGCGTACCATTTCGACGTATCACTCCAACTGAACGTGCTGCCCGACGGCCGACCGGCCGTCAGCGATCGTGCGCTCCTCCTGGCCTCGGGAACCACGACGTCCACCGCCGGATCCCAGACACACTTCGACGACTGACGGCAGCCCGCGCGCATGACGGTACTCATTCTCACAGCTGAGCAGGACGTCACCGCCGACATGGTGGTGGCCAAGCTGCACGAACAGGGCGTGCCCATGGTGCGCCTGGATCCCGCCGACGTGCCGGGCAAAGCAGTGCTGTCCGCCGACTACGCCCACGGTGACTTCGACGGTTATCTGTCGGTCAACGGCCATGTGCTCAGCATGGGAGGCCTGCGCTCCGTTTGGGTGCGCAGGCCGGGCGAGCCGGCGGCGCACGCCGCCGATCCCTCGCCGTGGCTCACCGCCGAGACCCGGCAGGCCCTGTTCGGAATGCTCTACTCCGCTTCAACCCGTTGGATGAACCACCCGCGCAGCGCCGAGCAGGCCAGGCACAAGCCCTGGCAGTTGCGGATCGCGCACACCAGTGGCTTCGCGGTGCCGCCCACCATCATCACGACCGCTCCACGCGTCGCGAAGCAGTTCGTCGAGGAGTATCGCGACGTGGTCGTCAAGTCGGCCTCGGGGCCGCCGCCCGGCGATCCTCCGGTGGCCCTGCCGACCACACTGATCGGCCCCGACACGGACTTCTCCGGCGTCGCGGCCGGGCCCGCACTGCTCCAGCAGTACATTCCCAAGCGCGCCGACATCCGGCTCACCTCGGTCGGCTCCCGGCTGTTCGCCGCCCGCAAGACCGCCGAGCCCGAACAGATCGACGGGCGTTTCGGTGACACCGGACACGCCTGGGAGCCCGTCGCGGTGCCGGGCCGCATCGCCCGCGCCGTCCACGAGTACCTGTCCTCCGCCGGACTCGCCTACGCCGCCTTCGACTTCGCGGAGGACAAGGAGGGCGTCTGGTGGTTCCTGGAGGGTAACCAGGGCGGTCAGTTCGGCTTCGTGGAACTGGAGACGGGCCAGCCCATCGCCGAGGCGGTCGCCCTGTGGCTGGCGCAGCGAAGACCCGATGGCCTCGGCCCCGCAGCACGGAGATGAGTCACGCCCCGCGTCGGCTCACCGCGTCACTCGGACGCTTCCTTGAAGGACTTGAAGAAGATGTCCAGCGCCTCCTGATTGGCGGCGTCGTCCCAGTCGTCGGCCGGGGTCGTCCAGCGCAGTGAGTAGCCCCGGCTGCCGCCGATGAGGAAACCCCGGCCGAGCGTGCGCTCACGGACCCCGTCGGACACGGAGAACCACTCCATGTCGGCGCCCTCGTAGCCGCGGTAGTCCACGGCCCGGATGTCACCCACGCGCTCGTAGTCGACGGAGTCGCTCCGCAGCGACGGCTCCAAGTCCGCCCAGACCTTGACGGGGTCAGGGCCGAGCTGGGTGCTGTAGGTGACGGCGAGTGTGCGGGGATCTGCGCTCGCGCCGAAGGTGACCCGGTAGGAGCGGTCGTCGGTTCTGTCGGTCCGCAGGGGTTCCCAGCCCTTGGGGAGGTCGATGGAGAAGCCCTCGGGCGAGTTGTACGTGGAGAAGCTGGACGACGGTGTCTCTTTGGCGGTGGGGGAGGGCGAGGTCGGGGTCGGCAATGGCTTCTGGGGGCTGGTGGCCGTACCGGTGGGCGTCGCGGACGGGCTGCCGGAAGCCGACGGCGAAGGCGCGGGAGCGGAAGCGGTCGGCGAAGGTGCGGGTCCGGACGCCGAGTCGTCCCCTTCGGGCAAACCGCCCGCCGCGGCGAGCACCGCGAAGCAGACGACAGTGACGGTAAGCGCCCCGCCCACCAGAACCGGCCGACCGACAGGGCGTCCACGCCAGGTCCGCCCCGCCCGCCGGGCCCCGGCGCCGGTGTCCCGGAAGACGGGCAGGACCACGGTGGACGTCGAGTCGTCGGGGTCCTGTTTGAGGATGCGTGTCAGGGCCTCGCGCACCACAGGCTCGGGCACCCGTTCGAGGTGATCCCTGCGCAGGAGTCCCTGGATGGCGGGGCTGAGCGGTCCCGCGCTCTGTGGTTGCCGGATGGGGAGCCGTTCAACGGCACGTAGCGTGGCGACGAGCCCTCCCCGCTCCCGGATGGCCGGCCGCCCCTCGACCATCGCGTACATGATCGCGCCCAGCGCCCACAGATCAGCCGCCGGTCCGGTGCTCTCGCCGCGTGCCTGCTCCGGGGCGGCGTACGACGGTGCGGTGACGCGCGGCGAGGAGGTGTCCCCCATCAGGCCGAAGCCGCTCACCATGACGCCGCCCTGCTGGTCCACGCAGACCTGCCCGGGGCTGAGGTCGCCGTGTGTCTGCCCGTGCCGATGGGCCGCGGAGATGACATCGAGAAGGCCGAGCCCGATGCGGGCCGTCCGGACGTAGTTCAAGGGACCGTTTCCGAGGATCTCGCTCAGCGCTGCGCCCGCCGGCCGCTCGGTGACCGTCCACAGGAAGCCGTTGTCCTCGATCACGTCGACGACGGTGGGCACCTTGCCGGGGCAGACCAGCCCCATGCGCTCGGTCTCGCGCAGGATCCGGGCAGCGGTACGGTGCCCCGCCCGTTCGCGCAGATGGTCGGGGAGCCGCGACCGCGTCAAGGCGACCGGACGCCCGAACTCGACATCCTGACCGTGCCAGCCGACGCGGCCCTCCTCCCGGTGGACGACCCCCAGAAGACGGTATCTTCCGGCGACCAACTCGTCCGTGGGGCCTTGCACCTTGACCATGCTCATCCCTCGCTGCGCACCGGGCTCACACCTTTCCCGGAAGTACGGAGGAGGTGACGGTGAGTGTTCAACGGGAGACGGTTCCGTGCCTACGCTTTTTCGGACCGGGGCTCATGCCACGGTGTTCTTGCCCGTGAAACCGGGCTCACGCCACGGTGTTCCCGCCCGTGCAGCGTGGCTCACCCCACGGTGTCCTTGCCGATGTAGGAGTTGGCGAAGGTGGCCGCCGCGGCGGGCGATCCGAGGATCCGCCGCAGCTGGGCACCCGCGGATCCGGCCCGGAAGGGATCGCCGGACGACGGCCCGTGCAGCAACTCCGCGAACCACCGTGAGAACTCCTGGTACTCCCAGACGCGCGTCAGGCAGGCCGCCGAGTAGCCGCGCAGTCCAGCGCCGTCGCCCGTCCCGAAGTACGCGATGAGCCCGTCGGCCAGCAGCAGGGCGTCGTGGAGCGCGAGGTTCATGCCCTTGGCGGCTATCGGCGCCACGAGATGGGCGGAGTCACCTGCCAGGAACAGCCGCCCGTATGTCATCGGCTCCACGACGTAGCTGTGCATGTCGAGCACCCGCTTCTCGATCAGCGGGCCCTCGGTGAGCGGCGGGGAGCCGGTGACCGCCAGCCGGGCGTGGAGCTCGGACCACACACGGTCGTAGGACCAGTTCTCCGGGTCCTCGCCGGGCGTGACCTCCAGGTAGTAGCGGGTGACCTGGGGACCCCGGGCCATATGGGCGGCGAATCCGCGCGGGTGGACACCGAAGACGACGCAGTCGCAGGACGGCGGTGCCTCGGCGAGGAGCGCCAGCCAGCCGACCCCGTAGTCGTACCGGGCGACGCTGCCCCCGCCGGGAGTCACATAGGTGCGGGTCACGCCGCGCGCGCCGTCGCAGCCCGCGATGATCTCGCAGTCGATGCGCCGCCGCTCGCCCGTCGAGGGGTCCGTGTAGAGCACCGAGGGCCGGTCGCCGTCGATGCCGTGCAGCGCCACATCGCGTACGCCGAAACGGATGTCGCCGCCCCGCACGTCCGCGTAACTGCGCACCAGGTCGGTCACCAACAGCGGCTGCGGGTAGACGAAATGGTGGTCCCCGGTCAACTCGGCGTACCGGAACCGGTGACGCTCGCCACCGGTCCGGAACTCGCACTCGCTGTGCGCCTGCGCCCGCTCCACGAGCCGGTCGGCAAGGCCCCGCTCCCGCAGCGCGCGCACCGCCCACTCCTCGATGAACCCCGCCCGGGGCCGCTGTTCGACGAACTCACGGCTCTCGGTCTCCAGGACCACGCAGTCGATGGACGCGGCCCGCAGGATGTTGCCGAGAGTGAGACCGGCCGGTCCCGCACCGACGATGACGACGGGGACGCGCTGTACAGGAGTGGGGGTGGGGGAGATCACTCGAACATTATGACGATGCTCCGTCAGTACCGGACACCTCCCCCCAGAAGCCGCCCGTGCCCGCTCTACCCGTCACCTCGCGCTACGAACTCCCAGCTCCCGTGCGGTACTTCGTACACGATGAATCCCCGGTCCGACCGCACGAACACCGCCCCGTCCGGAGCCGCCACGGCCGAACGGGCGGCCGCCGGCACGTGCACCTCGGCCGTCGCCCCGACCGGCACCCCCACCGACAGCCGGGTCGTCCCGTCGACGAGGGACCACGCCACTGTCGCCTCACCACGCACCGTGCGCACCGATGTGCGGGCCCAGTCCACGCCCGTACGACCGTCCGGACGGACCGTGAAGGTGCGGTAGCCCGCGTCGCCGGGACGGAGTCCCGCCACGCTCTCGTAGAGCCACTGCACGACCGTGCCCTGGAAGTAGTGGTCCCGGGAGCGGGAGTCGAGGGGCCACATCTCCCACATGGTGTCGGCGCCGTGGTCGAACCAGTATCCCCAACTCGGGTACGTGCGCTGGGTGGCGATCGCGTGTGCCACTTCGGGGTGCCCCTGCGCGGACAGCTCGCGCAGCAGCACGCTCGTGCCCAGCGCCCCGGTGTTGAGATGGTTCCCGCGCTGGGCGATGTCGGCGAGGAGTGAGTCGACGACGCCGGCCCGCGCACCCGGCGGGACCAGTCCGAAAGCGAGTGGAACGCAGTTGTTCGTCTGGCGGTAACCGGGGTCCTTCGCGGTGCGGTAGTGCCCGTCAGGGCCGAGGAAGGCGGCGTTGAACGCCTCCTTCAGGCCGCCCGCGACCTCCCGATAGCGCGTCGCGACCTCGTCGTCGCCCAGGAGGTCCGCGAGTTCAGCCGTCCCGGCCAGCGCGCGATGCAGATACGCCGTCGCCGTCAGCCTGGTGTCCTCGGGCGGATTGCCGCCGTACCCCGGCGGCAGGTAGTCGCCGAGAGCGGTCACCGCGAGCCCGTCCCTGAGACGTGAGATCTCCCAGTCCAGAGCCGCGGCCGAGCGTCACCCCGATCGCGTTGACGCCCCGACGGACCTGGTCCGTCACGTCGTGCACCGCGTACAGCACCGTCTCGTCGTAGTCGGTGAAGCCCGGGTCGAGCACCTGCCGGCCGATGCGTACGCCATTGATCTCGGCGTCGTAGTAGGCGAGCCCGCTGATGTGCAGCCGGGCGCTTACCACCTTCTGCGGGAGGGTGAACTCGCGGCGCAGCAGGGGAGCGGGCTGTTCGGGCACCGTGACCGACACACCGCTGCCCCAGGGACCCTGTCCGTACGGCGCGAGCAAGACCACAGCGGGCCAGTCGGCGTCCGCGAACTCGGGTTGCTGCCAGCCCTGTTGCTCGCTCTCCGCGCAACGCCACCCTGCTCCCGTGACCAGTTCGACCGTGCCGCCCGAGGCGGTCTCGACGATCAGGCGGACGAGGAGCCCGCCCGGATTGACCGACGCACTGCCGCGGTTGGTCGCCAGTGCGGCGAGCACGATCCGTCCGCCGTTCGCCCCACGCACCCGCTCGGTGACATCGGCGAGATGTCCGCTGCGCCAGGCGTCCGTCCGCTCGGCCTGGTGCAGCACCTCCTGCCCGTCCAGATACAGGGTGAAGTCGTCGTCGGCCGTGGCGACCAGGGTCGCCCTGCGGATCTCCACGCCCGCGGGGAGGGTTACCTGCCCGCGGAACCAACGGGGTCCGGCGGGAGCTGAGTTGGAGGTCGAGCCGGGCGACCAGATCCACGACGCACCCTCGAAGCCCGGCGGCTCGGGAGCGGCCGAGGAGCCGATCCAGAACCCTTGCCACGCGTCCTTTGGCAACGTTGTCTCCCACCAGCGCGGGGTACTCCATGCGGACGGGCGGCCCGCGCCGTCCCAGACCCTGACCTGCCAGTGGTAGCGGGTACGGGGCCGCAGCGCGGGACCCGCGTAGACGATGCCGACGGTTCGGTCCGACTCGACCCGGCCCGAGTCCCAGACCAGATGCCGTCCCCGGACCAGGTCCTTCTCGGTGGTTGCCACTCTCACCCGGTACGCGGACTTCCGGGCACCTCGTCCGTGGGCGGCCAACTCCCAGGTGAGTCTCGGGTGTTCGACCTCGGTGCCGAGAAGCGTCTCGGCGTACTCGACGGTCGTTCGCTCGACGCGCAGCCCGTCCCCGTGCGAGACGTCGACGCCTGCCCCCGGCGACGCGGACGCGGTGCCTGCGCCCTCGGACCCGAGTGCGAGGGACGCGCCCGCTCCGGCGACGGAGCTGCGCAGGAAGACGCGGCGGTTCCAATCCTTGGCCATATATCGCCCTTCGGATTATTGAAACGTTTCACTCCGGCGTCAACGATCCTATGAGGCGCGGCTGTTGAGCCTCAAGAGGCGTGCAGGCAAGTCATGGGAGAGGCGGGTTCCGCAAGGGAAGATGGCGCAGGCGCAGGATGTCCGTCTCCGCGGTCACCGTCGCCGCCCCCGCTCCCGAGCCGCCCGGAGGCCACCCGCATGAGCGCCCGTCCGCTGCCCGTCAGCACCCCCGCCGAACAGGGCGTCGACGCGTCAGGCATCCACGCCTTCCTCGACGCCGTCGAGTCCGCGCCCGACATCGAACCGCACAGCCTGATGATCCTTCGCCACGGTCACGTCGTGGCCTCCGGCTGGTGGGCGCCGTACGCTCCCGAGCGCCTCCAACTCCTCTACTCGCTCAGCAAGAGCTTCACCTCCACGGCCGCCGGATTCGCCGCCGCCGAAGGGCTGCTGCGTCTCGACGACCCGGTGATCTCGTACTTCCCGGAGTTCGAGGCCGACATCACCGACCCGCGCAGTCGCGCCATGCTCGTACGCCATGTCGCGTCCATGGCCAGCGGTCACCTCACCGACACCTACGAAGCGGCCTTCCGGCTGGACCGGAAGGAACTCGTACGCGGCTTCCTGCTGCTCCCGCCGGACCGTGACCCCGGCACCGTCTTCGCGTACAACCAGTCCGCCACCTACACGCTCGCCACGATCGTCCAGCGCGTGAGCGGCCGGTCGCTGACCGAGTATCTGCGGCCCCGGCTGCTCGACCCCCTGGGCATCGGCGAGGTCGCCTGGCTGCAACGCCCGGCAGGCCGCGACCTCGGCTTCACCGGACTGCACGCCGCGACCGACGCGATCGCGCGGCTCGGTCAGCTGTATCTCCAGGACGGCGTCTGGGAGGGACGGCGGCTGCTCCCGTCCTCATGGATCGCGGAGGCCACGCGCGTGCAGGTCGCCAACGCGGACGGTACGGCCGAGGGGGCGCTGTCGGACTGGCAGCAGGGGTACGGTTTCCAGTTCTGGACGTCCAGGCACGGGTACCGCGGCGACGGGGCCTACGGGCAGTTCTGTCTCGTGCTGCCCGAGCACGACGTGGTGATCGCGACGACTGCGGCGACCGAGCACATGCAGGACCTCCTGAATCTGGTGTGGCGGCACCTGCTGCCCGCGTTCGGTACCGCGCCGCTCCCCGGTCGCGAGGACGCGGCCCTCGCGGACCGTCTCGCGCGGCTCGCGCTGCGACCGGTCGTGGCGTCCGGCCTGCCGCCGGCGGGAGGCGATGCCTGGGCGGGCGCCGAGTTCGTTCCGGCGGGCGGGTCCTGCGCGGATCAGCCGAGTCTGACGGGCGCCACGGTCGCGACGGGCGAGGACGGCTGGACCGTCTCGCTCGCCGAGGGCGCCGACCGGCTCGACCTGCGCCTGGACGGGACCGGTTGGAGCACCGCTGCGGACCCGGTCCCCACAGCGGTGAGCGGTGGATGGACCACCCCCGACACCCTGCGCGTCGACGTGCTCTTCCTGGAGAGCCCGCACCGCCTGACCGTGACCTGTTCACTCCCGGACCGCACCTTCACGGCCCACTGGCACACGAAGCCCCTGCACGCCCGTCGGCTGCGGTCGCTTCGGGCGCCACGCGAGGTCCACGCCCCGCGACGGGGATGAGCCGTGCGGTGGCGTCCGCCGTGTTCGTCCGGCGGCGGGCGCATCGCATGCTCGTCCACGGGTATTCGCCGATGATCGTATGGGGCGAACGTGCCCCGGCCCGCCGATACGGCAGTGGAGTGTGCTCATGCAGCTGAACCTCGAAGGACGGACCGCGCTTGTCACCGGCTCGACGCAGGGCATCGGGGCGGCGATCGCTGTGGGCCTGGCACGGGCGGGTGCCCGGGTAGGTGTGAGCGGCCGGGACGAACGCCGGGTGGAAGAGGCTGTCGCGCGGTTCGCCGCGGAGGCCCCACAGGCGCGGTTCGTCCCCGTGGCCGCCGACCTCGGCACCGCGGAAGGAGCGGCCAGGGCTCTGGAGGTCCTGCCCGACGTGGACATCCTGGTCAACAACCTGGGGATCTTCGGCGCCCAGCCCGCACTGGAGATCACCGACGACGACTGGCGACGCTACTTCGAGGTGAACGTCCTCGCGGCCGTCCGCCTCACCCGTGCCTACCTGCCCGCGATGATGGAGCGGGGCTGGGGGCGCGTCCAGTACATCGCCAGCGACTCCGCGGTGGCGGTCCCCGCCGAAATGATCCACTACGGCATGTCCAAGACCGCGCTGCTGGCCGTGAGCCGGGGGTTCGCGAAGGAGGCCGCGGGGACGGGCGTCACGGTCAACTCCGTCATCGCGGGGCCCACGCACACGGGCGGTGTGGAGGACTTCGTCTACGAACTCGTGGACCGCTCCCTGCCCTGGGACGAGGCGCAGCGTGCCTTCATGCGGGAGCACCGCCCGCAGTCCCTCCTGCAGCGGCTGATCGAGCCCGAGGAGATCGCGAACATGGTCGTCTATCTGAGCTCGGACCAGGCGTCGGCGACGACCGGGGGCGCCCTGCGGGTGGACGGCGGTTACGTCGACTCGATCCTTCCCTGAGGCGTTTCCCGGGTGACGGGAGTCGGTCAGTCCGGCGGCGTGCCGTCGGCGGCGGTGCCGTGCTGTCAATCGCCGGGTTCGTGTGGGACTTCGGGCGGGAGGAACGCTCCTGTGTCGCGCAGTTCCCGGACGATGTCGATGAGCGCGGCGACGGCGGGGTTGGCGGTGTCGCGGCGCCAGACGATGCGGTGGTCGGCGTACGGGCTCGGGTCGGTGAAGGGGCGGTAGACGACTCCGGCGAAGGGCCTGGCCGCGGCCGCGCCGGCGATGGTGAGTCCGATGGCCGAGCCGGAGAGCACCAGGGGGAGGAGCCGGTCGAGGCTGGAGATCTCGCGGTGGATGGTCACCGTGGTGCCGCGGGCTTCGAGCTGGCTGACGTAGTGATCGTGCAGCCATGGGTTGACGTCGCGCTCGACGATGACGAGGGGCTGGTGGGACAGCTGGGCGGGGTCGATCGCTTCCGAGGCCGCGAGCGGATGACCGGCGGCCAGCGCGACCACGATCGGTTCCCGGGTCACCAGGAGCGAGGCCAGGTCGGGCGGGTGCTCGGCGGTCCAGCAGAAGCCGATGTCGAGGCGGCGCTCGCTGAGCTCGGACAGCTGGTCGGGAGTGGTCATCGGCCGCGGGGCCAGCCGGACTTCGGGGAAGCGGGCGTGCAGCGCGGGCACCGCCAGCTGGAACAGGCGCGGACCGAGATCCTCCGCGTACCCCAGACGAAGTTCGTCGACCGCGCCGGTGGCGGCGCGACGGCCGACGTCGAGGGCGCGCCGGACGGCGGCGATCGCGCCGCGCGCCTCGGGCAGGAACGCCTCGCCCACCGAGGTGATGGTCACGCGCCGGCTGGTGCGGGCGAACAGCGGGGCGCCGAGTTCGCGTTCCAGCCGACGGATCTGCTCGCTGACCGACTGCTGAGTGACGTGCATCCGCTCCGCGGCCCGGCCGAAGTGCAGTTCCTCGGCGACGGCGACGGCGTATTCCAGCTGGCGAAGCTCCACACCCTCCATATTGACAGGTTCTGCCTGTCGAACATGCGCGCGTTCCTCGTTGATCGTGTGGCGTCCGCAGCGCTCTCATGGAGGTCAGGTACAGCCTTCCGATCCAAGGAGTACTGCCATGAAGACCTGGTTCATCACCGGAACCTCCAGTGGCTTCGGCCGCCGGATGACCGAGCTGCTGCTCGACCGCGGCGACCGCGTGGCCGCCACCCTGCGCAACCCCGCCCGACTCGACGACCTGGCCGCGCTCCACGGCGACCGGCTGTGGCGCGCGGAGCTGGACGTCACCGACACCGCACACATGCGGAAGGTTGTCGACAGCGCGTTCGCCGAGCTCGGACACATCGACGTGATCGTCTCCAACGCCGGGTACGGCCTCATCGGCCTGGCCGAGGAGCTGACCGACGAGCAGATCCGGCGCCAGATCGACACCAATGTGATCGCTCCGATCCACCTCGCGCGGGCCGTAACTCCGTACCTGCGCGCACAGGGCGGCGGCAACTTCCTTCAGACATCAAGCATGGGCGGCCACATCGCCTTCCCCGCGATGTCGCTCTACCACACCAGCAAGTGGGGCATCGAGGGCTTCTTCGAGGCTTACGCCCTGGAGACCGAGCAGTTCGGCATCCACACCACGCTGATCGAACCGGGCATGGTCGCCACCGACTTCTACGCCGCGGCGGACACCGCCCCCTCCCAGCTGGCCGCCTACGCCGGTACCCAGGCCGCGGACTTCACCCACGGCAAGAGCAGCGTGCCCCTGGAGGCCATGCCCGGTGACCCGCGCAAGGTCGCCGAGGCCATGATCCGCATCGGCGACCTCAAGGATCCGCCGCGGCGCCAACTCCTCGGCTCCGACGCCTACGGCCTGGTCCGCGACGCCCTCACCGCTCGGCTGGCGAGCACCGAGACCCAGCGCGAGGTCGCCTTCTCCACCGACCGGGACGGCTTCTCGCCGCCCGCGTCCTGACACACCGGAAAGGACATCCGCGCGCGCCCTGCTTCACCGACAAGACCGTCATCGTCACCGGCGCCGCCGGCGCTCTGGGCGCCGGCATGGTCCGCCGCTTCGTCGCCGACGGCGGCTATCTCCTCGGGCCCGTCCCCGCCGCGAAGGTGTGACTGTCAGGGCCCGGACCACCTCGACTCGGCGGTCAGGACCTACCCACCTGTCAGCCCAGGGACGTGATCCAGTCCGCCGGAACACGCCCCGCCGGCCCCGGTGTCGGCTGGTCCACGGGATGACTCTGCGGGGGAGCGAGGTCGGGCCCCGACTCGTACATCTCGGAGGAGTCGTAGTTCCAGAACCACTCCTCGCCGGGCTCGAAGCTGCGGACGACGGGATGGCCGGCGGCCTTCGCGTGTTCGGTCGCGTGCTTGGCGGGCGAGCTGTCGCAACAGCCGATGTGCCCGCACTGGGCACAGCGCCGCAGGTGGACCCACCATCCGTCGACGGCATCGCAGTCGCCGCATCCCGTACCGCTCGGTGGGACGCTCGGGTCGATTCCGGCAGGCAGGGTCATGACGGCTCCTTCGGCGAGTTGGCGTCCGCTGGCGTGGCGGGGTCCGCCTCCGCGTCGGTGTCCGGGTCCACGGCGTTCAGCGGAAGACGTACCTGGAAGCGTGTGTCACCGGGGACGGACTCCACATGGAGGCTCCCGTGGTGCTTGTTGACGACGATCCGCCAGGAGATGTCCAGGCCGAGCCCCGTGCCCTCTCCCACCGGCTTGGTCGTGAAGAACGGGTCGAAGATGCGGTCGCGGATCTCCGCCGGCACCCCGGGCCCCGTGTCGCGGAACTCGACGAGCAGTTGGTCGCCGTCGAGTGCGGTGCGGACGGTGAGCTCGCCCTCGCCGCCCATCGCCGAGACGGCGTTGTCGATGAGGTTCGTCCACACCTGGTTCAACTCGCTCGGATAGGCCGGGATGTTGGGCAGCGTGCGGTCGTACTCCTTCACGACCCTGATGCCGGAGCCGATCTTCCCGGAGAGCATCATCAGCGTGCTGTCCAGCAGTTCGTGCACATCGGCGACCTGGTAGGGCGCGCGGTCGATCTGCGAGTACTGCTTGGCCGCGTCCACGAGGTGGGTGATGCGGGTCGTGGAGTCCTCGATCTCGTTCATGAGGAGCTCGGTCTCCACGGTGTAGTTCAGCCACCGGATGGCGCCTTCGAGCGTGGCATCGTCCACGGCCGCGGCGACCTGGTCGAGCCAGTCGGTGTCGAGACCCGCCTGCACGAAGGTCGGCGCCAGCTGCCAGCCGCCCGCGATGCCGTGGTCATCGAGCCAGTCGCCGAGGGCGTCCTCCCGGTCGGTGGCTTCGAGCGGGCTGAGCGGAGTGGCCTTGGCGACCTGGTCGGCGGTGCGCTCCTGGAGCTCGACGAGCGTTTCGAGGGTGTCGCGCTTGTACGGGCCTGCCGCGATCACGCCGAGCTTGTGCCGCATCCCGGCCACCCGGTCCCGCAGCGCGGAAGTCGCCCGGACGGCCGCCGCGGCCGGATTGTTGAGCTCATGCGTCAGCCCGGCCGACAGTGAGCCGAGTGCCAGCAGCCGCTCGCGCTGACTGATGGTCCGCTGGGTGTTCTGGCTGCCGAAGAACATCCCCTCCAGCAGATGGACGGCCATCGGGAACCAGTCCCGCAGGACCGCGGAGAACACCTCGGCGGGCAGGATGAAGAACCGCGAGGGCTCGGTGACCCGCAGGGAACCCTTGTAGCTCTTCTCGTCCGGATCCCCGCCCAGATAGGCCTGCATGGCCCCCGCGTACACCCCGACCTGCGAGCTGCGGTTGGTCTCCACATCGTCGCTGCCGACCCGGCGCGACATCACGAGGGTGCCTTCGAGAAGCACGAAGAAACAGGTGGCCGGCTCGCCCTCGCGGTACACGTAGCCGGGCTCGAACAACTCCACGCGGCCCTCGCGGCACAGCCGGTCGAGCTGGTCCCCGTCGAGCTTCTCGAACAGGAACAGCTTCGAGAGCTCCTCGATACTGCACGGCATCGGCTGTCCGCTCACGACTGCTCCAGATAACGGTGTACAAGCATCACGGCCATGGCTCCCTCTCCGACGGCGGACGCGACCCGCTTCGCGGACTCGGCACGCGCGTCCCCGGCCACGAACACGCCGGGCACATTGGTTTCCAGGTGGTACGGCGGCCGGTCCAGCTCCCAGTCGGCGGGCGGCTGCCCGTCGAGCGTCATGTCGGGCCCGGCCATGATGAAACCGCGCGCGTCCCTGAGCACGGTTCCCTCCAGCCAGTCGGTGAGCGGGGCCGCCCCGATGAACAGGAAGATCCACTGCGCGTCGACGAGTTCGGTGTGCCCGCTCGCCACATCCCGCAGCGTCAGCTGTTCCAGGTGATCCGAGCCGTGCGCGGCCTCGACGACCGTGCCGGCGCGCACGCTGATGTTGGGCGCGTCCGCGATCTGCTGGATCAGGTAGGCCGACATCGAGGCGGACAGGGACGAGCCGCGGATGAGGATGGTGACGGACTTGGCACCGCGCGCCAGGAACATGGCGGCCTGCCCGGCCGAGTTCGCTCCGCCCACGATGTACACGTCATGGCCCTGGCAGGCGGCTGCCTCGGTGAGCGCGGACCCGTAGAAGACTCCGCATCCGGTCAGATCCGCCAGCCCGGGGGCCTCCAACTGCCGGTACGACACTCCCGTCGCCAGGATCACGGAGTGCGCGGCGATCGCCGAGCCGTCCGAGAAACGGATCGTGCGCGACGCCCCGGTGACCTCAAGACCGGTCACCTCGCGCGCGGTCAGGATCTCGGCGCCGAACCTGGACGCCTGCCGCCGTGCCCGGTCGGTGAGCTGCGCCCCGGACACGCCGTCCGGGAAGCCGAGGTAGTTCTCGATCCGCGAACTCTGCCCCGCCTGGCCCCCGGTCGCCGACCGCTCCACCAGCACCGTACGCAACCCCTCGGACGCGCCGTACACGGCCGCTCCGAGCCCGGCTGGTCCGCCGCCGATGACGACGAGGTCGTAGAAGTCCTCGGTCGGCGTCGTGGCCAGCCCCACCTGGGCCGCCAGATCGGGATCCTCGGGCTCGACCAGCGACGTACCGTCCGGCGTGATCACCAGCGGCAGTCGCTCCCCGTCCTGCCCGGCGGCGGCCAGCAGCCGTACACCCTCCGGTGTGTCGGACGAGTACCAGCGGTAGGGCACCTGGTTGCGGGCCAGGAACTCCCGTACGCCCGACGAACGCGCCGACCACCGGTGCCCGACCACCTTGCAGACCCCCACGGGCCGGAGGTCGCTCGCCCGCCATGCGTCCAGGAGGTCGTCCACGACCGGATAGAGCTTCTCCTCGGGCGGGTCCCACGGCTTGAGCAGATAGTGATCGAGGTCGATCACATTGATCGCGTCGATCGCCGCGTTCGTGTCCGCGTAGGCGGTCAGCAGCACCCGCCGGGCGCCCGGGTAGACGTCGATCGCCTGCTCCAGGAACTCGATGCCGTTCATCTGCGGCATCCGGTAGTCGGCCAGGATCACGGCCACCTGATCGCCGCGCAGCTTCAGCTCCCGCAGCGCCTCAAGGGCTGCCTCTCCGGACTCGGCGCGCACAATGCGGTGCGCCTCGCCGTAGCGGCGCCGCAGGTCGCGGGCCACGGCGCGCGACACCCCGGGATCGTCATCCACAGTCAGAATGACGGTCCGCGCTGGACTGGCGGCCTGTGCCATACGTCTCCCACCCCGAGCAGGTCAGTGTCAGCCCGGCTGAGCGGCGTACGCGAGCGCGCGCCGCTCGGCCGGTACACCCCCAATCGTATGTACGATCGGTCCCCTTTGCTCTGTAACCGGGTTCTCAGACGGGCGGGACGGGGGTGTCCGCCTGCGGCGGCAGGGTCTCCCGGACCTTGGGGAGGATGTTCGTGACGTAGTCGTCCACGACCGTGTCCAGATCGATGTCGTGCTGAGCGTGCTCGGACAGGTACCAGCGGTGTTCGAGGAGCTCGTGGTACAGCTCGGCCGCGTCCATCGATCCGCGCAGATCCAGCGGCACGGCCCGGACCGTCGGACGGAACACATCCCGCACCCAGCGGTGGGCGAGGACCTCAGGTCGGGCGGCGAGGGGATCGCCCGGAGCGTAGTCGTCCTGGGTGGCCATCCAGCTCTCCAGGTCGTTCAGCAGCCGGCGCGCCTGGTTCTCCTCGGTGTCGAGGCCGGTCAGGCGCAGCAGCTGGCGCTGGTGGTGGCCCGCGTCGACGACCTTGGGGACGAAGGTGACGGTGTCACCGTTCGAGGAGTGCGCTATCTGCATCTCGGCGACGTCGAAACCGAGGTCGTTCAGGCGGCGTATCCGGCGGTCGATGTAGTGGTGCTTGCCCGCCGGGTACACCGACGTGCGGGTCAGTTCGTCCCACAGCCCCTGGTAGCGCGCGCAGATCTCGGTGCCGAACTCGATCGGGTCCACCGAGGGGTGCAGGGCTCCGGCGGCCTCCAGGTCCAGCAGCTCGCCGCTGATGTTGACGCGGGCGAGGTCGAGGTCGTACTCCCGCTGACCGTTGCTGAGCTGAGGGTGCAGATCGCCGGTCTCGGCGTCCACCAGATAGGCCGCGTACGCCCCGGCGTCCCGGCGGAACAGGGTGTTGGACAGCGAGCAGTCGCCCCAGGCGAACCCCGCCAGATGCAGTCGCACCAGAAGCACCGCCAGCGCGTCCATCAGCCGGTGCATGGTGGCGGGCCGCATCGTCGTCTCGAACATCGACCGGTACGGCATCGAGCCGCCCAGATGCCTGGTGATCAGCACGGGCTCCAGCGGCGCGCCCTCCGTGTCCGTGCGCCCGGTGACCACGGCGAGCGGGTCCACCGCGGGGATACCGAGCCGGTCCAGACTGCGCAGCAGCTCGTACTCGCGCAACGCGGGCCGCTCGGCCAGCTCCTTCACCGCCACCACCTCGGCCCCGGCGCGCGCGTAGCGCACCACGTGCCGTGAGATGCCGCGCGGCAGCGGGACCAGATAGTGCTCGGGCCACTCCTCCAGGGGCAGCTGCCAGGGCAGTTCGAGCAGGAGCGCGGGGTGCTCCGGATTGGTGGCGCTGATCTGCAAAGCCATTGACGGGCTGCCCTCACCTCAGGGACCTCAGGGTTGAACACTGTCCGGCTCAAGCATCTACGAATGATCGTCGAGGCGGAAGACGGAGCGGGCGTTGGCCGACAGGAACAACTCGGTCCCCTCCTCTCCCGGACGGCCGTGACCGGCTTGCTCAGGTCCACGCCCGCTACCCCGCGCAGCCGTCCTTCGGACCGGTTGACGAACTCGGCGACCTCGTCGTTGCTGATCAGTGGGCCCTGCGGCCCGTACCAGGCCGCGGAAAGCCCGGTCTCCACATCGGCCGCGGCCAGCGCGGCCACGGTGGCCTCGACCGGCAGCTCCTCCTCCAGGAGCCCCTGGCCCGTCCAGCGGCGCAGTGACTCGAACATCTCGTGGTTGGAGTGACGGAGTGTGGGGTGCTGCATCCACGCGTCGACGACCGGCATGATCCCCTGCCTCTTGAGTCAGCGGCTAAGCGATTGCTTACCCCGACTTGCCCCGACCCTAGTGTGCCGACCGGTTACCTCGATACGGCGTCGACGAGAGCGGTCAGCGCGGATGCCACCCGGGTAAGACCCGGGCCCACGGGGCCACCCGGCTCGCTCATGTACGTGTCCCGCCGGATCTCCACCATCAGGGCCGTAACCTTCGGCTCCCGTTCGTAGAACCGCAGCGGGACGTACGTCCCGGAGAACGGGCTGTCGATCCCCACACCCCCGACGCCTGCGAACGCCTTCTCGGCGAGGGCGAGCAGTTCGGGCGGTGTGTGGAACTCGTCGGTGCCCAGACAGACCGGCGGGCGGGGACCGTCGCCGTGCAGCTCGTAGGGCAGCCGGGCCGTCGGATACGAGTGGACGTCGATGATCACGGCTTGCCCGGTGGCGGCCAGCCGGTCGGCCACCGCCTCCGTCATCGCCCGCGCGTACGGGTGGAAGTAGCGGTCGATCAATGTCCGCGGGTCGGCCTCCGCGGGCCGGAGCGGCGCCCGGTGCGTGGTCCGCGTGTAGACCGCGCCCATGCCGACGGCCAGCATTTCCTCCCGTTCGTCGGGGAAGCGCTCGGGGTCGATCACCAGCCGGGACAGCCGGTTGACGAACCGCCACGGCGCGACATCTGCGGCCTGCGCGACCGCCGCGGCCAGCTCCGCGGTGTGCGCGTCGGTGATGTGGTCCAACTCGCGCTCCAGCGCCGCGTCGTCGAGCGCGATGCCGTCGCGTACCGGCGCCGGGATCTCCCGCGAGGAGTGCGGCACATGAAGGATCACCGGGGAGTCGGCGGCGCCGGGGATGAGGTCGAGGGAGTCCGGGGTCTCGTTCATAGGAGATTCCTACACGGTGGCGATCCCGCACGGCGGTGTGTCACGAGTGTCACCTCACCCGCCACCGCCGTGGCGCGCGTAGTGCTCGATCAGCGCCGCCCGGGTCGTTTCGAGCCGGTGGGCGAGGATGGCGGCGATCGTCCGCGTCAGGGACAGCTCCAGCGTCGCGTCGGCGTCGCAGAGAGTGCGTACCTCCGCGGCATCGAACTCATAGCCGCGTACAGGGCTGAAGGCCTCGGCGCCGAAGTCCCACCGGTGCGGCGGGAACAGCCATGACCAGCCGAGCAGATCGCCGGGCCCCAGCGTCGCGACGGAGATGCGCCTGTCCGCGACGACCCGTTGGTACAGGGAGACCGTCCCCGAGCGCACCACCCAGAACCGGTCGGCACTGCCGCCTGCCTCGAAGATCCTTCCGTCCGCTGGGAAAGAGACCTCGCGCGCCAGGCTCATCAGACGCTCGCGATGGTCGGGGGAGAGGGCGGGCAGGAGCCGGAGAGCACTGGGCATCGCGGACCTCCATCGCGCCGCCGAGGGGGCTGCGAGGGGTCCGGCGGCGCCTGTCGTACCGGTTGAATCCCGTCACCCTCTATTGGAGCCTGATCCGGGGGTTCCGTCGCGTCGTGGGCGAGGAGACTTTGTGTGGACGCGTCACGGCTCCTGAAGGGTGGGCACCCCACCGCGGGATCGCCCCACGCACTCCCGGCACGGACATCCCGGCTAAACGACGGCCTTCGACGTCACCGTGAAGCGCGCGCCATCCGGATCGGCGAGGACCGCCTCCATCGAGCCGACGCCCTGCTGGTGGGCGGTGCCACCATGCGCTCGCGCGGCCCGGGCGCAGGCCTCCACGTCGGCGACGGCGAAGTGGACCTGCCAGTGCGGCCTGATCGCGGGATCGGGCGCCGATCCCACCGCGCCCGAGTAGATCCGGGCGATGACGTCGCCCTGGCTGCGCAGCACGACCTCGTTCTCCTCGTAGTGGACTTCGCAGCCTCCAGGGGTCGAGGAACCCCAGCCCAGGACCTCTCCGTAGAAGATGGCGGCGTCGAAGGCGTCGCGCGTGTGCAGCCGTACGAAGGCGGGTGCCGCGCGTCGCCAGGTCTCCCAGCCGGCCACGAGCTCACCCTCCCAGATACCGAAGACCGCTCCGTCCCGGTCGGCGAGCAGCGCCACCCGCCCCGGCGGGAACGAGATCGGCCCCACCGCGGTGGTACCGCCGCGCTCCTGGCTCCGGGCCACGGTCTCGTCCGCGCTGGACACCGCGAAGTACGGGATCCATGCCACGGCCGTCTGCCAGAGCGAGGTCACCCCGGCGATCCCGGCGACCGGCATCCCGTCGAGCACGGCGATCCTGTACTGGTCGTCCAGCTCGCTCTGCTGCCACTCCCAGCCCAGTACGGCCTGGTAGAAGCTCTCGGCGAGCGGCAGATCGCGTGTGGTCAGACTGACCCAGCACGGGGCGCCGAACACCGACTGACTGGAGACGACCTCTCCGGGGAGTGTGCTGTCGCTCTTCATCGCCGTACCGTCCTGAAGTCACCGGCCGGTATCCGCCCAGACGTCGTAGGCCTCCCGTGCCGGAAGGCCTACGACGGCATCAGTAGCACCTGCGGATCCGCTGTCCCATCAGCTCCAGCATCCCCCGGCTCGGCGTACCGCGCACCCTGCGCGGGCTACGGGCGGGGGCGCTCCAGCGTCAGGAGCAGCCCCTCCACGGCGCCGGGGCCTATACGGCCCTTGACGTCGGCGGACGTGATCGCCTTGAGCGCCCATCCGTCCTCGGCGTGCTTGTTCAGGACCTTCTCCAGCTTGCCGCTGTCCAGGGCGTCGCCGATCAGCGATTCCCGGAAGGTGACGACCTTGTACTCGTACGTATAGGGGTTGCTCATGGCTACGGGGCTCTCCTGCGCTTCGGTTGGCGTGGCGAGGCCCACCCAATCACTGTTCGGGTGACCGGGGCGAGCCCCGACGTCGGCTCGTGGATGATCCCCTCCTACGGCACGAACCCGAACTCCGGTTCAGGTGGCCCGCGTTGCGCCCGTCGTGCTGCATATCGTCCTCGCTCGGCACGCTGAGTCCCGCCGGCGTCTGCAACAGAACCGTCTTGCCCGTACCCCTACCGAACCGATGCCTCCGGTGCGTGGCTCGCCGCCCGGCAGGCACGAGGGACGAAACCCCACGGGGCTGCCGTGTCAGCGGCATCCAGCGGTCCACGGCGCCGTAGCGTTATGCGCTGTAAGGGAAGATTCATATGACAGCGGACCAATGGTGACGCAATGTGCTGGAACGCGACGGCCGATCTGGTAGCCGGTACCGGAATCGCCGCAGTCGGCGTGGCCTGTGTGGCCCGCGTGCGCAGGCCCGGCGATCTCCCGCTGGCCGCCCTGCCGTTGCTCCTCGGGGCGCACCAGATCGTCGAGTCCAAGGTGTGGGACGCCGGCGGTGGGACGGGCCCCGCCACCGTCGCCTGGGCAGTTATCGCCCTGCCGCTGCTGGCGGTGTGGGTGCCGGTGGCTGTGCTGTGCGCCGCGCCGCGACACGCCAGGCGCCGTCTGCTGATCCCTCTCGCCGCCGGTCTCGTGACCGCCGCGATGCTCGCGTACGCACTCGCCTCCCATCCCGTCAGGGGCGAGATCCGCGGCCACACCGTCGGCTACTTCGTCGACCTGTCCCACGCGGAGCTGCTCATCGCCGGCTACCTCCTCGCCACCGTAGGATCCCTGCTGCTCTCCGGTGATCGCGGACTGACGCTCTTCGGTGTCCTGGTCGCCGTGGGCGCGCTGATCTGCTGGGCGATGTGGCAGATGGAGTTCGTCTCGACCTGGTGCGCGTTCGTGGCGGTGTGTTCGGTGGTCCTGTTCGGCTGGGTGGGCCGGCGTCCCACAGCGGACCAGCGGGCCTACCGCGCGAGCCGCGGCAGCCCCGGCTAGGAGACAGTCCCGGCTAGGAGACAGCCCAGGCTGGGAGGCCGCTCCAGGGGGTTGGCCGGCGGTGCGTTCGCCGAAATCCTCCCGTGCTGTCCCGGGCAACTAGGCTGGAACGTGGCTTCTGCACGGTGGGAGATCTCGTGGATGTCGATCTGCGCAAGATGCGCTACTTCGTGGTGGTGGCCGAGGAGTTGCACTTCGGCCGGGCCGCCGCGCGGCTGCACATCACGCAACCGGTGCTGTCGCGGCAGATCCGCGCGCTGGAGCAGGAGCTGCGGGCGCAACTGTTCACCAGGAACAAGCAGACCACCGAGCTGACGGCCGCCGGCCGTCAACTGCTGGAGGACGCCCGCCCCCTGCTCGCCTCCGCGCAGGCTCTGCGCCGCCGGGTCCAGCAGGCCGCCCACGGATCCTCGGCGTTCACGGTCGGCTTCATGCCCGGGATCACCGTGACGGGCGCGGTGCGCGCCTTCTCCGCCAGACATCCCGAGCTGAGTGTGCAGGTGGTGCGCACTTCCTGGGGCGACCAGGTCCAGGGGGTGCACGAGGGCCTTCTCGACGTGAGCTTCGTACGGCTGCCCGTCGACCATCGCGGCCTGGAGCTGCGCCCGCTCTTCCGGGAGCCCCGCGTCGCCGTACTGCCGGCGGACCACCGGCTGGCGGGCAAGGAGTCCATCGTCATCGCGGATCTGGCGTCCGAGCGGCTGCTGCAGGACCCCGACGCCGTCCCCGAGTGGCGTGACCTCCCCGAGCGGACCGGCGGCGAGGAAGCCGGACCGCGGCCTTCGTTCGCCACTGTCGAGGAGAAGCTGGAACACGTCGCGACGTCCGGCGGCGTCCTTGTCCTGCCGCTGTCCACCGCGACCTACTACACCCACACCGATGTCGCGCATGTGCCCATCGACGACATCGGCCCGAACGAGGTCTGCCTTGCCTGGAGCGCCGACCGCCGCTCCCCGCTGCTCCCGGAGTTCGCCGATATCGCCGCTGCCCAGCGCTGATGCCCTGGAGGCATCACCGCTGACGGAAGAGGTCTTGGACGCCGACCGCGGCACGGGTCCAGGGTGGAGGAGCGGCGGAACCTCCCGCCGCTCCTCCACCCACAAGGACCGTGAGAGCGATGCAGATCTTCATCACAGGCGGCTCCGGCTACCTCGGCCGTTCCACCATCCGGGCCCTGACCCGGCACGGCATCGGCGTGACGGCGCTGGCGCGCAGCGAGCACGCGGCGCGCACCCTGTCGGACCTTGGTGCCACCCCGGTTACGGGGTCGCTCACCGACACCGATGTCCTCCATGAGGCGGCCCGCCGGGCCGACGGGGTCATCCACCTCGGGGTGGAGTACGCCGAGGGCACCGCGGACGTCGACCGCGCAGCGGCTCAGGCACTGCAGGACGGCGTGGGCAGCGGCCCCTATGTGCACACGGGCGGGGTGTGGGTGTATGGCGACACCGGCGGTGTCGTCGACGAGGAGGCCCCGCTGAGCCCGCCGCGTATCACCGCTTGGCGGCTGGAGAACGAGAAGCGGGTACTCGCCCGGGCCACCACCGGAGGGCACCCGGTGGTGGTGATGCCAGGGCTGGTCTACGGCCGCTCCGGCGGTCTGGCGCAGTCGTTCTTCGTCGAGCCGGGGCGCACCGCAGGTGCAGTGCCCTGCATCGGGGACGGCTCCAACCACTGGGCGCTGGTCCACGTCGACGACATCGCCGAGCTGTACGTCCTGGCCCTGAACGCCCCGGCCGGTTCCGTGTACGCCGGTGTCAGCGGCCAGAACCTTCCGCTGGCGGACATCACCCGGGCCCTCAGCCACGCCGCCGGATGCCCGGACCGGATCGAGTCGCTGACCGTCGAGGAGGCCGTGCGGCGGATGGGCCCGATCGCCGAGGCATTCGCCCTCGACCAGCAGTTCAGCGGCGCCCGGGCCCGCCGCGAGCTCGGCTGGACGCCCACCCGTCTCGACGCCCTGGCCGAACTCGCCCAGGCCTGATCCACCAGAGCGCCGACAGGCGGGCCACGACGTCGAACCGGTAGTCGACCTCGCCGCCCATGTGTTCGGCGGAGTGCCCGCGGCTTTGGGCCTCCGGCGCTACGGTGGATTGCCTAGGAGCAGGATCGGGGCTTCTGCCCGGGCAGGGTGCGTCGTCCGCGTTCCGCCGGTTCCGGGCCGTCGATTGCCGGTCGAGCAAGGGTGATTCATGCCGCCTGGTTGTCGTCCGGGCGGATCATGGACGTGCCGAGCCCCCTGACGAGGAGTCCTGATGTCCGTCCGTATGCATGCCATCGTCCAGTCCGCGTTCGGTGGTCCGGAGGTGCTCACGTACCAGGAGACCGACGTACCGGAACCCGGCCCGGGGGAGGTGCTGCTGCGGGTCGCCGGTGCCGGCGTCAACCCGGGTGACACGGTTCTCCGGTCGGGCCGCGTGCCGGGGGTTGTCACCCTGCCGTGGACGCCGGGCAACGACGTGGCCGGTGTCGTCGAGCGGGTGGGCCAGGGCGTGACGCGCTTCGAGCCGGGTGACGAGGTGTACGGCATGCTGCCGGTCTCGCGGCGTGGCGCGTACGCCGAGTACACCGCTGCGCCGGCCGACGCGTTGGCTCCCCGGCCCAAGAATCTCGATCTGGTGCACGCCGGGGCCGTGCCCCTGGTCGCGTTCACCGCCTGGCAGGCGTTGGCCGTGCTGGCCGGGGTCCGGCCAGGCGACCGGGTACTGATCCATGCGGCGGCAGGCGGCGTCGGCCATGTCGCGGTGCAGCTCGCCAAGGAATTCGGCGCACACGTCATCGGCACGGCCCGCGCGGCCAACCACCAGTTCCTGCGCGGTATCGGCGCCGACGAACTGATCGACTACACCGCCACCGACTTCCGGACCGCCGTGGCCCCGGTGGACACGGTCCTTGACCTGGTCGGCGGTTCCTACGGACCGCGCTCCCTCGATGTCCTGCGGCCGGGCGGTCTGCTCATCGGCGCGTCGATCGACCCCGGAACGGACGAGGCCCAGGCCACGGCCCGCGGTCTGCGCTATGTCTGGGTCACGGCCGAGCCCTCCGGTGAGGTACTGGAGCGGGTCACCGAACGCATCGAGGCGGGCCGGCTGCGAGTCACCGTCCACCGCACCTACCCGCTGGCCGAAGCCGCCGCCGCGCACCGCGCGATCGAGGAGAAGCGCACCACCGGCAAGATCGTCCTCGTGCCGTGAACAGGGCGCGCGGGTGCGGCTTCTGACGGACCGTGCCCGGTGAGTGGCACGGGCGTCAGCCGTCGCTCGGCTCGTAGGCGCTGATGACGTACAGGGCTTCGTCGTCGATCGCGTTGCTCTCCCAGTCGAGAGAGATCCGGACAGGGTGTCCGTCGGGCGCGTACTCCGCTTCCGCCTTGTCAGCGTTGTCACGCCGAGCCCGCTCCAGCTCGGCCAACAGCCCGCCGATGGTGGGTACTTCACTGAGCGAATGCTCCACGACCTGCCGACCGCTGTCGTCGAGGCCAACGGCCGCTGTCACCTTGCCGTCCAGGACCGTCACCCGGAACGTCCCGATCAGGCTCCGTTCGCCTTCACTCGACGTCATGGTGTAGACGTACGAGGCGGGCTCCTCCCAACTCGTCGTGCTCCGCTCCGTAGAGGGATTCGCCGCGGCCTTCCCACCGGATCCGGAGGACGTCGACGCCTCGGATCCGCAAGCGGCGGTCGCGTACAGCAGCGCCCCGATCAGCGCGGCGGCGGGCAGGGATCGTGAGGTGATGCGTGGGGCGGTCATGGCTGCAGTCCCTTCGAAAACGGCTACCGCTATGACGTCGGCCGGGCGGGGAACGTTCGGGCGCCCTGCGGCCCATGGTCAGTTCGTCCAGGCGCATTCCCGCCGACGCTGGTGGCATCAGTACCAGGACCCGCGGTCCTGCTCACCGGAGGGATCTGGTTGCCCCGGTTCCCTCGGCGCAGAGTGTCCCCATGAACACCACGAAGCAGCCGGAAGTCAGGAGCCGCGTGACCCCGCTGAGGTCACTTCTGGGAAGCACGTACGTCCCACGCCGTGGCGGAGCGCGTCCTGTTCACCGGAACACGTTGTCGGAGTCGTCCCAGACCGATGGCTCGCTCTGTACGTACTCCCGGGGAACGCGCGAGGACGTCTGATACATCGCGTCGATCTCCGCGGCGAATCGCTTCGCGATCGCATCCCGGCGCAGTTTCATCGAAGGCGTCATCAGTCCGTTGGTCATGTCGAAAGGCTCCGGGAGGACACGGAACACCCGGATCGATTCCGAACGGGACACCGTGGAGTTGGCGGCGGCGACAGCACGTCTGACCTCCTCGCGCAGTTCGTTCTCCTCGCGGGCGTCCCTGACCGGGGTTTCACCCTTGGCCCGGGACGCCTGCCAGTGCGTGACGAATTCCGGATCCAGCGTGATCAGAGCCCCCACACAAGGCCGGTTGTCACCCACGACCACCGCTTGATGGATCAGCGGATGTACGCGCAGACGCTCCTCAAGGCCCGCGGGGGCCACACTCTTGCCGCCGCTCGTGATGATGATGTCCTTCTTGCGCCCGGTGATGGTCAGATAGCCCTCGTCGTCGACACTGCCGATGTCCCCGGTGGCCAGCCAACCGTCGTGGAACGCGGCCTCGGTGGCCGGGGCGTCGTTGATGTATCCCTGGAACACCGAAGGCCCCCACACCAGAATCTCCCCGTCCTCGGCCACATGGACGTCCGTGCCCGGCAGAGGGCGGCCCACGGTTCCGAACTTCTCCCGGCCCGCCGGATGCATGGTGATGCCGCCGCTGGTCTCGGTGAGCCCGTATCCGTCGTGGATGAAGATCCCGATTCCCGCGTAGAAGAGGGCCAGTTCACGGTTGAGGGGCGAGCCGCCCGAAACCCCGCCGCACACCCTTCCGCCCAGGGCGGCGCGCAGCTTTCGGTAGACCGTCTTGTCGTAGAGGGCGTGTTGCAGCCTCAGGTCGTAACCAGGACCGGGGCCCGTACCCAGCCGCTGGCGTTCGGCGGCCCCGGCGAAGTCCTGCGCGGTTCGGACGGCCCGCTCGAACAGCGCTCCGCGTCCCGCCCGTTGGGCCGAACGCAGGAAGTTCTTGTAGATCTTCTCGAAGACGAACGGCACCGCGCACAGATAGGTGGGCCGGAAGGAAAGGAGAGCCGCCGAGAGCGCCTCCGCACGCACATCCGGTTCGTGTGCCATCAGCATGCCGCCGCGCAGACAGAGTCCCTGGATCATGAGGCCGTACACGTGGGAGAACGGGAGGAAGGCGAGCATGGAGGGCTGCTCTCCGGAAGGAGCCGCCGTGTGCAGCCAGCCCTCGATCAGTGTGTCGACGGGGCTGGCCAGGCTGCGATGGGTCAGGGCACAGCCCCTGGGGAGTCCCGTCGTACCGGAGGTGTACGCGACGACCGCCGTGGAGTCGGGCAGCACGATCCGGCGGAGCGAGTCGATCGTGGTCACCGGTATCGCACGGCCCCGCTCGGCCAGCTGCGACAGGGCCCCGGTGTCCAACTGCCAGACGTGGCGCAGGAACGGGAGCGCGGCGCACGCGGAGCCGACCGTCATCACGCCCTGCTCGTCCTCGACCACCACGCCGACACAGTGGGCGTCCTTGAGGATCCACTCGACCTGCTCGTGCGAGGAGGTCGGGTAGATCGGAACCACTTCGGCTCCCACCGACCACAGCGCATAGCCGAGGACGGTCCACTCGTAACGCGTGCGCGCCATGATGGCGACGCGGTCTCCCGGGCGTATCCCGGACGTGACAAGTCCCCTTGCCAGATCGACCACTTCGTCCCATAGCTCGGCGGCCGTCACCGGTATCCACGTCGAGGACGAGGTGTCGGAGCGGCGCGCGATCTGTGCGAGCTCCGGGTTGCGGCGAGCGGTTTCGAAGAGGCTGTCGGCGAGTCCCCCCTGCATCACCGCCGTAGCGAGTGGGGGAAGTTCGGACTGGTGCATTCGCCGCTCCGGAGTTCTCCTCGACGCGGCCTCACCGAGAGACGCTGGAGCCGAGGATTCCTGAATCTAGCCCACACCGACGACGCCCGTGCGGGATTCACCCAGCAGCCCGTCGGCCGATGGAATTCGTGTGGCCGCGAGGGCGCCGGCCGGTGATCGCCGGCCGGCTCGACCATGCGCCCGGTGCTCGCCGGCCCCGTCGACGATGTTCTCCAGGCGTGTGGGTCGGCCGGCTTGAGGCAGCTGACGATCCCCCTCGGAACCCGTGCGGAGCAGGGGTCGAAGACGGAGTTGCCGGCACGCCGGGTGAACGGTCACCCGTTCACCCTTTCGGGGGAGGGCTCCGGGCTGACAGACTCCGGAGGGTGCCTGACTTCGACATGCTTGTCATCGGTTCCGGTCCGGGCGGCCAGAAGGCCGCCATCGCCGCCGCCAAACTCGGCCGCAGGGCCGCCGTCATCGACCGTCCGGACATGGTCGGTGGGGTCTCCATTCATACCGGAACCATCCCCTCCAAGACGCTGCGCGAGGCGGTCCTGTATCTCACGGGGCTGACCCAGCGCGATCTGTACGGCCAGAGCTACCGCCTCAAGGAAGACATCACCGTCGCCGACCTGACCGCGCGCACCCAGCACGTGGTCGGCCGAGAGGTCGACGTCATCCGCAGCCAGCTGTCCCGCAACCACGTCTCCCTCTTCGCGGGCACCGGCCGTTTCCTGGACGACCACACCATCGGCCTGAAAGAAGTGAACGGCCACGAACGGGAGTTGACCGCCGAGCACATCGTCATCGCCACGGGTACGCGCCCGGCCCGGCCGGCGACCGTCGAGTTCGACGAGCAGACCATCCTGGACTCCGACAACGTCCTGAACCTGGAGCGGGTGCCGCGCTCCATGGTCATCGTCGGCGCCGGTGTGATCGGCATGGAGTACGCCTCCATGTTCGCCGCCCTCGGCAGCAAGATCACGGTGGTGGAACAGCGGGCCGGGATGCTCGACTTCTGTGATGTCGAGGTGATCGAGTCACTGAAGTACCACCTGCGGGACCTCGCCGTGACGTTCCGCTTCGGGGAGACCGTCGCCGCGGTCGAGCGTCACACCCGGGGCACGCTCACGATCCTGGAGAGCGGCAAGAGGATCCCGGCGGACGCGGTGATGTACTCGGCGGGCCGACAGGGCCTCACCGACGAACTCGACCTGGACAAGGCGGGCCTGTCCGCCGACCGGCGCGGGCGGATCACGGTCGACGAGCACTACCGCACCGAGGTGCCGCACATCTACGCCGTCGGTGATGTCATCGGCTTCCCGGCGCTGGCCGCGACCTCGATGGAACAGGGCCGTACGGCGGCGTACCACGCCTGTGGCGAGCCGGTGAACCGGATGCACGACCTCCAGCCGATCGGCATCTACACCATCCCGGAGATCAGCTTCATCGGCCGGACCGAGGACCAACTCACCGAGGAGCGCGTGCCGTTCGAGGTCGGCATCTCCCGCTACCGCGAACTGGCCCGGGGCCAGATCATCGGCGACTCGCACGGCATGCTCAAGCTCCTGGTCTCCCCGGACGACCGCAAACTGCTCGGGGTGCACTGCTTCGGCACCGGCGCCACCGAACTCATCCACATCGGGCAGTCCGTCATGGGCTGTGGCGGCACGGTCGACTACCTGGTCGATGCGGTGTTCAACTACCCGACGCTCGCCGAGTCCTACAAGGTGGCAGCCCTGGACGCGACCAACAAGATCCGGCAGATCGACCGGCTCAGGGACTGAACCAGCGGCACCGTGAAGTTGCCCGGGCTCAGGGACTGACCCGGGGCACCGTGAAGTTGCCCGGGGGAGGGGAGCGCGGGCAACTGGCTAAGCTCTCGGCCATGCCCACAGCCATGGTGACCGGAGCGACAGCGGGAATCGGCGCGGCCTTCGCCCGGCGCCTGGCCACGGACGGTTTCGGCCTCGTCCTGCTCGCCCGGGACACAGAGCGCCTCGAACGAGCCGCGGAGGAGTACCGCGCCGCCCACGGGGTCGATGTGGAGATCCTCTCCGCGGACCTCGCCGCCGAGGAAGGACTGCTCGCGGCGGAGCAACGGGCCGCTCAGGGCGTCGACCTGCTGGTGAACAACGCCGGTTTCGGCCAGCGCGGCGCCTTCCTCGGCACCGACCTGTCCGAGGAACTCGCCATGCTCCGGGTGCACTGCGAAGCCGTACTGCGCCTCACGCGTGCCGCGTTGCCCGGCATGGTGGAGCACGGGCGCGGGGGTGTCGTGAACGTCGCGTCGGTGGCGGCGTTCTATCCCCGCGGCACGTACAGCGCCTCCAAGGCGTGGGTCGTCACCTTCAGCGAGAGCCTCCGCCAGGAGGTCGGCGGCAGCGGCGCCCATGTGATGGCCCTGTGCCCGGGCTGGGTGCGCACCGAGTTCCACGAGCGGTCGCGGATGGACACCTCGGGAATCCCCGACTCCCTGTGGCTGGACGCGGAAGATCTGGTCGCCGCCGCGATCCGCGACTTCCGCCGTGGCGTCCCGGTGAGCGTCCCGGACGCGCGCTACAAGGCCATCGCCGGGCTAGGCCGACTGCTGCCCCGCCGGCTCAGCGCCCGACTGTCCGCCGGAGCGGGCAGCCGTCACTGAGGGGCACGTACGGTCGCCCGGTCACGGTGACGGACTGCGGCCGCACACAAAACATTATCGGAAGTCAGGGTTACCTTAGTTAGCGGTTCGCCGGACGTGACCGTGGGTGACCGGGCAGGTCCTAGGCGGCCGGCTCGGCGGTCCAGGTGATGTGCGGGGGCTCGACGCGCGCGCACAGGGGTCCGCCGCGTGTGTCCGACAGGCCGAGACGTCCGACCAGCAGGCCGTCGTGTGCGGCGGCGGCGAGGACCTCGGGCGGGATGGCGTCGATCATCAGCTTGGCGCGGCGGAACATCGAGAAGACACCCGACTCGTCGACCGTCCCCCATGACAAGTAGATGAAACGTCGGCCCAAACGGTCCTGTACGTAAGGGCCCTTCACTTCGGTGCCGGCCGGCGAGGCGGCCGCGGAGCACTCCAGTGTCCAGGTCGCCGAAGCGGCGTCGCCGGGTTGCGGGTCGAGGAGCTCCGCCGGGCGGTCGCGGCGCTGCACGGCGACGTGAACGTTGCTGTGGACCACGGTGTTGCTGACGGCCGGAGCCCCGGGCGAGCAGGTGAGGCCAGGTAGATCGACGGCGTCGATACGGATGCGCATCCACCCATTGTCCCTCCTTCGTCCGACCCTTTTCTGCTTCTTCGCGAAGAACGTGAATGCCTTTTACCGATAATGCGTTCCTCCTGAATTGTTTTCACAAAGTGGAAACACGTAAACGGGTTTACTGAAGTCGACGTGCAAGTGACCGATTTATCTCAACTGTCCATGATCAGAAGCCTGTTGAATGAAGGCCCTTGTCGTGCACATACTGTGTGATCGGGAGCCCGATGAGGCTTCCCTTCACAATGACTTCGTCAGGGGCACGGAATTGAATAGACAGCCGAGCAGCAGACCGCGCCGAATACGCGCCATTTCGGTCGCCGCGGCGTCGGCCACGGCACTCGTCGCCGGACTGGCCGTGATCCCGGCAGCCGCGGCGGGGAGTACCACACCGTCCCCGCAGACTGCCGCGGAGGTGCAGACCGAGACGGACGCGAGCACCGTACGGAACTGGATCACCCTCGTCACCGGCGACCGGATCGCCGTGGACGACGAAGGCCAGCCGGTCTCCGTGGAGCGACCCGAGGGCCGCGAAGACATCCCGATCCAGATCGAGAGCGTCGAGGGCCACACCTACGCCGTGCCCGCCGACGCCGAGCGCCTGGTCCAGCAGGGCCGGGTCGACCGGCGGCTCTTCGACCTCACCACGCTCAGCGAACCCGAGTATGTGGCCCAGCAGCGCGACGGCCTCCAGCTCATCGTCACCTACCAGGGCGCCCGCCCCGCCGCACGGCAGGACGTACGCGCCGCGGGCGACAACAAGCTGCGGCGTTCCTTCGCCTCGATCGACGCCGACGCCGTGACCACCCCGCGCGAGGACGCCACGGCCACCTGGGACGCGCTCACCAGTGAGCCCGCGAGCGCCGCCCCCTACCGTACGGCCGCGTCAGGGATCGATTCCGTGTGGCTGGACGATATCGTCCAGGCCGACCTGGACAAGAGCGTGCCGCAGATCGGCGCCCCGACGGCCTGGCAGGCCGGCTACAACGGCGCGGGCACGACGATCGCCATCCTGGACACCGGCGTGGACCAGACCCACCCGGACCTCGCAGGCCAGGAGATCGCCGAGAAGAACTTCTCCACCTCCCCCGACTCCAAGGACCGCGTCGGCCACGGCACCCATGTCGCGTCCACCGCCGCCGGCACGGGGGCCAAGTCCGCGGGGAAGTACACGGGCGTCGCACCGGGTGCGAAGATCCTTGACGGCAAGGTCCTCAACGACCTCGGCTCGGGTGCCACGTCCGGAATCATCGCAGGTATGGAGTGGGCCGTCGCGCAGGGTGCCAACGTTGTCAACCTGAGTCTGGGCACAGTCGACACCCCGGGAATCGACCCGCTGGAGGAGGCGGTCAACCGGCTCTCGGCCGAGAGCGACACACTGTTCGTCATCGCCGCGGGCAACTCCGGTGTCGGAGCCGGCGCCGGAACGATCAACTCGCCCGGCAGCGCCGACGCCGCGCTGACCGTCGGCGCCGTGGACAAGACCGACAAGCTCGCCTCGTTCTCCAGCCGCGGCCCGCGACTGGGCGATGCCGCGATCAAGCCTGATGTGACCGCGCCCGGCGTGGACATCGGCGCCGCCGCGGCGGCCGGCAGTGACGCCGCGAAGAACGGCACGCCCGTCGCGGACGGCTATGTGGCCCTCTCCGGGACATCCATGGCCACGCCGCATGTCACCGGCGCGGCCGCCATTCTGGCCCAGGAGCACCCCGACTGGACCGGAGAGCAGATCAAGTCGACGCTGACCGGTTCGACGGTCTCCGGTGGCTACACCCCGTTCCAGCAGGGCACCGGCCGCATCGACCTGGCCCGGGCCATCGACCAGAACGTCACCGTCGAGCAGAACTCGCTCTCCTTCGGCCGGCAGCAGTGGCCGCACACAGACGACGAACTCCTCACCAAGGGCCTCACCTACCGCAACGTGGGCACCGAGCCCGTCACCCTCGACCTTTCGGTGACAGCCACCGGCCCCGACGGCAAGCCCGCGCCCGAAGGCGTGTTCACCGCGGAGGACGCGCAGTTGACCGTGCCCGCCGGTGGCGAGGCGTCCACCACCGTCAGCGCGGACACGCGCGTCGGCACGCTGGACGGCGCCTACAGCGCGTACGTCACGGCGACCGGCGGCGGTCAGACCGTGCGCACGGCGGCGGTCGTCGAGCGCGAGATCGAGTCGTACGACCTGACCTTCGAGCACATCGGCAAGGACGGCGCGCCCGCCACGAGCTACAAGACCCACTACGTGGGCGTCGGCGGACTCGGCAAGAGCCGCTGGGGCGATCTCGGCAACGTGACCGGCACCGACAGCATCCGGCTGCCCAAGGGTCGCTACTTCGTCAGCACCTCCTTCTACGTCTTCACCGGCTCCGTCTGGACCGGCGCGGACGTGATCAACCAGGGCAACCTGCAGCTCGACCACGACACCAAGGTGACCATCGACGAACGCACGGCCAAGCCCGTCGACATCACCCCGCCCGATCCGAAGGCGACAGCCCTCTCGGCGTACGTCGGCGCGGAGATCAAGACGCCCGAGTACTGGACCAGTGCCGCGTGGCTGCTCACCAACTTCAAGACCTTCACCTTCGGCACCGCGCACCTCGGGGCCGACGCTGCCCCCGGCGAGCTTCAGCAGCGGATCCAGGCCACCTTCCTGAACACCGCGGACTCGTCCGAGTACGACCTGGCGTACCAGGCCGCGGGGACCCGATACACCGACGGCTTCATCCGCAGCCCGAAGTCCGGTGACCTGGCGACGCTCTCCCTCCGGCTCGGCTCGCCCGCCCCGAACAAGCGCGCCTATCTGTTCCTGCAGGCCGACACGGGCAACGGACCGACCGGGGCCGCGTACATCGTCAGCCGCAACCTTCCGTACGAGGGCAAGTTCTATGTGAACACCGACAACGCCATCAAATGGCAGGTGGACTTCCGACGGTACGACACGGCGACCAATCTCTTCGAGGCCCAGTACGTGAGCCCGTACGCGGCGTACGAGCCGGGCAAGAGCTACCAACGCTCCTTCGCCGTCGGTGTGTTCGGACCGAACCTCGGTACGGGACAGGGGCTGTCCCGCACCGGTGACAAGATCACCGGCACGGTCCCGCTGTTCGCGGACAGCGACGGCAACTCCGTTCCGCTGACGTACGCCTCGGCGGGGACCTCGCTCACCAGGAACGGCACCGAGATCGGCACCAGCGCCGATCCGCTGACCGGCACCGCGTCCTTCACGGTCCCGGCCCGCTCCGCCGCGTACCGGCTGACCACCACGGCCACCCGCGCCGCGGGCACCCCGGTCTCCAGCAAGGTCACCGCCAGCTGGACGTTCCGCTCGGAGAACGTCGCAGAGAAGACCGCGCTGCCGGTGTCGGTGGTGCGCTTCGCCCCGCCGCTCGCGGCGGACACCACGGCCACCGCGGGCTCGACCCTGAAGATCCCGGTGACCGTCCAGGGCGCGGCGGCCGGCAAGCATCTCGCCTTGCTGCTCGTGTACGTCTCGTACGACGAGGGCGCGCACTGGACCCTGCGTCCGGTGATCGGCGGCAAGGTCTCGGTCAAGACCCCGCAGGCGGGCGGCAGCGTGTCGCTGCGCGCCAAGGCGGTAGACAACCATGGCAACACGGTGGATCAGACGATCCTCCGCGCGTACACGGCCCGGTGGCCCCGGTAGCCAGGAATCCGACGCCAACCGCTCCCGCGCAGCGCTACGGCCTGTGCGGGAGCGGTTTTGCGTAGGCGAGCTCGAAGAACCGGCGGTGAGGCCGGAGTTCAGGCGGGCCTCTCCGCCTCCATGACGGTTTCCCAGTCAGGCAGGGATGTTCGGGCCCTTGTTTCTCATCGGCCGGGCACCAATTCCGACATGACGGCCGGTGGCAGAGACGGATTGGACGCCGCGGCTTCCGCCACCTGCCAGTCGTCGTGCGAGAGCAGTTCGACCATGACGTGCGGAGGCAGGGCGGGATGGCCGGCTGCCAGGCTCCGGGCATCCCGGCTCGCCAGGCAGGCGAGCAGCGACGGGGCCGTCGCGTTGCGGTGCCGGGCGATCTCGCGGAAGACCTTGTGCCCCGGCGGTTCGTGCCCGGCCAGGTCCTCGAGCAGTGCTGCCGACGCGTCGGGGTTGGCGGCCACCTTGGCGATGACCCGCACTCGGTGCCGGTCCACCATGGCCCGCAGTTGGGCCTCGGAGAGACCCGGATGCCGTGCGATGGACTTGACCACCTTGGCGTCGGGGTCGAGGGCCAGCGCATCACGGATCCCGTTCGGCAGGTCGCGCCGTTCGGCGAGGACCATCCGCAGCGCCGGGTTCTTCGACCTGGCCATTTCCTCCACCTCGGCCGGAGAGGCGGCGGCGATCCGCGGCAGCGGATGTGAGCTGATTCTGATCTCGGCGGCCAACTGGTCCAGTACATCGAGCGGTACACGTGGATTGTGCGCGAGCCTGCGCCGTACGTCATAGCCGTGATCGGCGGCCAGCGCGCGGATCTGGGCGTCGCCGATCGAGGGGTTCTCGGCGAGTTCCCCCCGGACACCCGCATCGGGGTCATCGACGAGCCGTCCCGCTACCTCTGGCGGCAGGTCGGACCGGGCAGCGAGTTGCTCGCGCAGCAGCATCGAAGGGTGGTCGGCGAAGCCGACGACAGCTCCGGCAGGCGTGGCCGGGTTCCGCAGTGCCGCCAACTGCATGTCGTGCACGGTGGACTCGTGGGAGCCGTCACAGGAGGCACCCGGCGGCAGATCGCAGTCGGTCAGCGAGCATTCCTGGTCATGCACGAAGGGCGTAGCTTCACGGTCGCAGACCAGACACCGCTCTGCCGGAGGCAGCCCCTCGCCGGTGACCAGCATCGCCAGCACCGCCGGCGGCGTCGCTTCATTCGCGGCCAGGGCCCTGCGGACCTCGGCATGCGGATGGCTCGCGAGCCGAGCGGCCATGTCCGCCGTTGTCCACAGCGCGAGTTCGGCGACCACCCGGACATCCGGATCGGCGGCGAGCGTCTCCACCACATCGGGCGGAAGACCGGGGCACGCGGCCAGCTTCTCCCGGTGCTCGACGGCGGGATCCATCGCGAAGAGGCGTGCCCACTCCGGCCGACCGGAACGTTTGTCGAGCAGCGCGAGCGCGGCCCGCGGCTGTGCCACCGGATCGACGTCGGGGGCGGTCAGCCGCCCCACGTACGCCAGTTGTACGGCGGTGTCGTCGGCCCGCGAGGCCAGCGCAACCATTTGCACATGGCTGAGGTCCGGGCGAAGAGCGAGCGCCGAGTCGACGGCGGTGTCCGCGACGGCGATCAACCGGTCGATCAGCTCAGCGGGCAGAGCGGGGTTGGCGGCGAGCCCGCACAGGACTGGGTGCACAGGGGCATCCTGCCCGGATGCTGATCGAAACACCCGTGGATTTCGGTGCCCAGGCCGAGGCGCTTCGATCTCGTCGAAGGAGCGACAAGCTCGGGGCTGTGCCAGGGAGAGGGCGAAAACCGCTTCCTCAGGTCTGGGCGGGGTACGCCCAAGTGGGCATCGGAGGGCACGGCCTGCCAGTCGTGAGGTACGTCCGCCGGGCCGGCCAGGTCACCGTCCACGCGGGCCGCCGCTGCGTCCAGGTCAAGGGCGCGGTGTACGGCGAAGATCCTTAAGTGATCGGGCGTCGCCCCGGCCACAGTCCAGCAGGACACGTCGAAGGCGGAGCCGCTGGCCCGCCACGATGTGAAGCTCGACGTCCGTGAGGCCACGTCAGTGCGGCAACAGTGCGGTCCAGGGCTGCTGTCCCGGACCGCACCGCTGTGTCAGTGGCGGATCGGGAGCGGCACGCGACCGCCCATCAGCCGGTTGACGAGGGCGAGCAGCAGATCCCGGCTCGCCCCTCGTTCGCGCAGGTCGCCCATGACCACGGGGACGGCCGGGTCGAGGTCGAGTGCGTCCTTGACCTCGGACACGGTGCGGTCCTGTATTCCGTGGAAGCAGTTGACGCCGACCACGAAGGGGACGCGGCGGCTCTCGAAGAAGTCGATCGACGCGAAACTGCTCTCGAGTCGCCGGGTGTCCGCGAGGACGACGGCACCGAGGGCACCGTGCACCAGGTCGTTCCACATGAACCAGAAGCGTTCCTGACCGGGGGTGCCGAAGAGGTACAGGACGAGCTCGGAACTCACCGTGATCCGGCCGAAGTCCAGCGCTACGGTTGTGGTGGTCTTGTCCTCCACTCCGTCGAGGTCGTCCACCCCGAGGCCCGCGACGGTCAGCTGCTCCTCCGTGTTCAGGGGCGGGATCTCGCTCACGGAGCCGACCATGGTGGTCTTGCCGACGCCGAACCCGCCGGCGATCAGGATCTTCATCGCGGCGGGTGCCGTGGCCGTCCCCGCCTCCGACACCGGTACCCCGGTCTGCTGTTCGTCAGAGTCTGAGTAGGGCATCCTTCACCGCCTGAAGAAGAATCAAGTCCGGTTCCTCGCCGGCCACCACAATGAGCGGTGGCCGGATCGCCACTCGTCCGATGCCGAGCAGGTCGTCGACGAGGATCTTCGTGACCGCAATGGGTTGCCGTAGCATGGCGGAGACCTCGGCGAGCGCCACGGGTGTGCGGCACTGCTTCAGAATCAACCGGTGTTCGGGTTGCAGGTTGCGGTCGCCCTGTTGGTCGCCGAGGCCGGCGACAGTGGCGATCACCGTGATGAGGGTGAGGTCGCCTCGCACCGAGGCGGTGCGACCCTGGGTGACCGTGTATGCCCTGACGAGGCTTTCCTCGGAGTCATCGTCGTCCGCCGCCGCGTCGGCCCAATGTTTCACTCACGTCCTCCCCCCGTTCCTGCCACGCCGGAGCGGGAGGATCCCCAGTCCTGCGCAAGCCCCTGGACGACCCGTACTTCGGTGCCCAGATGCTGTCCCACTTGCTGTACGAGGGTGTCCATCGCCACGGCCATCACCTCCGCGTCCACCTCCTGGTCCGCGACGACCGCCAGGTGGGTGCCCCGGCCGGCGGAGCTGATGAACAGCCACAGTTCCTCGAGTTCGATGATCAGCTGGCGGACCGCACCGCCACCGAACACCTCGCCGACTCCGCGCGCCAGGCTCTGCTGCCCGGTGGCGATGGCGGCCAAGCGTTCGGCGTCGACCCGGGCGATGCTGCTGGACTGACTGACGACCAGACCGTCGTCGGACAGCACCACGGCGTTCCGGGTGCCCGGGACCTGGTCGACCAGACGATCGAGCAGCCAGTCGAGGTCAGAGTTGGTGGCAGTGCTTCGCAGAGTCATCGTCCGTCTTCCTTCCGGGTCCGTTCGGGTCCCGGTGCGGGATCGTCGCGTTGGTGTTCGGGGGTGTGTCTGAGCCGGGCGGCCCGGGACTGGCGTTGGAAGGCGCCGGCAGTGGCGCCGGGGCGTGCCCCGTTCCGACGGGGCAGAGGCTGGGCTTCGGCCGTGTCCGTGTACGGCGCCTCGGGGTGCGCGGGGGGAGGCTGCCGGAGTTCGCTGGCGAGGCTGGCCTGCCGTACTCGCCGGGGCAGTGGGTCGTTGGCCTGCCTCGGAGCCGGAGCCGGAGCTGGAGCCGGAGCGGGCCGGGCCTGCGGCTCGATCCAGGGACCGACGAGCGGACGGATGAACTCCTCCCGGTCGCCGGGCCGGAGCCGCGGCCGTAGATCCGGGTGGGTGTCCGCCTGGGCGGGCGTGCTGTGCAGCGCGAGCTGGTCGGGGTAGGTATGGAAGGCGTCGGTCGAGATTTCCTCCGACAGCGGTCCCCCGTCGGTGATCAGCTCCCCGGGCACCAGGACGACCACCCGCGTGCCCCCGAAGGACGAGGGCCGCAGCTCCACCTTGAGACCCAGGTTGGCGGAGAGCCGGGCCACGACGTACAGCCCCAGCCGGGCGTCGTCGGCGCGGGACATGACGTCCATCCGGGGCGGTTCGGCCATCAGCGCGTTGGCCGCGTCGTACTGCTCGGGCTCCATGCCCATGCCGCGGTCCTCGATCTCGATCGCGACGCCGCGGCCCACCTGGGACACGGTCACCTCGACCGGCGTCGGCGGCTTGGAGAAGGACACCGCGTTCTCCATCAGCTCCGCCAGCAGGTGTGCCACGGGACCGACGGCGCGCTCGGACAGCCAGGCCTCGACGTCGATGTCGATCCGGATGCGGCGGTAGTCCTGCACCTCGCTCTGCGCGGAACGCAGGACGTCCAGCAGCAGTACGGGCCTACGCCAGCGGCGCTGCGGCTGTCCGTTGCCGAGGATGACCAGGTTCTCCTCGTAGCGGCGCAGCCGGGCCGCCAGGTGGTCGAGGTCGAAGAGACCTTCGAGGACCGCGGGGTCCTCGTGCTGGCGCTGCATCTCACCGAGCCGCCTGAGCTGCATGCCGATGAGCAACTGGGTCCGCCTGGCGATACGTTGCAGCAGGCGCTCGAAACCGCGGTACAGCTCGACCTCTCGTACGGCGATCTCCAGGGACGAACCGCGGGCCTGGTTGAGGGCCTGGCCGAGCTGGCCGAGTTCGTCGTCGGCGTGGCGGATCTCGGGCAGTTCGGCGTCGGTGTCGACCTTCTCGCCCCGGCGCAGCCGCTCCACCATGTCGGGCAGCCGGGTCTGCAGTTCCAGGGCCTCCGAGCGGAGCGCGAAGATCCGCAGGCGCAGGATTCCGGTCAGACGCAGTGTGAACAGGAGCAGCAGCAGCACGGCAGCCGCGCTCGCGGCGGCTGTGATGATCAAGGTTTGCACCAGGCCGTCGAGTTCGCCGTTGGTGACGGCGTCGAGGTCGGAGGCGACCGCGTCGCCGGCCTTGTCCAGCTCGGGTGTGATGTCGGTGCGGACCTGCTGCCACTGTAGGCCGACCGAGGCGGCCACGGGGGTCCGGCCGGCCTCGTCCTCCTTCTTGGTGCTGAGGAGGCCTGTCTCGATCCCGACCTTCTCCTTCCAGTCGGCACTGGAGAGCACGCTCTCGTAGGACTTGGCCAACGGCGCGGGCAGCTGCGCCACGATCTTGTCGTCGTAGATGTGCCGCTGGGCGCCGATCGCGCCGGCGAGCTGGAAGCGCTGCTCATCGGTGAGCCGGCCGCTCGCCACCCCGGAGGCGATGATCGCGTCCTCGCGCGCGATCATCTCCAGGCCCCACGCGGCGTCGAACGTCGGCCGGCTGAGCGCGGCCTGTTCGCCGAAGCCCACGTTGCTGAAGCCCTCGAGCATCTCCAGGTCCCAGGTGATGATCTCGGTGTAGTCGTCGAAGGTCTGATCCGGGTCGGCGGATCCCTGGTCCAGGGCGTCGCGCTGGTCGGGCAGTCGCCGCATGGCCTGGTCGAGCTTCCGGAACGTTTCGTCAAGATCCTCCGGTACGGAACCGGACAGCGCGTCGAGGCGTCGGACGGCTGTGTCGGTGAGCCCACGCTGACGCGTCAGTTCGGACCGGTCCGCCTGGGGAGCCGACAGCGCCGTCGAGGTCAGCCGCCGCTCCGTCTGCGCAGCGGAGATGACGCCGAGAAGCGGCTCCGTGAAGCGCTCTGTCGACCCCTGCCGGTCGTGGACCTCACGCCACTCCCCGTACTGCTGGGCCGAGTCCGTCGCTGCCAGGGCGACCAGGACGAGGCAGGGCACCAAGGCGAGTGCGAACAGGATCGTCCGCAGCGACATCCGGCGCTTGGGAACCGTCTCTTGACCTGGCGGACGGCTCGCGGGTGGTGCGGTTCGTGCGTGGAGTGCCACTGGGGTCCCCGGCGTGTGAGTGATGACGGACCGTGCCTGGAAGCGGTGGTCCGAGTCATGACAGGGGGGAGCCTACAGAATGGATAAACGATCTCAATACGGTTCGGCTGATTGGTACGTTGACAATATTCCCAGAAGGGACTTCCGCGCGGCGTGTCTCTCGCACAGCGGCCGGACGCAGCCCACCGGGTGCTCCCCGCCGAACTGGACGTAAAGGGCGGTGTCCGCGGAGCACTTGGCCCGTACGGTGCCGGCTCCACGAGGCGTGGCTCCTGGTGAAGGACCACGTCGTCCAGCTCTGGAAACCGAGGACCAAGGCAATGGACGACCAGTTCAGGGCGACGGCCAGGCCCTCGATCAGTTCCACACGCCGCCTACGCAGACCTGTGGTGGTGGCGCCGACGCCCTCGCATCCTCACCGGAGACCTGGGCCACGCGCTCCGTTCTGCCGGCGCCATCGGTATCGATCGGGACAAGCCGTGACCTGACCGAGAGCAGTTGCAGGACAGTCCTTAGATGAGCCGACTCATGAGGTTGCCAGCACGCATTTCGGACGTTCACAGCACGGTGAAGCTGTCCTTGACCACGCTGTAAGTCTTGAGCGCCTCGGTCTCGATGTCGGACTGATACCAGGTGCCGATCCGGTACGACTTGCCGTAGGCGATGAAGCCGACGAGTAGCGCGTGCCAGTGCGTCCCTGTAATTGTGAAGGTGTACTCCCAGACGACCGCAGGCCAGCCGCGGAAGGTGGCCTCTGTCAGGCGAATCTTCCAGTAGTCCGGGCCCTGGCGGGCGTTCTGCTCCGAGGCCTGCCATGTCTCCATCAAGTTGCCCGAGGCTAAGGCAGAGTTGGCGACAACCTCCTGTTTGCCGTCCGGCGAGATGTAGTGCACATCGGCGCCGGGGTCTTCACCACCCGCTGCCAGCCCTTCGGCGTGACCCACGCGAACCCGCCGGCCTCCTTGCGTGCCCCCTCGGGCAGCGTGGGCGCGGCTCCGACGACGACGGGCGAGGCCGCTGCTCTCTGGCCGTTGAGAGAGAACGACGTGCCGAACCCGGCCCCGAGGACCAGGACCCTGAGCGCTCAGTGAGTGCCGCGGCCGACGAGGACGGCGCAGCTCCGGGCCGTCAGGGTTTCCGGGCGACGGCGCCGAACTGCGGGAGTACGGCGGGGGATTCGGTGTCGGCATGCCATTGCGAGCAGGAGACGAGTCCCGGAGTGATCAGGTCCAGGCCGTCGAAGAAGGCGGTGACCTCGGCTCGGCTGCGGGCGGTGATCGGCGGGGTGGCGTTCTTGTTCCAGAAGTCCATGGCCTCGACGTTGCCCTCGCCGCCGAGGTCGGCGTCGGTGGTGGGGTGGGTCAGGGCGAGGTAGCTGCCTGAGGGGACCGCGGCCATGACGCGGCGCACGATGTCCTGTGCCTGACCGGTGTCGAGGACGAAGTTGAGGATGCCGAGCATCATGACCGCGACCGGCCGGCCGAGGTCGAGGGCAGCCGCGGCGCCCTGGACGATGGTGTCCGGTTGGTGGACGTCGGCGTCGATGTAGTCGGTGGTCCCCTCCGGGGTGCCGGTCAGCAGGGAACGGGCGTGGACGAGCACGATGGGGTCGTTGTCGACGTACACGATCCGCGACTCGGGCGCGATCCGCTGGGCGATCTGATGGGTGTTGTCCATCGTCGGCAGTCCGGTGCCGATGTCCAGGAACTGCCGTACGCCGCAGTCGGCGGCCAGGTACTGGACCGCACGTCCGAGGAACTCGCGGTCGGCGCGGGCCACGTCCCGGATGACCGGGAACATGGCGGCGACCTGCTCGCCCACCCGCTGGTCGACCTCGTAGTTGTCCTTGCCGCCGATCCAGTAGTTCCAGACCCGGGCATTGTGCGCCACCGAGGTGTTCAGCCTTGCCGATCCGTCCGGTCGCCGACTCTCACTCACGTCTTCCCCTCTCTGTACACCCGCGAGTGTGCCGAGCGCACCCGCGGCAGCAGCGGGTCGTTGCCGCCACCGTGCTGCCAGTTGATCACGCCGAGCAGTGTCTGCGGCAGAGGTCCGAAGACATCCGGCTCATCCGCTGCGTAGTCTTCGAGACATGCGGATCTCCGTTTCCTCGGACATGGACGAACCAGTGGCCCGGCACCTCGTCACGGAGTTGCGCGGTCGCGGCCACGAGGTACTGACACACGGGGCGCTCCAGCCCGGCGACACCACCCAGTGGGCGTTCTGCTCGGAGGCGGCGGCCCGCGAGGTCGCCACCGGGGCCTCGGACCAGGCCGTCGTCTGCTGCTGGACCGGCACCGGCGCGTCGATCGCCGCGAACAAGGTGCCGGGGGTACGAGCGGCCCTGTGCACGGACGCGTACACGGCGGACGGCGCACGCCGCTGGAACGACGCCAATGTGCTGGCGCTCAGCCTGCGGCTGACGTCCGAGCCACTGCTCAGGGAGATCCTCGACGCCTGGTTCGCCGCCGGGCCCGGCGCCGACGCCGACGACCGGGAGAACGTGGCCCACATCGGGCGCCTCGACCTCGGCAGGACCGCCCCGTAGCGGAGCCCGGCCACCGCTACGGGACTCCGGCGCCCGTAGGACCTGTCCTAGCCGATCGGTTCGGGCATCGGAATCACGTCGTAGGCCAGGCGGATGGTGTCTCCGGTCGCCGGGTCACCCAGCTCCACGCGCCAGGTCTCGGCGAACTGGTCCACGTCCTCGGTCATCGGGATGGTCCCGGAGATGAGGACGGTGCCGGGGATCAAGTCGCCCCGGGAGCGCAGCACTTCGGCCCAGTAGCCCGGAGTGAGCAACTCGGCGAGCGTGCCGTTCTGGATCTCGGACTCCTTGCCGTCGTGGGTGACCCAGGCCCGCAGAGTGAGCTCGTCGAGGCGCGCTTCCACATCCGCCAGCCGCCAGGCGCGGCGGGCGAGCACGTCCGGGCCCGCGTTCTTGCTCCAGGCGACCCCGTGCACTTCGAGATCCCGGTCGGTGTGGTCGCAGGCGGCGGTGAGCAGCAGTTCTCCGTCCGCGGCGACGATCAGGGCCCACTCGGCCTCGCCGGAGGTGTGGGCGTGCTGGGCGGCGACGGTGTCGGTCTGCTGGGCGAGGTAGGGGGAGACGGGATAGAGCGCCGGGGTCACCGACGGCGCGGGCACGCCGAGCTCGGCCAGCTCGGCGACGTGCGCGGCGACATCCTGCTGGCTGCGCCCGGCGTACCCGGCGTTGAGTACCTGCCGGACATCGACATCACGGACAGAACCATCGGGCAGTTCGAAGGTCAGCACGGCCACGGGAACTCCTGGAGACATCGGTTTCGAAGCGGTTAACTTCCGGCGCAGGGGTTGCGCATACGACCTGTATACAAGAAGTATGCCGAAAGGTCGACGTCCCCCGACGCAAGGAACAGGCAGCATGCAGCACACCCAGCAGGCCACGGAGGCGCCGCCGCCGGGCCGCTCCGGCATCCGCCGCGCCTTCTTCGCCAGCCTCACCGGCACCGCCCTGGAGTGGTACGACTTCGCGGTCTACTCGGCCGCCGCGGCGCTGGTCTTCGGCGACCTCTTCTTCCCCTCGGAGGACCCGCTCACCGGCACTCTCCTGGCCTTCTCCACCTACGCCGTCGGCTATCTCTCCCGTCCGCTCGGCGGCTTCGTCTTCGGCAGGCTCGGCGATGTCATCGGCCGCAAGAAGGTCCTCATCGCCACGCTGGTCCTCATCGGCGCGGCCACCTTCCTGATCGGCCTGCTGCCCGCCTACGGCACCGTCGGTATCGCCGCGCCCATCGCCCTGGTCGTGCTGCGCTTCGCTCAGGGCGTCGGCGTGGGCGGCGAGTGGGGCGGCGCCGTCCTGCTGTCCAGCGAGTTCGGCGACCCGCGCCGCCGCGGCTTCTACGCCTCCGCCGCACAGGTCGGACCGCCCGCGGGCAACCTCCTGGCGAACGGCGTCCTGGCCGCCCTCGGCGCACTGCTGACGGAGGATCAGTTCCTGTCCTGGGGCTGGCGCGTCGCGTTCCTGCTGTCCGGCGTTCTGGTCGGCTTCGGACTGTGGATCCGGGCCAAGCTGGAGGAGACACCGGTGTTCAAGGCGATGCAGGCCGAAGAGTCCCGGCCCGAGGCGCCGATCCGCGAGGTGTTCACCACCCAGCCCCGCGCCCTGTGCGCGGCCATCCTCTGCCGGGTCGGCCCCGACGTGCTCTACGCGATGTTCACCGTCTTCGTCCTCACCTACGCCACCGACCATCTGGGCATGTCGCGCGGCTCCGCCCTGGCCGCCGTACTCATCGGCTCCTCACTCCAGATCTTCCTCATCCCGCTCGCCGGAGCGCTGTCCGACCGGGTCAACCGGCGTCTGCTGTACGGCGGCGCAGCCGTGGCGGCGGGCGTGTGGCCGTTCGCGTTCTTCCCGCTGGCCGACAGCGGCAGCTGGCCCCTCCTCGCGTTCGGCGTCGTCGTGGGTCTGGTCATCCACTCCGTCATGTACGGGCCGCAAGCGGCCTTCATCGCCGAGCAGTTCTCGCAGAAGCTGCGCTATACCGGCTCCTCGCTGGCCTACACGCTCGCCGGCCTCATCGGCGGCGCGGTCGCACCGCTGCTGTTCACCGCCCTGCTGAGCTCGTACGACAGCTGGGTTCCGCTGGCGCTGTACATCGCCGTCGCCGCGGCCGTCACCATCACCGGCCTGTCCCTTGGCCGGGACGCCGACCACGCCGTCGACGAAGACACGCGTCGCGTCGCGCACGCATCCGAGCACGCCGCCAAGGTTTCCTGATCCCGCGCCGACACCCACCCGCATCCGTCACGACCACGCATCCGTCACGACGCAGAAAGGCCGCCCGTGCGTATCGCTTTGAGCCAGTTCACCAGCGGACCCGAACCCGAGAAGAACCTCGCACTCATCGAGGACGAGACCCATCGTGCCGCGGCGGCCGGAGCCCGCGTCGTCGTGTTCCCCGAAGCGTCGATGGCCTGCTTCGGTACCCCCTTGGCGCCGATCGCGCAGCCCCTCGACGGCGCCTGGGCGGACGCGGTGCGCGCCATCGCCGCCGCGGCCGGCACCGTCGTGGTGGCGGGCATGTTCACCCCGGCTCCGCACGGCCGGGTGGCCAACACCCTGCTGGCCACAGGGCCGGGCGTCGAGGCCACGTACGACAAGATCCATCTGTACGACGCCTTCGGCTACGCCGAGTCGGACACGGTCGCCGCGGGCTCGCGGATCGTCACGATCGACATCGACGGCGTACGCATGGGACTGGCCACGTGCTACGACGTGCGCTTCCCCGAACTGTTCCGGGCGCACGCCGACGCGGGAGCCGTATCGACGCTGCTGGCGGCGTCCTGGGGCGCCGGTCCTGGCAAGCGGGAGCAGTGGGATCTGCTGGTCCGTGCTCGCGCCCTGGACGCCACCCTCTGGGTCGCGGCCGTGGACCAGGCCGACCCGGCAGCCGGGGGAGTCGTCGCGCACTCCTCGGTTCCCACGGGTATCGGGCACAGCATGGTGGTCGGCCCCGACGGGACCGTACGCGCCGGCCTGGAGGCGGAGCCGGGTCTGCTGATCGCCGAGCTGGATGTCGACGAGGTCGCGGCGGTCCGCAAGAAGACGTCGGTGCTGGCCAACCGCCGCCTGGGGCTGGCGTCATGAGCAAACCGGAGCTCGAGTTCCACCTGCCCGCGGGACCCTGGACAGCGCCGGCCGGTGCCGTCGAGGGGATCGAAGAGCGCGTACTCGCCGAGGACGCGTCCGGTGCGCACCGCACCACGCTCGTCCGGTGGGCGCCGGGCACCGACACGTCCGCCGACGGCGTGACCCGGCACGACTTCTGGGAAGAGGTCTGGATCCTCCAGGGCGATATGCATGACCTCACCCTTGATGAGACGTTCCCGCAGGGCTCGTACGCCTGCCGCCCACCGGGGATGCCGCACGGCCCCTGGACGACGGCCGAAGGCGTCACCATGCTCGTCTTCACCTACCCGCAAGGGTGACTCGCTCGCCTCTGCCTAACCGGCGAGCAGCACCTTCAGCGTCGACTGCAGATGACTGTCGATCGCGGCGCACGCGGCCGTCGCGTCCCCGGCCGCGAGCGCGGTGAGGATGTCCTGGTGCTCATGGAGCACCGCCTCCTGGCGGCCGTGCTGGTTGTAGAGCGCCACCACTCCTGTCCTGACCTGACGGCTGCGCAGCCCGTCGTAGTGCCGTTCGAGCAGTGTGTTGCCCACGGCGGACACGAGGGTGGAGTGGAAGAGGTGATCGACGGCGATGAACTCCTTGGCCTGGTCAGGACCGTTCAACTCCCGCTGCCGCCGCAGGAGATCACCCAGCTCCTCCAGCGGAACCCGCTTCGCACCGATGACCTGCTGCGCCGCGTACCGCTCGACGATCCCGCGCAGCTCCATCAGCTCGGAGATCTCCCGGCCCGACAGCGGCGCCACACGCGCACCCCGCTTGGGCACCAGCTGTACGAGATCCTCGGCGGCGAGCAGCAGCAGCGCTTCCCGGATGGGGGTGCGCGACACCCCGATCCGGTCGGCGATGTCCTGCTCCGAGAGAAACTCTCCCTGCATCGCCGGATCCGTCAGCACCGTGTCCTTGAGGTACGCGTACGCCTTCTCCCGACCCGACGCCACCACTACCCCCAGAGATCGCATACACCTTGTATACGGAAGCTACCACGCGGTCCGCAGCGGTGAGGCGGCCTCGCGAACACCCGATCCGAGGCCTCGCGCCGATCGCTCACTCGGCAGTCATCAGCCGGCCGCGCAGCCGGACCGCGTCCTGGGCCGGCGGGAGGCCGTAGGCGTGTCGGTACTCCCTGCTGAACTGGGTGGCGCTCGCGTATCCGACCGCTTCGGCGGCTTGGGCCGCCGTGGTGTCCCCACCCACCAGCAGGCGGCGCGCCTGCTGCAGGCGCAGCTGTTTCTGGAAGCGCATAGGGCTCATGCCGGTGGCGGCCTTGAAATGGCGGTGCAGCGTGGCGCTGCTCATGTGTGCCGCCGCCGCGATCTCCTCCACGGTGAGCGGTGCGCTGTAGTGCGTGCTGATCCATGCGGCGGCGTCCCGGATCCGGGACGCACCGGAGTCGACCATCGCGAACTGGCGCAGGACCGGGCCGAGCGGACTGCCGAGCAATCGGTAGAGGATCTCGCTTTCCATACGGCCCGCCAGGGGGCGGATGTCGTCCGGGGTGTCGAGCAGTCGCACCCACCGGGTGACCGCCTCGACGAGTTCCGCCGTCATCGCAGCGGTGACCTGCCCACCTGGGCCGGGAATCGCGCTTGGGCTTGTCTCGTCCAGTTCCAGCAGCAGATCTGTGAGCACCCGGCTGTCGAGGTGCAGCACCGCTGAACGGTACGGCGCCCGCTCGAAGGTGGCCGTGACCGGCAGCACGACCGAGCTCAAGAACATCTCCCCGCGGCCGGCCACCCAGCTCCGGTCGCCCGCGAGGGTGCGCTTGGCGCCGTCGGCGACGAAGCAGACCATCGGCTCGTACAGCAGATCGGTGGCGGCGACGAGCTCGTCGAGTGCGACCACCGTCAGGCGGGGCACCGGGGTGATGGACCACCAGCCGTCCGTGTGCCGGGCGATGGCGGCGGCAAGCTGGTCGAGCAAGACGCACTCCCGTGGTGAGAGGATTGGGCAATCCTATGCGATCAGCGCCCCATGACCCGCGGTGGCCGCCCGCCTAGCGTGGACGGTATGACTCAGGACGACACGAACAAGGGCCTGCCCCAGCGCAAACTCGGCACCCAGGGCCTGGAGGTCGGGGCGATCGGCCTCGGCACGATGGGCATGACGATGGCCTACGGCGCCGCCGACGAGACGGGCGGCATGGCCACCATCCGCCGGGCCCACGAACTGGGCGTCACCCTTTTCGACACGGCGGAGCTGTACGGCATGGGCAGCGGGAGCAACGAACAGCTGCTGGGCCGCGCCGTGCACACCTTCCGCGACGACATCGTCATCGCCACGAAGTTCGGCTTCGATCTGACCGACCCGAACAAGATCGGGGCCGGTCTGGACAGCCGGCCCGAGCACATCCGGGAGGTCACCGAGCAGAGCCTGCGCCACCTCGGCACCGACCACATCGACGTGCTCTACCAACACCGTGTCGACCCGGACGTACCCATCGAGGACGTGGCAGGAGCGGTCGGTGAGCTGATCGCCGAAGGCAAGGTGCGCTACTTCGGCCTCAGCGAGGCCGGCCCCGACGTCATCCGGCGAGCCCACGCAGTTCACCCGGTCTCCGTTCTGCAGACCGAGTACTCGGTGTTCGAGCGTGCCGTGGAGGCGGAGGTGCTGCCGGTGGTGCGCGAGCTGGGCATCGGGTTCGTGCCGTACTCGCCGCTGGGCCGCGGCTTCCTCACCGGAGCGGTGCGGCCCGCCGCCGAGTACCCCGCCGACGACATGCGCAGCTGGGACGAGCGCTGGCAGCCCGGGAACTACGAGAGGAACCTCGCCGCCGTGCGTCGGCTGACCGAGCTCGCGGACTCCAAAGGCATCGCTGTCACACAGCTGGCCCTGGCCTGGCTGCTTGCCCAGGGCGACGACATCGTGCCCATCCCTGGCACCCGCAGTCCCGACCGTGTCGCCCTGAACGTAGCCTCTGCGCACGTCACGCTCACCCCCGAGGACCTCGCCCGCGTCCAGCGGATCCTGCCGCAGGGCGCTGCCGGCTCCCGCTATCCCGAGGCCATGATGCCGACCTGGTGACCGCGGCCGGCCGGCCCCGCCCTACACCGGAAGCAGTGCCAGTACCGCCACGACGGCCCGATGGTCCGTACCCGGCAGCGTGCGCTCGCCCACGGAGACCGCCGCCAGGCCGGATCCGTGCAGGACATGGTCCAGCTGGACCATCGGCGGCACGACCGGAAGGCCGACAGGCCAGGTGCGGGGCCATCCGTGGCCGAGTTCGGCGTGGGTGTCGGTGAGCCCGGCGGCCAGCAGTCTGCGCATCGGGGCGTGGTCCAGGGAGGCGTTGAAGTCGCCGAGGAACACGGTGTCGGGGCCGCTGCGCCGGGCCAGGGAGGTGAGTGCGGTCATGTCCCGCGTCCAGCGGTCCGCGTCTCCCAGCGGGTAGTAGGTGTGGACGGCCACGAACTTCACCGTGCGTCCGCCGACGGTCATCTCGGCGGTGGTCTGGGGCCAGGCGGTGTCGGCGTCCGTCGTACCGCCGTGCGACAGCGGGCGCCGTGAGTAGATCGAGGAGTCGTACTCCGGGTGGAGTTCGCGGTACGGCATCAGCGCGCCCAGACCCGCCTTGTCCAGCGCGGCCACCCCGCTGGGCGGCAGTTGCTCCAGGGCGAGCACATCGATCCGCTCGGTGCGGACCAACTCCACCACCGCGCGCGGATCGGCGCCGCCGACATCGGTGTTGAGGGTTGCCACACGCAACTCCGCTGCGCCCGGCGGAACATGACGGCTCTCAGGGACGAACCGCGGTACCAGCAGCCCTGTTTGAACGACCACGAGAGCCGCGACGACCGCCACCGCCCATCGCGAGCGCAGAGCGGGAACGGTGACCATGACGCCCAGTACCAGCACGCTGAGCACGGCTGAGTAAGGGAAGAGCACCATGGGCACCGCGAGGGGCGTTCCCGCGTCAAGTCCCGTCAGCCGTACGAGGAGCAGCCCGACGGGAGCGGCGAGCACGAGGCCGCAGCCCAGCAGCCCCCAGGTCCGCCCGCGCCTTCCGCGTGTCCGCCGCGGGTCGGGGGCGTGCGAGGTGCCGGTCACCGTGCGTGTCATCCGCTCCCACCCTCGATTCGTCCCCGTCCCGGGATGGTGACGATCATCGGCCTCCCGGGACGGGGACGACGGTACGACGTCTACGGGTCCGGCCGTCGACGGCTGCTGGGCGCCGACGACCGACCTGCTTCGGAGTTTCGTACGAAATGTCCGGCTTTCTCTTGTCGTTTCGAAACTGTCAGTTTAGTTTTGTTTATGCGGGGAGGGTGTTCCGGACCCGCGGGGTCCGGTCTCCCCGGCGCACTGGAGGAGCTATGCATTCGACGAAGCTCAGGACGGGCAAGCTGGGCGCCACCGGCATGGAGATCACCCGGGTGGGTGTCGGGGCGTGGGCGATCGGCGGAGGCGGCTGGGAGTTCGGCTGGGGTCCGCAGGAGGACGGCGAGTCGGTGGCCGCGATCCATCGGGCACTGGAGCTCGGGGTCAACTGGATAGACACCGCGGCCGCCTATGGCTTCGGCCGGTCCGAGCAGGTGGTCGGCCGGGCGATAGCAGGCCTGACGGAGCGGCCGTACGTGTTCACCAAGGCGTCCCTGCTCGACGACGGCACCGGCCACGTCCGCCACAGCCTCAAGCGGGACTCGGTCCTGCGGGAGGCCGAGGCGAGCCTGACACGGCTCGGCATCGACGCGATCGACCTGTACCAGATCCACTGGCCGATCCCTGAGGAGGACATCGAGGAGGGCTGGTCGGCCCTGGCCGAACTGAAGGAGCAGGGGCTCGTGCGTCACATCGGCGTATCCAACTTCGACGTCGGGCAGCTGCGGCGCATCCAGGCGATCGCGCCCGTGGAGACCCTCCAGCCGCAGTACTCGTTGGTCGACCGTGGTGTCGAGGACGAGATCCTGCCCTTCGCCGAACACGAGGGGATCGGCGTCATCGTCTACTCGCCGATGGGCTCCGGCCTGCTCACCGGCGCGATGACGCGCGAGCGTATCGAGCACCTTCCGGCGGACGACTGGCGCGCCCGCGACCCGCGGTTCGCCGAGCCGCACCTGTCGCGGCACCTGGCACTGGTCGCGCGGCTGCAGGTGGTCGCCGACCGGCACGGAGTGAACGCGGGGGCCGTCGCGGTCGCGTGGGCGCTGCACAACAGCGCGGTGGACGGCGCGATCACCGGATTCCGTCGGCCCGCACAGGTGGACCCGGTCGTCGCCGCGGCGGACCTGGAACTCACCGAACAGGACATCAGCGAGATCGAAGAAACCGAAGGAAGGTGACGACCATGACCACGATCGGATTCGTCGGGCTGGGCGCCATGGGCAGCCGGATCGCCGGCCGCCTGCTGGACGGCAACCAGGTGTACGGCACGAACCGCACGGAGTCCCGGGCAGGAGAACTGATGGACCGGGGCATGGCCTGGCGCGCGACCCCGCGTGAGGTCGCCGCGGAGGCCGACGTGGTCTTCAGCATGGTCACCGATGACGCGGCGCTGAAGGCGGTCACCTCAGGCCCGGACGGGATTCTCGCCGGTCTGGCCCCGGGCAACGTCTACGTCGACATGAGCACGGTCAGCCCGCAGGCCAGCCGGGAGCTGGCACAACGTGTGCAGGCTCTGGGCGCCACCCTGCTCGACGCCCCGGTCTCCGGCAGCGTCACCGCGGCAGCCGACGGCACCCTCGCCATCATGGTCGGCGGCCCGGACGAGGCCTTCCAGGCGGTCGAGCCGCTACTGCACCAGGTCGGCCATACGGTCACCCATGTCGGCGCGAACGGCCAGGCACTGCTGCTCAAGCTCGCCATCAACATCAGCCTCGCCGCGCAGATCCTCGCCTTCAGCGAGGGCGTCCTGCTGGCCGAACGCGGTGGAATCGACCGGACACTGGCAGCGCGGGTGATGGCCACCAGCGCCATCGGATCGCCGACCGTGCAGGCGCGCGTCCCGCTCATACTGGACCTGCCCGAACACGGGTGGTTCGATGTGGAGCTCATGCACAAAGACATCGGGCTCGTCCTGGAAGCCGCCGACGACCTAGGCCTCCCGGTTCCCTCGGCCGCCGTCACCGACACCATGCTGACCAAGGCCGAACAACTGGGTTACGCACACCGCGACATCGCTTCCCTCTACGAGGTCCTTGACCACACGGCCGCAGAACCCCGTCGACCGGCCGGTCCGAGCCCCGTCGACGTGCCGAAGCCGGCGCCGGCGGGAGCCGCACGTGAAGACTGACCAGCAGGAGGCGGTCCCACAGCGCGGCAGACCGCGCAGCGAGAAGGCGCGCGAGGCGATCCTCGACGCGGCGGCGGAACTTCTTCTGGAGCGTGGCCTGTCCGCCGTGAGCATGGACACCGTCGCCGCTCGGGCGGGCGTCAGCAAGGCGACGATCTACCGCTGGTGGCCGACCAAGGAGACCCTCGCGGCGGACGCCCTGTATCACGAATGGGCCGAGGTCCCGGCGGCCCTTGACACCGGATCGCTCCGCGACGACCTGGGCAGCCTTCTGCGTCCCTGGGTGGGGCTCGCCGACCGGCGTCCGTACGGACGTGTGGTCGCGGCCCTGCTCACCCAGGTGCAGACAGATCCACAGTTCGCCCAGGAGTATCACGCACGCTTCGTCGAACCCCGTCGGGACCAGGCTCGTGCGATCTTCCGCCGCGCGATCGAGCGCGGCGAGATCTCCGCCGACACCAAGATCGAAGTCGTACTGGACCTGCTCTACGGCCCGGTCTACCACCGGCTGCTGCACGGTCACGCACCACTCAGCGACCAGTTCGTGTGCGATGTCATCGACACCGTCCTCGACGGAGTCGCGCCAAACGATCGTCCGGCAGCCCCGGCAGCCCCGGCAGCCCCGGCAGCCCTGGCAGGGTGAATCAGGCCGCCGTTTGCCGGCCGAGTCGAGGGCCGAGCCTGGTGGCGATGTCGGTGAGGATCTGGACGTAGTCGTCGTGGCCGAAGGTGAAGGGCAGCGCGAACGCCACCTCGTCGACCTCCCGGAACGCCGCGTGGGCGTAGAGCCGTTCGGCGATCTCGTCGCTGCTGCCGACGAGGTCGGGGGCGAACATCATGCGCGCCGGTCCCTGAGGTGTGGCGGTACGGGGCATCCGCTTGCGGGCGTACTCCTCGTACTTCGCGCGCTGCTCCGGCGTGGCGCTGTCGGTGGGGATGACGACGAGGCCCTGCGAGACACGGGCGCGGTCACCGTCGGGATGGTGGGTGCGGAAGGCCCGGATGTGCGAGAGCTGGATCTCGGCGAAGTCCTCCGACTCCTCCGCCTTCACCACGCTGCTGGTCAGGAAGTTCATACCGTGTTCGCCGGCCCACTGAGCCGACCGCAGGCTTCCGCCGCCGTACCACATGCGCCGGCCCAGGCCGGGGGAGTGAGGCTGAACGCGGTCGGAGAACACCTCGAAGCCCTCGACGCCGCTGAAGTCCGTGGCAGGTTTCCCGCGCACGAAGTCCAGCAGCCGTTCCATGCGGTCGTAGCTGAAGTCCTCCGCGTCGGCGGTGTCGGGGTACAGCGCGCTCTTGACCTGGTCGTAGTGCATCGGCGGGCCGACACTGAGGCCCGGATTGAGGCGGCCGCGGGACAGGATGTCGACCGTCGCCAGGTCCTCGGCCAGCCGCAGTGGGTTCTCCCATCCCAGAGGGATGACCGCGGTGCCCAGCTCGATGCGGCTGGTGCGCTGTGATGCCGCCGCCAGCACGGCGACCGGCGAGGAGATGCCGTACTGAAGATGACGGTGTCGCACCCACGCGCTGTCGAATCCGAGCCGCTCACCCAGCTCGATGATTTCAAGTGTCGACTCGTGTCCCTGGCCCGGATTGTCTCCGTCGAACAGCCCGATGGTCAGGAAGCCCAGTTTCCGCAACGGGTTCGAGGGCAGTGGCACAGGGCTCCTCCATCGTCCGCGGCGAGTTCCGCCGAACACCGGTGCTGACTCCATTGTGGCAGGCGGGAGCCGTGTGCCGATGGGTGGGCCGCCGGTCGAAGGGCCGACATCCCGGCTTGGCGATGCCTCGGCGATGTTTCGGGAGGGACGATATCGGCAACCCGCTCACTATGGTGCAAATCGGCTACACGATGATGACCGAGCAGGCGGGCCCCCGTGCACTCGTGGAGGACGTGGTAGCCGCGGAGCGGGCAGGCTTCGACTTCTCCGTCACCTCCGACCACTACTTCCCCTGGCTCGCGTCTCAGGGCCACGCTCCGTACGCGTGGAGTGTGCTCGGTGCGGCAGCGCAGGCCACCGACCGGATCCCGCTGATGACCTACGTGACCTGTCCGACCGTCCGTTATCACCCGGCAGTGATCGCGCAGAAGGCCGCGACCATGCAGCTGCTCTCCCAGGGGCGATTCCGGCTCGGGCTGGGCTCCGGAGAGAGCCTCAACGAACATGTGGTGGGTGCGGGCTGGCCGTCTCCGCGGATTCGGATCGAGATGCTCGAAGAGGCGGTGGAGATCATCAGGGCGCTCTTCGCCGGAGGCAACGTCAATCACCAAGGTGCCCACTTCGACGTGGCGAACGCCAGGCTCTGGGATCTGCCGGACGAGCTGCCGCCCATCGGCGTGGCCGTCTCCGGCGAGCTCTCCTGCTCGCTCGCCGGCCGACTCGCGGACCTGGTCATCGCCACCGAGCCCAAGCCCGAACTGCTCGACTCCTTCGACCGGCACGGCGGCCGCGGCAAGCCGCGGGTGGGCCAGCTCCCGGTCTGCTACGACACCGACCGGGACGCGGCGATCGCTCGCGCGCACGATCAGTTCCGCTGGTCCGTCGGAGGCTGGCCGGTGAACTCAGAACTCCCGGGTCCTTCGGGATTCGCCGGAGCGACCGAGTACGTCACTCCGCAGGACGTGGCGCAGACGATTCCCTGCGGCGACGATGTCGACCTCTTCGTCGAAGCGGTACGCCCTTACGCGGAAGCCGGATTCACCGAGATCGCCCTCATCCAAGTGGGCGGCGATCAGCAACTCCCCTTCATCGCCTGGGCCGAGAAGGAGCTCCTGCCCGCACTGCGCGAACTGTGACCGACGACGACACTGGAGAGACCGGACACCATGAGCGACAACGACACCTCGTCAGCCAAGCCCTCCGGCGACCCGACCGACGCGGAGACCTCGTCCACCGACCTGGTGCAGGTAGTGCTGGGCGCCTGTTCGGCTGCCGACGCGGACACCGTGTTCCGCGCGCTGGGCTCCCGCTTCGCCTCCGATCGCGGCGAGGACACACCGGCACAGCTCAGCGACACCCACCCCGACACGTGGACCAGCGCCTTTCTCGTTCCGCACAGCGCTGCCCCGCTGTCCGGAACGATCCTGGCGGGCTCGGTCATCGCAGACCTCCAGGGCGGTCCGGTGGCCGTCGGCCGGCTGCGCGAGACTCTCGCATCCGGCTTCGCCGTCGAGGCGACGGGATCGGCCTCCGGCGACCAGGAGGTGGATCTCCAGCTCCGGCTCACGGCCGCCGGCAACACGGCATGAGCAGGTGTATGAGCAGGAAAGCCCGCAAGTCTGGGGAGACGTTCGCTCGAAAGGCGTGAGGCGCCTCGCCGGGCGGGATCAGTCGAAGTAGTCGGCGACGAGGGCGGCGAACTCGTCGGGGCCGGCCAGCCGGATGCCGAGGGTCTCGGCCTTGGCACGCTTGGAGCCCGCGTTGTCTCCGGCGACGACCAGGCTGGTCTTCTTGGAGACGCTGGAGGAGGAGCGGCCGCCGGCGCGCTCGATCAGTTCGTTCATCTGGTTGCGGCTGAGTCTCTCCAGCGCGCCGGTCATCGCACCGGTGACGACGACCGTCATCCCGGCCAGCGGTCCGTCCGACGGCTCGGCGGAGCCGCCTTCCGCGTCGTCGTCAGCGGCGGCAGGGGCGGGCGGGGTGGCGCCGGGCTCGGTCATGTTCACCCCGGCTTCGACGAGTTTGTCGATGAGCGGGGCGAGTTCGGTGAGCTCAGCGACAATGGTCGGCGCCTTCTCGGTGCCGATGCCGTCGACCTGCTCCATCGTTTCGGCATCGGCGGCCCGGACGTTGTCCATGGTGGCGAAGTACCGGGCGATCCGACGGGAGATGGAGCGGCCGGTGCCGCGGACGCCGAGCGCGCACAGCACCCGAGACAGTGGCCGCGTCTTCGCCGTGCCGATCGCCGTGAGGAGATTGTCGGTACTCGTCTCGCCCATCCGCTCCAGGCTCAGCAACTGCTCGCGGGTGAGGGCGAACAGATCGGCCAGGTCGGCGACCAGTCCCGCTTCGACGAGCTGGACGACGCGGGTCGTGCCGAGGCCCTCGATGTCGAGCTGGTCACGGCCGACCGCGTAGGAGAGGGAGGCGACCAGATGGCAGTTGCGGCCGTTCTCACAGCGCCAGCGCTGTTCACTGGTGTCGATACCGGAGCCGCACCGCGGACACACCTCGGGGAAGGCGATGGGCTGTTCCTCGCCGGTGCGCAGATGGGCGACGGGGGCTTCGATGCGGGGGATGACGTCGCCGGCACGGTGGACCATGACGTGGTCGCCCAGACGGAGGTCGCGGCGGGTGATGTCGGCGGGGTTGTGCAGGGTGGCGTAGGTGATGGTGGCACCGTCGATCTCGACGGGTTCCAGCACGGCGCGCGGGGCGATGATGCCGGTGCGGCCCACGTTCCACTCCACCGCCAGCAGCCGGGTGATCTTCTCCACGGCGGGCAGTTTGTAGGCGATCGCCCAGCGCGGGGCGCGCGAACCGGAGCCGGCGGCCTGCTGGTCGGCCGCGAGGTCGGCCTTGATGACGATTCCGTCGATCCCGAACGGCAGCTCGGCGCGCAGCGCGGCGATCTCCTGGACCCGGGCCAGAACCTGCTCAACCGAGTCGGCGGTGGTGCCGGCCACGGCGGTGGTGGCGGTGGTGTTCACCCCGAATCCGGCCGCCTGCGCCATGAGGTCGCTGTGCGCGAGCTCGCCAAGACGCGTCGCGAGCGCCTCCTCGGTGTCGGGCAGCGGCAGCAGACCGTAGCCGAAGAAGGTCATCGGCACGGTGTAGGCACGGTCCTTGGCGCGCAGGGTGCCCGCCGAGGCGCCGCGCGGGTTGGCGAACGGCTGCCCGCCATGCGCGGTGCGTACCTCGGTGGCGTGCTCGAACTGCGCCGTGGTCATCAGGACTTCGCCGCGCACCTCCACAGTGACCGGCTCGGTCAGCATGTCCGGCAAGCCCTCGATGGTGCCGATCGCGTGCGAGACGTCCTCCCCGGCCGTCCCGTCACCGCGCGTGATCAGCCTGGTCAGGCGGCCGTGGGTGTAACGGGCCGCGATCGCGAGTCCGTCCAGCTTGGGCTCCACACTGAACTGCCCGACGTCGTGGCCGATCCGCCGGGCCAGTGACGCCGTCCAGGTGGCGAACTCCTCCGGCGAGAACACGTTGTCCAGGCTCAGCATCGCCACCGTGTGCGGCACATCCCCCTCCGCGGCGCCGCCGGCGACCTTCCCGGTCGGCGAGTCCGGCAGCACCTGATCGGGATGGTCGGCCTCCCACGCCGCGATGCCACGCACCAGTCGGTCGTAGTTGTCGTCGTCCAGCACCGAGGTGCCGCCCGCGTAGTAGGCGGCGGACGCCTTCACCGCGTCCTCGACCGCCTGCGCGTAGGCGGCGGCATCCACGATCACTGCAACTGGTGTTGTCATGCCCGTCATCTTGCCTGCCACCACTGACAATGCCCTGGTACGCGGGCGGGGCCCTCCGCAGGTCAGGTGAGTTCGAGAAGTCCTCTGCGGACGGCTTCCGAGACGGCGGCCGGCCTGTTGGCGACCTCGAGTTTGCGGTAGATCCGGACGAGGTGGGTCTTGACCGTGGCCTCGCTGAGGAACAGTTTCTCGGCGATGGCCCGGTTGCTGCGGCCCGCCGCCATCAGACGGACGACCTCGATCTCGCGCCGGCTCAACTCACGGTCCGGGCCCACCACTTGGCCGACGAGTTCAGCGACGATCTGCGGAGCCAGCCCGATGGAGCCGGTGGCCGCGGTGCGGACCGCTCGGAACAGTTCCTCGGGCAGCCCGGCCTTGGGTACGTAGCCTCGGGCGCCCGCCTCCAAAGCGCGGACGACATCGGCCCGTCCCGCGTAGCTGGTGAGCATCACCGCCGCCACCTTCGGGGCCACGACGGCGAGCTGCCGGATGGCCTCGACGCCGTCCATCCCGCTCCCCGAGCCCCCGAAGCGAAGATCCATCAGTACGACGTCCGGCATCAACCGCACTGTCAGCCGGACAGCTTCCTCACCGCTGCCGGCTTCGGCGACCACATCGAGGTCCGGTTCGCCGTCCAGAAGGGCGCGCAGCCCGGCACGTACGACGGCATGATCGTCCGCGATGAGCACGCGCAGTGGTTCGGCGGTCATCCGGCGGTCACCGGGGGCAGGGGCGCGACCGGCTCGAGCCGGGGCCGTACGGACACCGTGGCCCGGATCGTGGTCCCCCCGCCCGGCGCGCTGCTGACGTCGAGGTCACCGCCGTATTCACGCAGGCGTGCCCGGGCGGCGGGCAGCCCGAATCCGCGGCCCGTCCGCGCGTCGGTCACGAGGATCCCGGCCGGGGCGAAGCCGATTCCGTCGTCGGACACCTCGAGATCCACCTGATGCGGCTGCCGACGGAGCGTGATGAGCACGTTCACCGCGTGGGAGTGTTCGCGCACGTTCGCGAGCGAACTCTGCGCGACACGGAACAGGGCCCCGGCCAAGTGCTCGTCAATGACCGGCTGGTGCTGTCCCACCGACCGGAACCGCACATGTGCCGCGGTCCCGCCGGCCCGGGAACGGTCACACAGCAGACGCAGCGCGCCCTCCAGGCCGGTCTCGGCGACGTCGGAGGGGGTGAGGTCGCGGAGGATCCGCCGGGTCTCGGTAAGGTTGGTGTCGAGGCCGTCGGCCACGGCACGGACGCGGGTCCGTGCCACGTCCGGCCGCTTCTCCCAGTCACGCTCGGCGGCCTGCAGCAGCATCAGACCGCCGGCCAGGTCCTGGGCCAGCGTGTCGTGCAGATCGCGGGCGATACGGGTCCGCTCGGCCAGGACACCGGCCTGGCGTTGCTGCCTCGCGAGGACGTCGCGGGTGTCGCGCAGTTCCTCGACCAGGCGCTGGCGGACCGCGGCATCCCGTTGCTGGGCGCGGTACAGGGCGACGGTTCCCCAGACGGCCGCCACGGGGATCAGCACGAGCTCCGTACCGAAAGGGCCGTGGGAACGGATCAGCGCCAGGGCGAGTACGACGGTGATCACGGCCACCGCCACCGCCGCGGAGCGGTTGCCGAGCGCTCGCAGTGCCACACAGGCCAGCGGGACGGCACACCAGACGTAGTCCGGTGTCAGCGGCACCGGTGCGATCCAGATGAGGAGGGTCCACAACACGAGCAGTGACAGGATCCAGGAACCCCGGCCGAGCGGACCGAGCCGGCTCGACAACGCTGGCCCGCCCGCGTACGCCAGTGCCAGCAGCGCGCTGACGGTCACTATGTGCCAGCACAGTGGGGAGTTGAGCCGGGCGAGCCGTACGAGGGAGGCTCCGACCACGAGGAAGAACGCGACGTGTGACACATGGGCCAGGTTGGGCCGACCGCCACGAACGGTCGGCGGAACGCAGTCGGCCACGGCAGATTCCCTCCGGCGGGCCAATCCCTTCGGCCAGGCCAGTGAGTCTATCGGCGGCTTGTATGACTCACGTGAAGGGTGGGGCTGTTGGTCGATCCGTCCGGTCCGCGCACGGACGGATCGACCAACGGCCCCTAGGCGCCCGGGTGCAGGCCCAGCCAGCCCGGTGTCGCCTCGCCCGTCACCTCGCCGAAGTACAGGGCGAAGGTCTGCTTCAAGCGTTCGACCTCAGCGCGGTCGGCCATGAACTGGGGGAAGTCGAGGTACACGTCCGGGTACTCCCAGAGAGGCTGCATGCCCGCCGGAGGAGTCACGTCGGTGCGTACCGACCAGCCGTTGGAGGTCGTCTGCTGCCGGGCGGTCGAGAGCTGCCAGTTCAGATAGAGCTTGGCGGCGGTCGGATTCTTCGCCTGCTTGAGGATCGCGGCCCGCTGCCCCCACGCGATGAAGGGGTGGCCGTCGGGGACGATCAGTTTCGTCGGAGAGGTGGCGGACTGGAGCGGCGAGCCGCCCACGCCGACGGCGATCGTCTTCTGCCCGGCGACGACAGCGTCCGACGCCAGGCCGCCCCGCAGGTACTGGTTGTCCTGGGCGGCGTACGCGGCCACCCAGTCCCAGCCGTACTTCTCCACGTACTTCGTGAAGAGGTAGAGAGTCGCGTCGTCGTCGTGCGGGTAACGCGACGCGATCTTGCCCTTCCACTTCGGGTCGATCAGGTCGAGCGGGGTCTTCGGGGCGTCCGAGCCGGCCGCGGCGATGTTGTAGAGGAAACTGAAGGCGTTCGCCTGGACGGCGACGCAGGAGCCGTTCTGCTCCTTGAAGCCGTCGTAGACCTTGGAGAAACCGGCCGGTTTGTAGCGCAGCAGACGGCCCTCCTCGTCCCAGCGCGTGAAGTCCTGCAGTGTCTGCAGTTGTACGACGTCGGGGACGAGGGTGTCGGTCGCGAACTGGTTGTCGACGCGGGCGTCGTGGAACTTGCTGTAGTCGACGATCAGCGTCAGCTCGATACCGGGGAAGCGGCTGCGGAAGGCCTGCCTGGTGGCTTCCTGCTGTGCCTGGAAGTCCCCGCCGGCATAGATGACGAGCTTGCCGTCCTCCGCCAGCGCGGCCTCGTAGAGTTCGTCGAGCGTTCTGGTCTCCTCGGCGCCGGTGGTGGACCGGGTTGCGGCGGGCGTGGCTGCGGCGGCGGGGGCCGCGGTGGCGCCGAGCGCTCCGAGACCGAGGGCGGTACCGGTGGCGAGAACACGTCGTCTGCTGATGAAGCTGGACACGCTGAAGCACCTCTCTGCGGGGGGTGAGGTCGTACGGGCCACGGCGCCATGGTCAGAAGTGATTCTGGTGCCGCCGAGAGGTATTGCGCGTCGCCCGTACGGAGCGGCCGACGGGCGGAAGGTGGAAGCCGCGTTCAACCCAACGGTTGAACGACGGCCACGGACGGCGGGGAAAGCGAGCGGAGAGCGCCCCCGCCGGTCGTGGGGCGCTCTCCGACATGCAGCCGCTGTACGGCTCCGGCCTTTCCGGCGGATCACACGGCGTTGAGCCCCGGTTCGCCTGCCGTCACGGCCCAGGAAGCGGTGGTGCTGACCGGCGACTGGCGGACCGCGATGCTGTCGACGGTCCGGGCGTCGGTGGTCCACTGCTGTCGGCCGACGTTGAGGCGCAGGTATCCGCGGCGCGAGCCGTCGAAGTAGCGGACGTGCGGATTCAGGAGCGGGTTGTAGGCCTTGAGGGGGGCGTCGAAGGCGATGGGGAAGTCGGAACTGATGCTGGTCGCGGTGAACTCGACCGCGACCGGGTCGCTGTCCAGGTCGTCGCGGTCGATCCGCAGATCGCTGAACCACGACGAATGGATGTCCCCGGCGAGCACGACCGGGTTGGCCACCTGGGCGTCCCGCAGGAAGCGGAGGAAGCTCGCGCGGGCGGGGTCGTATCCGTCCCACTGGTCGAGGTTGGCGATGGGCGGCAACGGGTGTGTCGGGTCAAGGAAGTTGGGGAATCTGATCTGGCTCATCATGACCTGCTGGGCGACGACGTTCCAGCGCGCCGGGGAGCGGCGCAGCCCTTGCCGCAGCCACTTCTCCTGCGCCGCCCCGGTGAGGGTGCCGTCAGTGTTGCCCAGGCCGGCCGCGACGCTGCCGAAGTCGGTGGAGAAGCCGCCGGGCTGGTCGGTGCGGTACTGGCGGGTGTCCAGGACGTTCAGCCGGAGGAGGTCGCCGAAGTCGAAGCGGCGGTAGAGCCGGTAGTCCGAGGAGCCGTTGACGAATCTGCGCCGCAGCGGCATGTGCTCGTAGTAGGCCTGATAGGCGGCGGAGCGCTGGCGGGCGAAGGCGGCGAGGTCCTGATGGCGCGCGCCGGTGTCGTCGATCTCGTCGACCACACCGGCGTAGTTGTTCTCCACCTCGTGGTCGTCCCAGGTGACGATCCAGGGGAAGGCGGCATGGGCCGCCTGCAGGGCCGGATCGGTCTTGTACTGGGCGTGCCGGGCACGGTAGTCGGCGAGCGTGACGAGTTGGTCGAGGCCGGAGGTCTGCGGGGCGGTGTGCAACCGGTCTGCGTAGGCGCTGCTCGGGTCGTACTCGTAGATGTAGTCGCCGACGTGCAGGACCACATCGAGGTCCTCCTCGGCGAGTGCGGTGTACGCGGGCCAGTAACCGTTCTGCCAGTCCTGGCAGTTGATCAGGCCGATCCGCAGTCCGCCGGGGCGCGAGCGGGGCGCGGGGGCGGTACGGGTCCGGGCGACCGGGCTGATCTCACGGCCCGTACGGAACCGGAACCAGTAGTCGCGGCCCGGCGCCAGGCCGCGTACATCCGCGTGGACGCTGTGCGCTTGCGCGCGTTCGGCGGTCTCGGTGCCGCGCCTGACGACCCGGCGGAACCGCTCGTCAGTGGCGATCTCCCACTCCACGCGCACTGGGCGGGTCCCCATGGACGCGGCGTCGTAGGGATCGGCGACCAGCCGGGTCCACAGGACGACCCCGTCCGGCAGCGGGTCGCCGCTGGCCACGCCGAGCTTGAAGGGATCCTGGTGCACCGGTTCCGCGTGGGCGGTTCGGATGTTCAGCGCCTGTGCGCTCGCCACGACGGCGGAGCCGACCAGCAGGCCGCGCCGGCTGAGGGCGGCGGGCCGGGGCCCGGGTCTGGCAGGGGACGAGGAAGGTTCGTTCGTGGGTGACACCACAGGCCTCCGTATGCCGATGCATGGGCTGAGCCAAGGACCGGGGTGAGCCAAGCACATTGTGATTGACCAGCCAAGACAAGTGACGCCATACGAGGGGAAGTTGGGGCATCGGGCGGCGCGTCCACCGGGCAGGCCGGTCGGCATTGGAGCGGCGAACTCCGGCTCCAGTGCTGCCGAGTCGATCCCGTGTGCGGCCGTGCCCGCCTCCCGTGTGGGGGAGGCGGGCATGTGGTCGGGCGTGGGCTCGGGTGGTCAGCCTTGCGCCGAGTTCTTCACGTACGGCGACTTGGCTACGAGCTCGCCCGCAGCTGCGGGTTCGGGCGCGGGGGCGCCTTCACTGAGGCCGAACCGCCCGTGGAACTTTCGCAGGAAGCCGGGCGCGTACCAGGCCGAGCGGCCGAGCAGGCGCATCGCGGCGGGTACCAGGATGCCCCGTACGGCGACGGCGTCGATGAGGATGGCCAGCCCGCTGCCCAGGCCGAACATCTGCATGAAGCTGAGCTTGGCCGTCCCGAAGGCGAAGAAGCTCACCGCGAGCAGGCAGGCCGCCGCGGTGACGATGCGTCCCGTGTGTCCGAGGCCGTTGGTCACCGCGGACTCGTTGTCCTCGCCCAGGTCGTGGAGTTCCTTGATCCGGCTGGTGACGAAGACCTCGTAGTCCATCGAGAGGCCGAAGGCGATGCAGAACATCAGCACGGTCATGGACACATCCATCGGCTGTGCCGTGAAGCCGAGCAGCGAGGAGAGGTGGCCGTCCTGGAAGATCCAGGTCATGACGCCGAGGGTCGCTCCCAGACTGATCAGGTTGAGGAGCAGCGCACGCAGCGGCTGCACGACGCTGCCGGTGAACAGGAAAAGCAGGAGGAAGGTCGTGAGGGCGACCAGGGCCACGGCGATCGGGAGCCGGCCGGCGATCGAGTCCTTGGAGTCGACCAGTACGGCGTCGACTCCGCCCACCAGGGGGTGTGACCCGGCGGGCGGGGCGACCGCCCGCACCTCCTCGACCAGGCTCTGGGCCTCGTCCGACTTCGGTGCCAGGGCGCTCACCACATTGATCTGCTGCGCGCCGGGGCGGCCGAGGGCGCTGTTGCCGGGGTCGGTCGCCGTGGATTGTCCGTCGGCGTAGATTCCCGTGCTGGTCTCGACGCGGACGACGCCCTCGAGCCCCGACAGTTCGACCGCGTACGACTCCAGCGGGGCCTTGCTCAGGGGTTTGTCGATGACGACGTGCAGGGCCGCGTCGTCGTTGCCGTTGAACTTGTCCCGCAGTACCGAGGAGACCTGGCGGCTTTCGGCGTCCTCGGGAAGCACGCGTTCGTCGGGTGTGCCGAAGGTGATGCCGAGGAGCGGGCTCGCCGCCAGCAGCAGGACCGCGAGCACGGGCAGCGCGGTGAGCGCGGGCCGCCGCATGACGGTGCCGGCCAGCCGTCCCCAGAAGGGGGCGCGGGTGTCGGAGCGCCCGGGGTTCGTCCACGGCAGCCGCCCGCTGTTGACCCGGTGCCCCAGGACGACGAAGAGGGCCGGCATGACGAAGAGGGTGCTGACGGCCGCGATGACGACCACACCGACCCCGGCGTAGCCGAACGAGCGCAGGAAGTACTGCGGGAACACCAGGAGTGCCCCGAGCGCGGCCGCCACCGTCGCGGCGGAGAACGCGACCGTACGGCCCGCGGTGCTCACCGTCCGGCGGACGGCGTCGTCCACGCTCGCCCCTGTTGCGAGCTGCTCCCGGAAGCGGCTGACCATGAGAAGGGCGTAGTCGATACCGAGACCGAGTCCCAGGGCGGTGGTCAGGTTGATCGCGAAGACCGAGACATCGGTGACACTGCCGAGGACGTAGAGCTCCGCGAAGGTGCCCGCGATGGCGATGACGCCGATCCCCAGCGGCAGCAGGGCCGCGACCATGCTGCCGAAGATGAGCACGAGCAGCACGAGGGTCAGCGGCACGGCGATGGCCTCGGCCAGGAAGAGATCCTCGCCCGACTGGGTGCCCATCTCGCTGGTCACTGCGGCGCCCCCGCCGGCCTGGACGGTGAGTGCGCCCTCGTACGGCCCGGTGTAGGCGTCGATGACGGCCTTGGCGTTCTCGTCCCGCTCGGTGCCTTCACCCTTCACATGGGCGAGCACCATGGCTTCGCGACCGTCCTTGGAGCGGAGGTCGGGGCTGGCCGTGTCCCAGTACGAGATCACGTTCTCAAGGTTCTTCTCCTCCTTGAGGTCGGCCACCAGGACCCCGCCACTCCGCCGGGCGGCCGGGGCGTCGATCAGGCCTTCGGAGGAACGGACCAACAGGATCAGGTTCGTCTCCCCGCCGAACTTGTCGTCGATGACCTCCCCGGCCCGGGTGGACTGGGAGGCCGGGTCGTCGTAGCCGCCACCCAGCAACTTGCCGAACGCTCCGGCGCCCAGGACGCCCATCAGGGCCACAGCCAACACGGCGACGACGAGTATCAGTCGAGACCGGCGAATCGCCAGTTCGGCTATGCGTTCAAACACGAACGGTCTCCTTTGATGTCCATACGGTGAAAACGGCGCGAAACAGCCCGAGTTGACCAACGGGGTGGGCCGGCGCGGTGCTCTGCGGAGTTCCTTCACCCCGTCAGAAGCGGTGCGGTGTCGCACTCTTCGTCGCCAAGAACGACGTTAGTGAGGCGGAAGGAAATTTGGCAGTGTTAGATTTTCTTCACACCAAGCGATTTCCGGGTGGCCCACAGGAGCGACCGTCGTACGGTCATCCCATGCCCGTGGAGGAACACGCGATGACCCCGCCCACCCTGCGCGAGCGCCGCCGGGCCGCCGCAACCCAGGAGATCCTTGACGCCGCCGAACGCCACATCACCGAGCACGGGCCCGCGGCCCTGTCCCTGCGGGCGGTGGCCCGCAGCCTCGGAATGACCGTGCAGGCGCTTTACCACTACTTCCCGAGCAGGGACGCGCTTGTCACGGCGGTCGTGACGAAGGCGTACGACGACTTGGCCGACGCCGTACAGGCCGCGGTCGACACCGCGGCGGAGGACCCGGCCCTGCCGCGCCTGGTGGTCGCGGCCGAGGGCTACCGTCGATGGGCCATCGCCCACCCCGAGTGTTTCCAACTCCTCTACGGAACGCCGCTGCGGGACTACGCGGCACCCGCCGAGGGCCCGACCACCCAGGCGACGCGCCGGATGAGCACGATCTTCGAGCGCGAGCTGTTCGACGGGTTCACCGCGGCACAGCTTGCCGCGGCCGACACCCCCGCGCTCTCGCCCTCGCTCCGGGCATACCTGGAACAGCTGCCGCACTACGGTCAGGGACATCTGCCGCCCGCCGCGACCGCCCTCCTGCTCAGCGCGTGGGGACACCTGCATGGCCTCGTCGTCCTGGAGGTGTTCGGGCACACCTCTTTCCTCGCCGACCACCAGGCCGAGATCTTCCGCACGGCAATGCGGAACCTGCTTGCCGACATCCACCGCCGGATCCCCGAGGACGTCGACCGTACGGGCCCCGCATAACGGCGCCGGAATGGGATGACGATGAGGCGCATGAGGCACCTGGGTCTGTGGGGAGCATCTACCCAGCCCTGACCGCCTACAGGAGGAGACGCGATGGCAACGGCGCCCCCGCAGGATCCGGACCGGACGTCGAGCCGGGAGAACTGGCTGGCACGCATGGCTCTGCGTTTCACCGCCTTCACGGAGAAGTGGCTGCCCGATGCGCTGGGCTTTGTGCTGGTGGGCACCTTCGCGGTCTTCGCGCTCGGTCTCGCGACCGGCGAGAAACTGCTCGGCGCACCCTCCGATCCGGCGGCGACGACCGGTTATGGCCTCGTCGACGCGTGGGGTCAGGGATTCTGGTCGCTGATCACCTTCACCCTGCAGATGGCGATGATCATTATCGCCGGATACGCGGTAGCGGTGTCGCCACCGGTCGGCCGGCTGATCGCCAGAATCGCGCGGGTGCCGCGTACGCCGCGCGGCGCCATCGCGTTCACCGCGGCCGTCGCGATGGTCAGCTCGTATCTGAACTGGGCCTTCAGTCTCATCTTCACCGCGATCCTCGCCAAGGAGATCGCGCGTCGGGTCGCAGGCGTGGACTACCGGGCGCTCGGCGCGATGGCCTTCCTCGGCCTCGGAACCGTATGGGCCCAGGGCCTGTCGGGGTCGGCGGCGCTTCAGGTGGCCAGCGCCGCGTCCAGTCCGCCCGCGGTCCAGGAGGTCATCGCGGAGGGACGGGGCAGCGGCCTCATCCCCCTGACCGAGACCATTTTCCTGTGGCAGGGCATCGTGGCCACGGCGATCATCTTCGTCATCGCCGTCGGCACGGCCTGGCTCCTGTCGCCCTCACCGGAGCGCGCGAAGACCGCCGAACAACTGGGCATCGAGCTGGGCCCCAGCGTCGGCGAGGAACGCTCGCAGCTGCGCCGCAGCCGGCCCGGAGAGTGGATCGAGTACAGCCCCGTCTTCGCGATCCTGCTGTTCGGGCTCGGCGCCTGGTATCTGGCCCGGCATTTCGCCCGAGCGGAGGGCAGCGCCCTCAACGCCCTGGACCTCAACACGATCAACCTCATCCTCATCCTGCTCGCGCTCATCCTGCACTGGCGGCCCGTACGCCTCGCGCAGGCCGTCAAGGACGGGACGCCTGCGGCCTCCGGCGTCCTGCTGCAATTCCCTTTGTACGGCGGCATCTTCGGGATGATCGCGTTCACCGGGCTGAGCAAGACCATCGCCGGCTGGCTGGTGTCGGTGTCGAACCAGTTCTTCTATCCGGCGTTCATCGCCATCTACAGCTGCATCCTCGGCGTCTTCGTCCCCAGCGGCGGCAGCAAATGGGTCATCGAGGCGCCCTACGTGCTCGACGCGGCCAACCAACTCGAGGTGAACCAGGGCTGGGTGGTCGTCGTCTACGACCTCGGTGAGGCCAGTGCCAACCTGCTGCAGCCCTTCTGGATGCTGCCCACACTCACCATCCTGGGGCTCAAGGCACGCGACATCATGGGCTACACCTTCGCCATGTTCCTGGTCTGCTTCCCCGTCGTACTGATCCTCGTCACCCTCTTCGCCCGCACCCTGTCGTTTCCCTGAAAGTCCAAGGGCCCGGGGGACGAGGGAACTCCGGGAGTGCTCCTGCCGTTCTCCCCCTGAGGCAGCCACTCTCCACGCAGTGTGGCGCGACACGACCCGGCTACCGATCCTGAGTGCCATGGCCCGTTCCCGAGCTCTCCCCGCCACGCTCACCGGCGGCGTCATCTTCGTACTCCTTGGCTGCTCGGCCGGCGGCGCGGCCGAGGAGTCCACGGCAGCCACCAGGACCACGTCGGCGGCCACGCCCGGCGTGCTCCCATCGGACGCCTCCCCGGCCACGACGGCAGCCGAGCCGATCCCCACCATCACGACCTCTGCGGAGCCGGCCCCTCGCGACGCCAATACCCAGGCTCGGACCGCCTGGCTCGCCATACCGGCCCTCGCCCTCGTGGATCTGCGCGTAGTCCCCTACGAGGGGACCACGGACGACTGGCCCGGCACCCGGATCCAGAACCGCGGTGTCGCCGCCAGCCCCTACGGCAGCCGTGGCGGTGTCGGTCCCGGCGAGGTCGGCAACTATCTCGTCACGGCCCACCGGCTGTCCGCCGGAGGCCCCCTTCGGGAGCTCCCGGCCCTCGGCGAGGGCGACTCGGTCATCGTCACGTCGGGCGGCACGGTCTACGAGTACGAGATCACCGACAGCAGAACCACATCCTTCCGCTCCGACCGCTCGCTCGCCGAACAGCGGGCGCCGGTCCCGGGCCACCCGGGTACAAGCCCGACACAAGCCATGATCACCATCTCCACCTGCGCCACGCCCGAGGACAACGCAGCCGGAAACCACTGGCGCGACGACAGAGGAAACCCCGAGCACCGCATCGACAAGATCGGTGTCCTGACTGCGACTTCACCGCAGAAGCCTCCGGGCACGCCCTGACAGGGGTGGACCTGGACGAGGGCGGACCTGGAGGAGGGTGTTCTCCGGCACGTGGTTCTCCGGCACGTGGTTCTCCGGCACGTGGAACGAGACGGTGCCGGCCAGAGCCGTCCCGGATCCCTGGGCGCCGCGGACGCGTCGACCTCCGGAGTCCGGGAACCCGCGGGGGATGAGGCGAAGAGAGCGACGCGAACGAGCAAGCGATCAAGAAGAGGCAAGCGTGAGCACACTCACCGGCGTGGAACGAGCGCTGGAGCGCTTCGGACAGAGGATGTTCGGGCAGATCCGGGACAAGGAACCGGTCGAACTCGTCGATGCCCTGCGTCGTGAGTGCGACTCACACGCCATCGTGTGCAGCGAGAGCCGCGTTGTCGTCCCCAACGCCTACGACGTCGAACTGGCCGAGTTCGCCCACGAGGAACTTGAGCGCAACGGTGACGACCGCATCGACCAGGTACTCACCGACACCCTCGCTCGCCACGGCGAGCACAAGGGCTACGAATGGGCCGGCCCGCTCGCGGTGCATGTCACCAAGTCCCGCCACGTCCCCAACGGCCGGTTCCGCGTGGCGAGCCGAGTGATGCCCAACGTGCGGGCTGACGCGTTCCAGCCGCCTGCTTCAGCGTAGGCGGCGGCCCTGACGGGAGGGCTGCAGGGGCGCAGGGGCCCTGCGCCTCCCAGTTCGATCAGGGAAGCCGACGCCATCCGAAAGCGATCCGAAAAGCGGACCTACTCGCCGCGGTGTCGCCAGTACCAGACGGCGCAGACCACGGCAGCCACGAGAAAGATCACCGGCAGGATCAGGCCGGGAATGCGGGCGACCGTCACGGGGCGGCCCCGACGGGAGACGAGACGCGTGAAGACGTGGTCTCGGCCATGGTGGTCTTTCTCTTCGCGATGCAGGAACGGGTCGGCCGGTCGCGCAGGACCGGCGGGATGTTGTAGCGGATGACGTGCGGGCACGCTCGACCTGAGCGGGCGGACCGCCGCGCGGTATGAAGCCGATAGTGGCCTCATACTCAGGTTTCTGGCCAGCCCCTGCGCAATCGGAGGTCTGTGCTGGTCGCGCGGCTCAAGCCGTCGGCCGCGTGACGTCCCTGGAGCACGTGACGCTGTCGTCTCCCCAGCACCCCGGCCCGTGTTGGCTGCATGGCCGACAGGGGCCGAAGGTGGGGGACGCGGCGATGCTGGCGGGTGAGCCCGGTGAGCCCGGTGAGCCCGGTGAGCCGGGTCAAGTTCCGGTCAGGCGGCGGGTCGTGGCCGCGCCCGAGCGGTCGACGGCGGCCCTGACGACCGCGAAGGTGGCGCCCTGGAGGGCTGCGGCGAGCAGAACCTGCCGCCAGGGGCGGTCCTCGTCCGTGGGGTCGTCTGCGTTCTCGTCGTGGCCGAGCAGCTTCCAGGTCTGTTGGAACGCGGCGCCGGCCAGCATGCTGCCGACCGCGCCGAGCACCAGGCCGACCGGCTTGTAGACGATCTTGGAGGCTTTCACCGATGTCCCTTGCGCGCGCGGCGAGCCTTGCGGGAACGGCGTGCGAGCAGCAGGACGACGGCGGTGCCCGTGGCGGCGAGCAGCGCAGTGCGGTTGTTCCGCGCCACCTTCGCTGTCTGGTCGGCCTTCTCGCGAACCGGCTGCGGCGTCTTGTCATGCGCGAGGTGCCCGACCTCGGTGACCTTCTCCCGGATCTGTACGGCCGCCCGGCCGGCCTTGTCGCGTACGGGCTCGGGGGTGTTGTCCTTCACCAACTGCGCGGCGTGGGCGGCCTTGGCACGTACCTGAGCCGAGACCTGAGCGGCTTTCTGGCCCGCCTGCTCCTTGGCCTCGGCCGCGGTCTCCATGGCGCGGCCCTTGACGTCGGTCTTGGCGGCCAGGGCTTCGACGGTCTGCCCCAACTCCTCGCGGGTGTGCTCGACTTGCTCGCGCAGCTCTTCGGGCGTGGGAACCTGGCCGTTGTCCTCGGGCTTTTGCTGGGTCATCGGTGAGCCTTCTCCCTGATCTCGGCCGCGTCTGCCTTGACGCTGCCTATGGTCTGCTCGGGCACGGGCGGGGCCGCCTTGCCGATCTGCCGCTTGGCGGCCAGGGCGAGAACCACGGCGATCACGGCCAGGGCACCGGTGACGATCAGAGCCGAGACCCACACAGGCAGCGTCAGCGCCAGGGCGGCGATCACGGTGGCGGCCAAGGCCTGCAGGGCCAGAGCGCCGACCAGCCCGGCGCCGCCGAACAGTCCGCTGCCGACACCGAATCGCTTGGCCTTCTGCGCCATCTCCGCCTGCGCCAGCCGCATTTCTTCGCGCACCAGCTGCGACAACTGCTGCGAGGCGCGCTGGACCAGCTCGCCCACCGGCTGCTCGGCATCGCTCCGGTGGCTTGGGGGGTCGACCGTGGCCATGGCAGTTCACCCTGTCTCTTCGCCGTCGTTGTCGTCGTGTTGGTGCCGGGTACCCGGTGAAACGATCCGAACCCTCGCCGGCCGTGTGCCCGGGCGGGGAGGAGGGGGTCACCGCTGCTCCCGGAGACGTCGCTTGTCCCGCTTGTTCCACTTCCGTGTGTCACGCGCCTCGACGTAGGGCTCGGCCTCAGCCGGGTGGCCGCCGACGATGGCGCGCTCGCGGGCCAACTCGGCGTCGAATTCCAGGCCCAGGAGGATCGCCAGATTGCTGATCCACAGCCAGAGCAGGAAGACGATGACACCGGCGAAGGCGCCGTAGGTCTTGTTGTACGAGGCGAACGCGGCCACGTAGAACGCGAACCCGGCGGAGGCGATCATCCAGATCAGCAGTGCGAGGAAGCTGCCCGGAGTGATCCAGCGGAAGCCGCGGAACCGCGCGTTCGGCGTTGCCCAGTAGAGGATCGCGATCATGATGGTGGCCAATACCACCAGCACCGGCCACTTGGCGATGGACCAGGTGGCCAGAGCGGCGTCGCCGATCCCGAACGCGGCGCCGGCCTGCTGGGCCAGGCCGCCGGTGAAGACGACGATCAGCGCGCTGGCGACCGCCAGGACCATCAGCGCAACGGTGAGACCCAGGCGGACCGGTAGTACCTTCCAGACCGGTCGTCCCTCGGGAATGTCGTAGATGATGTTCGAGGTGCGGATGAATGCGGCCACATAGCCGGACGCCGACCACAGCGCCAGCGCCAGACCCGCGATCGCCATCACCGAGCCGGTGTCCGTGTTGCCCTGCAGTTGCTGTACCGCGCTCGTGATCACATCACGGCCCGAGCCGGGAGTCAGCTGGGTGAGGTTGTCGAGAATGCTGTTCGTCACCGACTTGCCGGCCAGTCCCAGCAGCGAGACCAGTACCAGCAGTGCGGGAAACAGCGACAGCACTCCGTAGTAGGTCAGCGATGCGGCGCGGTCGGTCAGCTCGTCCTCCTGGAACTCGCGGAACGTCCGCCGCAGCACCGCCCACCACGACCTCTTCGGCATCTCCGACGGAGTGTCCGGAGCATCCCGCTCCACGTCGGCGTCCGGACCGAACCCCTCGTTGGGCTCACGGTCGCCCGACGCGGTCCGCCCGGGACCGTCGCTTCCCTCACGCGCCGCAGGTTGCTCGCGTGTGTGGTTCGGGGGCTCGCCATCGTGCCGATCCGGGGTCTTCCGGTGTCTGAAACTGAGAAGGCGTGTCATGCACAACGGGTGACCCCGTACCTGCGTCCCACACCGCGTCAGCTTCGTTTGCGTGTACTCCGCGTCTCTCGGGTGTTCCGGGTGTGCCGGAGTGCGTTGTTCGATTTCGGTGTCGAAGGTCTGGCGGCGGGATTCGGGGGAACACGTAGCGCACCACGACGGAATGACGAATCAGGGGAGCTGTTCCATGCTTGGTATAGCCGCGGCGGTGCTGTTTTTCATCGCCTTCTTGATCAATGCTGCCGAGATCGACACGAACGACACGTTCTCGTCGGGGAATGTCATGCTTCTCGGCCTCACCCTGCTGGCGCTGCATGTGGCGGGGATCGGCAGTGGCTGGGCAAGCCGGGCCCGCAGCAGACGCTGACGGACCCGGGTCCAGGTGGCCTGCGCGCTACCAGGGAGGCGTATGTCTTCACCAGGGCGGCAGGGTTTCTGACGGGTCCGCTCGACCTCGCTCGTGCGGGGTGGAGCTGAGCGCTGGCATGGTTTCCGGGTGCCGGCGCTCAGTCGTCACTGGCGCTCGCGTCCAATACGTCGGCCTTGGCCGGAGGCCGCACATCCACTGGTCTGTCGAAGTCACCGAACAGGGTGGTGCTTTGATAGCCGGTGCCTTTGTAGGTGACCTTGAGGATGTACGGCTTGCCCTCGGTGGCGACATAAAAGGTGTAGGTGCCCTCCTTGTCCGCCTTGTCGGACACCACCAGCGGGAATCACCGGACTACCTTCGATCCGGGTCGTTTCGCCCTTCGTGGCTACGCCGAAGGAGGCGAACTCCCTGGGGCATTCGACGAGTCCGTCCCCCGCCTGCGCCTCGCTGGAGAGGGTCTTGATCCAGCGATCCTGCTCCTCCGCGCCGGCCATCTCCCGGCCCGACCACTCGATGTAGGCGCGATTCGGGCGGACGTAGTCCGTTCCTCCGATGCGGATCTGTTCGAGGGCGGCGCCTGTGGCCCAGGTCGTCCTGGCCGCACACCTGGTGTTGAGATCCGTCGTCGCATGGCTGGAATAGTCATCACCGGCGGTCACTTCGGTGTCCGCGTCGATGGTCACCGACTTGAGTGCGTTCATCGTGTCGTTCGCGTCGTCGAGCATCTGCTCGGCGGTGAGCTGCTCCGACTTGCTGCCGTCCGAGCAGCCGGACACGGCGCCACCCAGCACAAGGCTCGTGAATACAGCCGTTGCAGCAGTCAATATCGTTCGCACAAGGCCCCCGTATCTACGAGGGGTTGAGATTACCGGATCTGATCGCTTCTGATCAGTCAAGGATCTTGGGCTCTCCTGAAGACCGGCGGTTTCGAGTCGTCGTCCACGAATCAACAGCCATAGTGATCCTCTCCGTTCTACGATCACCCGCATGCTGCTCAGCCGGATGTTGCGAATGATCATGGTCATCGCTGTGGCGCTGGCTGCCACCCTCGCAGGGGCGCTGGAAGGCGGCGCGAGTACGGCGCGGGCCGAGGGGAGCGGGCATTCGCCCGATCGGCAGCTGCTGTTCTACAACCATGCCTACGGTGTGCTCGACCGGGAGACCGCCGATGCCATCGAACACTCCGACTACCTGCGGGAGTTCGCCAACTTCCAGGTCCGCACCACGACCGGTGCCGGCGGGCAGACCTGGACCGGTCGCTACCTGATGGGCCGCGAGACGTACCTCGAACTCTTCGGGGTCGGCGATCTGCCCGGCCAGGACGGCGCCTTCGGCTCCACCGGGATGGGCATCTCGACCGAGCGTGCCGGCGACCTCGCGGCGGTGACGGAGCGGTTGCCGGATCAGGGGATCGCCGACCCGATCGAGTTCCTTCAGACGCGCGACTTCGGTGACGGTGTCCCGGTGCCGTGGTTCGACGCCATCCTCACGACCGACCAGTACGACGCCTTCGGGGCCTGGGCAATGGAGTACCGGCCGGAGTACTTCGCCGACCCGCGCGGCAACACCGAGCCGGCCAACTATCCCGGCGACGTCGGCCGAGAGCGTTACCTGTCCGACGACTACAGCGATCACCTGATGCGTGACGTGACCTCCATCCGCCTCGCGGTCACCGAAGGCGACCTTGCCGACACTGTTCCGCTGTTGCGGGCCGGCGGGTTCGTCGTCCGGTCCGTGACGGGCGGTGGCATCGTCGCGCAGGGCGGCGGGACCACGATCCGCCTCGACGCCGTTCCGCGCGACCAGGTCGGCCTGCGGCAGATCGGGCTGTCGCTCAACCGGTCCGTGGGGTACCGGCACCAGGAACAGATCGGCCGGTCGACGCTCAGCGTCGGCCCGGGCACCCGCGCCGTCTGGACTTTCGACGACACGGAGTGAGCTCGACGGTTCGGAACTAATACGGAGTGAGCTCGACGGTTCGGAGCTGACACGGAGTGAGCTCGACGGTTCGGAGCTGACACGGAGTGAGCTTGACGGTCGGAGCTACTCGGCGGTTCGGAGCCAGAGGATCGCTGCACGGCGAGGTCCGGGTGAGGTCCTGGCCGGCAGTGCGGGTTCGGCGGATGAACGCAGGCCTGTGTCCCTCCCGGCCGGACAGGTGTGAGCGGCTTCAGTCGAGGGCGTGGTCGCGGCCGGTCTGCAGGATTTCGTCGGAGAGGCCGGGCTGGACCTGGTGTACGGCGCGGGCAAGCGTGATCGCGCCGACCAGTTCACTGAGCAGCCGGATGGCGCGGTGCCGGGCCTCGCTCGGATCGGGCTTCTCCCCGTTCGCCTCGGCTTCGCGCATGATCTCGGCGCTGAAGCCGGTGAGGTAGCCCTCGACGCCGTCGGCGTACGCGCTCTGTACGGCTTCGCTCTGCCGTCCGGCGTCCGTGACCAGGGAGGCGGAGGGACAGCCGCCGTCCTCGGCGTCGCGGTGGACGGCGGACAGATACCCGGCGACGACCCGTTCGAGCGGCGAACCGGCCTGGCCGGGGCCCTCCTCGATCGTCCGGGCCAGCCCTCCCAGCGAAGTGTCGAAGGAGGCGTTGCACACCTCCACCGCCAGGTCGTTCTTGGACGCGAAATGGTTGTAGAAGCCGCCGTGGGTGAGCCCCGCTTCCTTCATCAGTTCGGCGATCCCGACCGCGTCGATGCCCTGCGCGCGGAACATACGGCTCGCCGCTTCGACGATGTTCTGCCGGTTGCGGGCCTTGTCTTCCTTGGTGATCCGCGGCATGGCCGTCCTTTCGTCTCGCCCTCGACTTGACCTTTTCGATGATGCTCCTCATCATAGTTGGTAGTTCTAATGACGCCCATCATTAATACTCGCTGTGGGAGAGATTTCCATGCGCACGATCGTCTACGACCAGCAGGGAGACGCCGCACAGGTGCTGAGCCTGCGCGAGGAGTCACCCCCGCCCACTCCGGCCGCCGGGCAGGTGGTGGTGAGGGTGCTGTCCCGGCCGATCCACCCCGGAGATCTCCTGCAAGTGGAGGGGGCAGCGGGCGTGCCGCCGCGGCGGTACGCCGTGCCGCGGAGCCCCGGTGTGGAGGGGACGGGCGTCATCGAGGCCGTAGGCGAGGGCGTGGAGGGTCTGCGGGCCGGTCAGCGGGTGGCGTTCTTCCCGGTGCCGGGCGCCTGGAGTGAACTCGTCACGGTGCCGGCCGAGCTGGCGGTGCCGGTGCCCGAGGGAGTCAGCGCTGAAACCGCGGCGTTGATGCTGGTCAACCCACTCACGCTGCTCACCTTGCTGCGGGCCGTCGAGGATGCCCAGCATGGCAAGGAGGGGCCGGTGGTACAGACGGCCGCCGGGTCGGCGATCGGCAAACTGGTCGGCGCGGCCGCGCTGAGGCATGGCTTCCCGCTGGTCAACCTGGTGCGCAGCGCCGCGGGCGCGCAGGCGTTGCGGAAGCGATTCCCGGGGCTGCCGACCATCTCGACGGCCGACCCGGACTGGCGTACGCAGGCTCAGAGCGCCATCGGCGGCCGAGGTGCCCAAGTCGTGCTGGACGCGGTGGGCGGATCGCTGACCGGTGACCTGGTCGCGCTACTGGCCGAGGGCGGCACGCTGATCACGTACGGCGGCCTCGGCTCCGGCAGCACGCCGGTTGAGTCGCTGGGGCTGACCTCGCGGGAACTGACCGTGCGGGGCGTGTCGGTGGGCCGGTGGCTGACCCGCACGCCCGAGGAACGGGCCGAGGACGTCGCCTTCGCCACCCGCCTGGCCGAGACCGCCCCGGAACTGCTGGAGGTCGCCGCCTGCTACGACCTCGCCGACTTCGCCGAGGCCATCTCCCACGTCCGCCGCCCTGGCAGGAGCGGAACCGTCCTGCTCACCAGCCCCGCACCGTGACTTTGAGGAAGGACAACTCGTGATGAAGATCGGAACAATCGGCGCCGGAACCGTCGCCCAGGCCATCGCCCGGCATGCCGTCAGCCACGGCCATCAGATCGTGCTGAGCAACAGCCACGGCCCCGCCTCGCTGGCCGGCCTCGCGGAAGACCTCGGCCCGCTCGCCAGCGCGGGCACCTCCGCAGAGGCCGCCGCCGCGGAAGTCGTCGTGCTCGCCGTCGGCTGGCCCCAGGTGCCGGACGCGGTGGCCGTCCTGCCGCCGTTCGACGGGCGCATCGTCATCGACGCCACCAACCAGTTCGTCTCCCCGCCCCCGCAGTTCGAGATCGCCGATCTGGGCGAACTGACGGGCAGCGAGTACGTCGCCTCGCTGCTGCCCGGCGCTCGCGTGGTGAAGGCGTTCAACACCCTCTACGGCCAGTACATCGCTGCCGATCCGCACCACGAGGCGGGACGGCAGGTGTTGTTCCTCGCCGGTGACGACGCCGATGCCAAGGCGACGGTCAGGGACCTCACCGCGGGTTTCGGCTTCGCTCCCGTGGATCTCGGCGGGCTGCGTGAGGGCGGACGCCTGATGCAACTGGGCGGCCCGCTCTCCGGGCTCCATGTCCTCAAACAGGACTGAGTCAGGCCCTGAACACCGTCACTTTCAGTGCCCTGCTCACCGTCACTTCAGCGTCCTGCCAACCGCGACTTTCAGCCGGATGGCTCCGGCCCTCGAACAAGGAAGACCCCAATGACCAGCCAGACCGGAACCTCCTCCGTCCAGCCTCTGCTGCAGCCTGTCCGACTGGGCGCGCTGGAACTGCCCAACCGTGTCGTCATGGCCCCGATGACCCGCGCCCGCGCCCACAACGTGGATCTGGCCCCCACTGAACTGCAGGCGACCTACTACGCCCAGCGTGCCGGCGCCGGTCTGATCATTTCTGAGGGCACCTGGGTCAACGATGAAGCGATCGGCTACATCAACGTGCCGGGCATCTACAGCGAGGCGCAGACCATCGGCTGGACGAAGGTCACCGAAGCCGTCCACGAGGCGGGCGGGCAGATCGTCTCGCAGCTCGGTCACGTCGGCGCGGTCTCCCACCCCGACCACCTCGGCGGCCGTCTGCCGGCGGGGCCGTCGGCCGTCAACCCCGGCGAGAAATCCTTCACCCCGGACGGGCCGAAGGACACGGTCACCCCGCGTGCGTTCACCGCCGCCGAGATCGCCGACACCCTCGCCGGTTACCGGCAGGCCGCCGTCAACGCACGCCGCGCCGGGTTCGACGGAGTGGAGATCCACGCCCAGGGCTCACATCTGATCCCCCAGTTCCTCAACCCGCACCTCAACCGGCGCACCGACGCCTACGGAGGCAGCACCGAGAAGCGTGCCCGGTTCCTCCTCGACGTCCTCGACGCCGTGAGTGACGTGTGGGGCAGCGACCGCATCGGCGTGAAGTTGTCCCCGTACTGGGCAGGCGGAACCTTCACTGCGGACGAGCAGACACTTGCCGATTACGACCAGGTGATCAAGAAGCTCGGCGACAGCGACCTGGCTTACCTCCATCTGCTGGGCCGCCCCGACGCGCTGACCGGCACCACCGAGGAGCGCATCGCCCCCTTCGCCCGGTACCGCGCCCAGTACCAGGGCAGCCTCGTCGCCAACCTCGGCTTCACCCAGGACACCGGGAACGAGATCATCGCGCGCGGGGTGGCGGACGCGGTCTCGTTCGGCGCCCCCTTCATCGGCAACCCCGACCTGGTCGAGCGGTTCGCCCAGGGCCACCCGCTGGCCGAGAGCGACCGTGCCACCTACTACGCCGGTCGCACCGAGGGCTACACCGACTACCCCACCATCGCCCAGGGGTGAAAACGCAGTAACCCATGTAAAAACCGAGAGCTCACCCAGACAAAACCGAGAACTCATCCATGCAAAACCGAGAACCCACCCAAGGAAAACCAGCATGAGCAGCAATATCCGAGCGATGATCGCAAACGTCGAGGTCGAGAACCTTGATGCCGCCATTCCCTTCTACCGCGAACTCGCAGGAGATGTCGAAGTCCGGCGATTCCCCTACCAGGAACTGGAATTGGCATTGGTAGGGCCATTTCTGCTGTACTCAGGCCCGCTGGACAACTACGTGTCGCAGACGGCGACCGTGCTCGTCGACTCCCTCGACTCCGTGCTCGACGCCTTGGGTAAAGCCGGTGCCGAACTCCTGGAAGAGCCGAACGAAGTTCCCAACGGCACCCGGATCGTGGCTCGCCACCCGGACGGCTCCGTCTTCGAGTACATGCAGCCGCGTAGTTGAGATCCCGGCTGTGGGTCGGCCTGAACGAACAGGGACGGCCCCGCTCTTTTAGCGACGGCCGAAAGCGGTCGACGATTCGCTCACAGCCCCGCCCTGTACGCCGAGGCTAGTACGCGGGGTTACTCCCGCTGTCAGACGTCCTCTCGGCCGCTGCCCGGCACCGTGGGTCAGGTGAAACTCAACCGCCCCGCACGCCGGGCCAACCTGGTCGTCCATGTAGCCGCCTCCGCAAGCTGGCTCGGGCTCACGCTCGGGCTGCTCGCCCTTGGGGTCACCGCGGCCACCACCGGCTCCGCGGTGACCGTGGAGGCCTCCGTCCGGGCCATGAAGCTCTTCGCCGACTGGCTCCTGCTCCCCGTCGCGTTCCTCACGCTCCTCAGCGGACTGGTGCTGTCCCTGGGCACCCCGTGGGGGCTGGCGAGGCATCGATGGGTCTTCACGAAGTTCTGGCTGACCCTGGCCACCATCACCGCCACGGTCTTCGCACTGCGCCCGGCCGTGAACCATGCGGTGGCCGCTGTCGCCGCGGGCGGACCGCTGCCCGACACCGGCGACGTCCTGTTCGGGCCCATCGTCTCCTTGTCCGCCTACGTCTTCATGACAGTGATCTCGGTCCTCAAGCCCTGGGGACTGACGCGACGCGGCCGCAACCTGCGCGCGGCCGCCCGCACTCCGGTGGACGCCGGGCGAACCCGCCAGACCGCGTGAACCATTCAGATCGGCATACGCTGCCGGTGCGCCGCGGCGGAGTCCTTCACGGTGGCCGCGAGTTTCTTCACCTTCGGGTCGGACCCGTTCTTCCGCAGCTCGATCGACAACTGCTCCGCGTGGGCGAGGTGTTCGCGCACCGCGGATCGCAGCAGCCGGTCGAACTGCGGACCTGTCGCGTCATTGAAAGCCCCCAGCTCCTCGGCGTTGACCATCCCCGGCATGTCATGGCCCTCGTGCGGGTTGTCGTCCGGTACGCCGGTTGCGGCGAGGAGCTCGCGCAGGGCTGTCAGCTGGCTGCGGTTGTCACGGGCCAAGCCGGCGGCCCAGGTCTTGAGCGCGGGTTCATCGCCATGACGCGGCACGAGTTCAAGAACGGACCGGGTCTGGTCGTCCATGGCGATCAGCAACTGGAGCCAGGCGATGTCCGTCGTACTGAACGTGCCGGTGGCTCCGGCTGCCGCTCCGGAAGTGTCCGCTGGGGAGCTGTTGGTGACGGTTGCTCCGGCGGATGTGCCGGCTCCCTGCTGGGAGCCGGCACACCCGGACACGATCAACAGGACGCACAGCAGCGTCACGACGAGCTGTGCCCGGCCCCCACGGCCCCTTGGTGGTTCGGGTTTCGCCATGGACCGTCTCCTGTCTCGGGGGCCGTGGTGCGTGCGATGTCCCGCGTGTGCGGGGCAGGTTGGTTGCGCCGCTCAGGAGGGATTGCCGTCAGCGCCGCACTTGACGATGGCTTGGATGCAGTTCGTGGTCCTGCGTGCCATCTCCGCAGCGGGCCAGGCATTGAAGAAGTCGGCATGCATGGTGTAGCCGGCACCGGAGGCCAGACGTAGCCCCTGCGTGGCGCCGGTGACGGGGTAGCGCAGTACCTGACGCAGCTTCGGCACAGGCACGGGGTGGCTCGCGGGGCACGCGCCGCCCACCGGGTAGGCCATGTGGCTCTTGTGGTCGGCGGAGTCCAGGTCCCTGCCGTTCCAGCACTGCGGGAAGTCGAGGTAGGACTCCAGGTAGGAGTCGGCCGGGCAGGTCACAAAGTCCTTGGAGGGATTGACCTCGCCGTGCCACAGACACGACCAGCGGGCGACGGACGAGGGGTCGGTCGCACTCGTCGCCTTCGCGTTGCCGGCGACGATCCGCAGACCCTGGGGGAGAGGCTGGGTGCGCTGGATGATGTCGTCGCGCACGCCCTCACCGAGGTAGTAGAACGTGGTGCCGGTGGGTTCGACCGGCTGGTCGTTGCGGTACAGGGTCGGCACCCAGTAGGCCGAGGTGTCCACGGTCGGGTTGCAGGTGCTGGCCGAACCCAGCAGATTCGTCACCGTGGTGTTGGCGTTGGTCACTCGGCTGCCGAAAAAGCTGTGCATGTGGGAGGCGCCGGGCAGCCCGGGGGCGACGATCGGATCGTCGGGGAGACGGTGGCTGTAGGGACACTCGGCCAGGAACTCCGCCACACGGACGACTTCGGCCCCTGTGGTGGTCGTGCGGTCCGCGCCGACCTGCGTCGCAGCCGCGTACAGCCCGGTGACCACCAGAACGAACGCGGCCAACACGGCCGTCCAGGCAGGACGTTTGCGCACTCGGGCTGCGGTGGGGGGTGGGGAATCTGCTAACACGGCACTCCTCCTTGAAGAGTGGTGGGGTGAGCGGAACCGGTACCGGAACCGGTTCCGGCGCTCTGCCTCGGGAGTGAAGCCACATGACATGGCGTTGTCAATGGTTCTCGTCGGCATTAGTACGCCTGCGAGCCGTATTGACTTCAAGACTTCAAGACGACCGCTGGGGGAGCGTCTTCACTCTCGGGCGAAGGGCGGCCCGCGCTCGCGTCCCCGGGAGGTGGTTGGGCGCAGGCTGCCCAGGGACTGTGTGTCCCACGCACGCGGTAGGCGCCGCCTCGGCATCACGAGTGGCGGTGCTCGTACGAATGGACGGGCGCGCCGTGGTCAGTCGCGACCCGCGTTCCAGTTCAGGAGGTTGAGGCATCTTGACGCGATGTTGAGGCGGGCATGCCGTGCTCAGGCAGGAGCCGGAGGGCCTCGCCGCGTGTCCGGCGGGAGCGCCGTACGGTCGTCCTGTCCTGGGAGTTGGGCAGCATCGCGCCGAGTCGGCGACCGCGGCCGACGACCCGGGCGGTCAGGGCAGACGCGCCGGGGCAGACGCGTCAGGGACGGCGGTGAGCAGGAACTGCTGGGCCCGATCGACATCGAGCTTCGCGGACCGCTGCCACACCGCCGTCCCCGACGGACTAGTTGTTGCGAACCGGCAGCACGTTGTCGGCGTTGATCCGGGCCGCGTCCGAGCGCACGGTCACCGACGAGGCGTCCATCGACTCCGTATCGGCTCGGGCGTTGAGTCCGCCGGCGTACCGGTTGCCCTCGATGAGCACGTCGTCCGAGCCTCGGAAGACATACAGCCGGGAGGAGTACGGCGTTGTCGCGCCCGCGGCTCGCCGAATCACGTTGTCCGTGAAGGACAGCCCGCCGACACTCTTGGCGTCGACCACGGTGACGTCGCCGACCTCGAACGTGTTCCGCTCGATCCGGATGCCGTGGTGCACCGGATCCGCGGCGTTCAGTACCTGGTTGGTCGGCTCGACGAAGATGACGGGACCGGTCGAACTCACAAAGGTGTTCCGGCGGATGAGGACATCGGTGACCGCCCCGGACTCGTACCACTGGTAGGCGTCTGCGGAGATGTAGATCGCCGCCATCGTCGTCCGCTCGAAGCGGTTGTTCTCGATCACGACGGGCTTGGGCGTGGTCACGAGGATCCCGCGCGTCGGCACGTTGCGGAAGACGTTGCCGGCGATCCGTACGCTCGGCGTGTACGTCAGGTTCTCCACGTCCGTGCCGCCGATCTTGACGCCTGCGGGCACCGGCCGGTCCAGAGTGATCGTCATGTCGGTCAGTGAGGTGTCGTGGTCCTGCCCGCTCGGCCCGTCGACGGCGGTCACCTTTGCCGCACCGCCGGGAACCGGGCGCATCGTCGCGCTGTCGACCAGCTGGACCTTGTCACCGACGTAGAACTGAGGGAATCCCGCGGTCTGCGGATGCTTGTAACTCACCGTCAGGCTGTTCGCCGAGGGCTGCGCGGCGACCTGCAGATAGGTGCCGTGGATGTTGATCGGGTCGTCGTGCGGGCCGTCGAAGACGCAGTTGGTGATCGACACCTTGCCCTTGACGCCGGACATCTGGATGAAGTCGGCGAACCCGGCGGTGGCGCGCCCGGAGTCCGGATCCGGTGAGAAGTCGACCCGGTCGATGGTGATGTTCTCGCTGAACTGCCCGACCAGACCGAAGGTCTGCAACTCCCGGGCGACCAGATTGCGGACCGTGACGTCGGAGGACTCCCAGATGAAGGCTCCGGGCTGCTCCCGCTCGATCTGCCGCATCTGGTACACCAGCCCCTGGTCCGAGGGGATCGCGGAGGTCGTGTAGTCGATCCGGATGCGCTGCCCGCCCAGGTCGGTCATCGACGCGACATCGCTGAACAGCGGGTTGTCACCCCGCCAGGACCGCTGCGCGGCCGGGTCCTGGATCTGGGTGTACTCCAGCCCGTTCACGCCGGACCAGTAGGGCTGTCCGGTCACCGGGCTGGTCTCGCCGAGCCAGGTCACCTTGTTGTCCGACACGGTGTAGGGACTGTCGGCCGGCACGCTCAGGATCCGGTAGGCGCGCCCGTTCTCCACTCCGGCCGTGCGGACCGTGGCGTCGACGACTTTCGGCGCGACATAGTCGAAGGTGAAGCCGGTGAAGGTCACGTTGTGCGAGCGGATACTGGCGAACGCCGTCTGGAGTCCGTGGAACAGCAGGGTCGACCCGCGGCCGTCCACCACCACATCGCGCATGTCCTCGATGAGCAGCCCGATCGACTTGTCCCGATAGCGCTGATCGGCGCCGACCGTGTTCGACACGTACAGCTCGCGCACTTCGGCGCTCTCCGGGTACAGCTGGTAGGTACCGCGCGGGAACACGATCCTGACCGGCCCCTTCACGGTCTTGGCATGCCGGAGCGCGGCCTTCACCGCGGGTGCCGAGTCGGTGCGTCCGCGGGGATCGGCACCGAAGTCCGTGACGTCCACCACGGTTGATCTGGCCGTGCTCGCCGGTGCTCCGGTGGCGGCCGGCGCGCCGATCAGGCCGAGGCAGGCGGAGAGAACGGCGAGAACCAGCAGTCCGACGAAGGGGCGGGATCTGCTGGGAGTACTGCGTCGCTGCGAGGTGCTCAAGGTTGCGGCTCCTTGTCCTGGCATGGCCACGCTGGGGGGCGTGTGGCCGTCATCCTGCACCAGGAACCCACGAAACAGAACAGCATCTACCAGTTTCAAAAGTTGTACGGACTCTCGGAGCGCTCACGCCCCCGACACTCAACAGATCCGAACTCGAACAACGCGAGGGTGAGGCGGTGGTTTGGCCACCGCCTCACGCTCGGAACCCGGAGATGAGTGCGTAGTGCGGGAAGAACGCGGCTCAGCGCTGGTTGAGCCCCTTGTCAATGGCGTGGATCAGCTCACCGTCGGGGGTGTCTCCGTCGAGCGACCAGATCATCGCCCCGCCCAGTCGATGCCGGCGGATGTAGTCGGTCTTGGCCGTGAGGACCTGCGGATCGTCGTACGTCCACAGGGTCGTGCCGTCGAAGAGCCAGGCGTGGCCGTTTCTGCGATCACGGTAGACGGTGTACGTGCCCGAGTCCGCAAGCTTCTTGAGCGCCTTGTAGTCCTCGTACCCTGCCTGCCAGGTCGCCGGCGCGGGGGCTGTCGCGGGCTGGTTCAGGCCGTCGCCGCCCCCGGTCACGCCGGTCCAGCCCTGCCCGTAGAAGGGCGTGCCCACGACCAACTTGCGTGCGGGTGCTCCGCGTTCGAGCCAGGCGTCAACGGTCTGGTCGACGCTGAAGTCGTTCTTCGCGTACAACGCGGACTGCTGGTTCGTGGTCGCCTCACCGGAGACATGGAAGTCGTAGCCCTGAAGGTTGACGAAATCCAGATCCCGAATGATGCGGGGTACGTCGAAGCCCGCGTCGATCTTCTCGGGAGCGGTCGGAACGAACGCCGTCAGCTCGTAGTGCTTGCCCTTTTTCTGGGTGGTCGCGTACGCGTCGAGCTGCCGCCGGAACTCGTGCACGAGCGCGGTGAAGTTCCGCTTGTCCTCGGGGCGATAGACGGTGTCGGTGTCCCCTGCGGACCCCGGCCACTCCCAGTCGATGTCCACACCGTCGAAGAGCCCGGCCGCGGCGCCCTGGCCGCCACGTGCTCCGTCGACGGGAAGGTTGCCCTTGATGTACAGGTCGAGGCACGAGGCCACGAACGCCTTGCGGGAGGCGGCGGTGCGGGCCGCGTCGGAGAAGTGGGTGGACCAGCTCCAGCCGCCGAGGGAGATCAGCACCTTCAGGCCCGGGTTCTCAGCCTTCAGTTCCCGCAGCTGGTTGAAGTTGCCTGCCAACGCTTGCGTGTCGTTGTCGGCGACGCCGTCCACGGAGTTCTCCGCGTCCAGCGGGCGCACGTAGTCCGCCCAGGCGTCGGCCTCTCCCGGGATGTTCCCCGTGAAGCACTTGCCATCCGAACTGACGTTGCCGAAGGCGTAGTTGATGTGGGTGAGGCTGGATGCCGCTCCGCTCGTCTCCAGGTCGGCAACCTGGAAGTCGCGGCCGTAGACACCCCATTGGGTGAAGTAGCCGACGTTCTTGTAGGCGGGGGACTTTGCGGTGTGAGGGCCATCGGCGGACGCGGGGGCCGTGGCGATGAGAGTGACGGGAAGGGACAGGGCGCAGGCGGCGAGCGCCAGCCTGCTGAGAAGTCTTCGACGCATGCCCGGAAGCTATTGGTCTGTACCTCTGCGGTCAAGAGTGCGGCTTGTGCTCGACCGGGATGGTTTGACGGTTGGACCCCGCACGGCCGGACAACCTCAACGCGTAGGTACCGTACGGAACTTGCGCCGGACCCCGCTTGACCTTCCCGCGGCCGTCTCAGCCGCCGCCACGGCCGGACCGGGCGTCGTTCATCTCCGCCTCGTGCAGCACGGCCCAGTCTGCCAGCGCCGACAGCGGTTCCAGGAGTGTGCGTCCGAGTGGAGTCAGGCTGTACTCGACGCCGGGTGGCACGGTCGGGTGCACCTCGCGCCGCACCAAGCCGTCGGTTTCCAGACCGCGCAGCGTGCGGGTCAGCATGCGCTGGCTGATGCCCTCGATGGAGCGGTGCAGCTCGTTGTACCGGTGGGGGCGGCCGCCGAGGAGGATCACCAGCAGCATGCTCCACTTGTCGCCCAGGCGCTGGAACACGTGACCGACCGGGCACGCCGCCAGTTCGTCCTCCGGTACCGGACGCGGCAGTTCGTGGGCGAGCACCGAGGGAACACGGGTGTGCGTACCGGACATAAAAGTGCCTTCTTTCAGCATCCGACCCCGCGGCCCACGATGGACCGGTCGATGCCGAGCCTATGGAGGACAACGTGCCGGGCCAACCACAGAAGACCGTGATCATCAGCGGCGGTACCGACGGCATGGGCCGTGCGACCGCCCTGGCACGGCTGGCGACAGGCGACCACGTCACCGTGATCGGCAGCAGCGAGGCCAAGGGGCGCGCGATGCTCGACCATGCCGCGAACCCGAACCTGCGGTTCCTGCGGGCGGACCTGTCCTCGGTCGCCGAGACCGAACGGGTCGTCGCCCGCATCGCCGAGGAGCACGACAGCATCGACGCGTTGGCGTTGTTCGCGAACCGGGTGAGCCCGAAGCGCCAGGAGACCTCGGACGGGCTGGAGTTCACCTTCGCCCTCTACTACCTGAGCCGCTATCTGCTCAGCCACCGCTTGCGCCCCCTGTTGGACGCCGGCACCGACCCGGTGATCATCAACGTGGCCGGTGTCGGAACCACCGCAGGCCGGATCTTCTGGGAGGACCCCCAGCTGACGCGCCGCTATGGCCGGATACGCGCCCAGCTCCAGGCCGGCCGGGCGAACGACCTGCTCGGCGTCGCATTCGCCAACCAGGCCGAGAGCAAGGCGCGTTACGTCCTCTACCACCCCGGATTCACCCGCAGCGGGACCGGCAGCCTGCAGAACCCCCTGGTCCGCGGTTCGGTCGAACTGCTCGGAAGGTTCTTCGCCCGCCCGGTGGCCGACGCGGTTCAACCGATCGTCCAGTGGATCGGGCAACCGCCTACGGACCCGCTCTCCGCGATAGACCGAGGCAAGCCCGTCGACAAGACCTTGAAAACACTCAACCCCGACGACGCCGCACGCCTGGCCGTGTACACCGAAGACCTGCTCCGCGGTCACTGACACGTAGTCGTGACGCCGGCCCGCCGGCAGGGAGCACATGCGAGGTCGGCTTGCCGGTGACCGTGAGCTTCTTGGCCCGGTCCGACGTCGCGGGGGCCGACACCTTGAGGGTGGGCAGTTCCTGGTGGGGTGTGTACGCGACCCGGAGTACGGCTACGGTATCGGCGCGTACGCGACGGCTGCGCAGGTTGGACCGTCCAGGCCGGTTCCGGCCTTGCTACCCGCACGAGTTGCCGCACCGGCGACCTACCTACCGTCGAACCAAGCAAAGCCGACTGACGAGAGACGGGAGGGGACACGCTCGCCATGGGCACCGCTGTGCACGTTCCGCAGACGCGGGACATGATCGGGGACGAACTCTCCGGAGACGAGGCGCTCACAGCGCTGAGGCACTACGGAGGCCGCCGGCTGCTCCTCGACGCCTTCGCCCGGTTCCGCTATGCCGACGGCTTCACCAGTTCGCGGTCACTCGCGTTCCAAGTGGTCCTGGGCATGGTGCCGTTCACCATCGCGCTAGTCGGTGTGGCGACCACGGTGCATACGGAGAGCGTGGGACGGATCATCGAACTCACCCTCGGCCACATCGTGCCGGGTGCCAGCTCGCGGCTGGTCGCGGAAGCTCTCGACAGCACCGAACGCAGCGCCGGTTCCGGAGCCTGGAGCGCCGTCGCCATGTGGCTGGGCCTGGCCTTCGCCGTACTCAACCTCGCCTCGGCGATGGCGCAGGTCGAGCGAGGCGCCAACCGCATCTACGGCATCGAACGCGACCGGCCCTTCCTCGCCAAGTACGGGCGGTCCCTGCTCCTCGCCCTGGCCGCGGGTATGCCGATGGTCCTCGGCTTCCTCGTGCTCGTCGCAGGGGATGCCGTCGGGAACGCGGTGGGGGAGACCTTCGACTGGCCCCGGGAGTGGCTCGACTGGTGGGGAGCGCTCAATGTGCCGCTGGGCGTGGCGTTGGCCTGGGTCGGCTCGGCGGTGATTTTCCGCTGGGCGCCGCGCAGGGACCAACCGGGCTACACGTGGTTGGCGTTCGGCTCGGCGGTCCATCTGGTGCTGTGGGTCACGGCCACCTGGCTGCTGTCGCTGTACGTCGACGAGAGCGGATCGTTCGGCGCCGTGTACGGACCGCTGACGGCCTTCATCGCACTGCTGCTGTGGGCCAACCTCACCGGTGTGACGCTGTTCCTCGGCATCGCCTTCGCCGCTCAGCTCGAAGCGGCCCGGGCGGGAATCACCGACGCGGTGAAACCGGACCCGGGGCCGGGTGCGTGACCTCGGGGCCCTGCGACTGTCGGGGTCTGTGTGCAGTCTTGACGTGTCTGGTTCAGACCTTTAGTTTTTGCGGCGATTGGTCACACACTGGCCTTCTGGTCATGGATCTGAATGCCTTGCACTGCCCCCACCATTGCGAAGGGCGACAGCATGACACGATCCCGTCCCCGGTCTCCTCTGTCCCGGGCAACTCGATTTCTTCTGGCCGGTGTCGTCGCGGCGGCGACGCTCGCCGCGACCGGCGGCACCGCTCAGGCGGTGAACGAGCCCGTCAACGTCTGGCTGACGACCACATCCGACTCCGCCGGACGGAACGTGACGCGTGGTCTGGCGCAGCAGACAGCGCTGCGGTTCGGCCCCGCGGGCGGAACCGCCCAGCACACGATCACCGTCGACGAGAACACGACGTACCAGCAGTTCGAGGGCGGCGGTGCCTCGATCACGGACACCACCGCCTATCTGCTGCGGGGCGGCCCGATCAGCGCCGCCACTCGCGACACCGTCATGCAGAAGCTGTTCTCGCCGACCGCGGGCATCGGGCTGTCCTTCGTCCGCAACCCCATCGGAGCCTCCGACCTGTCCCGGCCGGGCAATGTCTCGCTCGACGACACCTGCTGCAACCTCAATGACTTCGGCGCCAACGGATACGACACCAACGTCCGTCTTCTGACCGGGCAGGCCAAGCAGCTCAACCCGGCGCTGCGCGTCAAGGGCGTGCCGTGGAGCTCGCCGGCGTGGATGAAGGACAACGGGCGCATGGACCAGATGGGCTGGCTGAAGTGGGAGTACTACCCCATGTACGCCCAGTACCTGGTGAAGTACATCCAGAGCTACCAGGCCGCCGGCATCCCCGTTAACTACATCTCGGTGCAGAACGAGCCCAACTGCTGCCAGGCGAGCAACCCGACGGCGATGAACTACCCGGGCATGAGCTGGAACCCCTCGGGACTCGTGGAGTTCACCAAGAACCACGTGTACCCGGCCTTCCGCGCCGCCGGCATCACCACCAAGGTCCTCGTGCACGACTGGAACTACGGCGACTACGCCAACTTCGGCTCGGCGATCCTCGCCGACGCCGGTGTCCGCAACGACCCGCTCTTCGGCGGGATCGCCTGGCACGGCTACTTCGGTGACCCGGCGGTCGGCACCCAGGTCCACAACCAGTACCCGACCGTCAAGCAGTTCAGCACCGAGCACTCCGGCGGCACCTGGATCGGCAACCAGCACAACGAGGACCTCGCCGACATCGTCAACTACGCCCGCAACTGGAGCACCAGCCTGGTCAAGTGGAGCCTGGCGCTGAACCAGAACATGGGCCCGCACAACGGCGGCTGCGGCACCTGCACCGGACTGATCACCGTGCAGGAAGGCGGCTCGCGGGCCGGACAGGTCGACTACACCGTCGAGTACTACACCACCGGCCACCTCACCAAGTTCGTCAAGCCCGGTGCGTACCGCATCGCCTCCACCGCCAACAGCACGGTGCAGAACGTCGCCTGGCGCAACCCCGACGGCTCCAAGGCCCTGATCGCCCACAACGGCGGCACCAGCACCCAGTCCATCCGGGTGAACTGGGGCAGCCAGTCCTACGTCTACACACTCCCGGCCCGCACCACCGCCACCTTCACCTGGTAGACGACGCGCGCACTTGTCCTTCAGGGGTCCCGTGGGCGCCGCTGAAGGACAATCGTTCCAGGCCGCCTGCGTTACGTGCCCGGCCTCAGCGGGCCACACGTCGCGCAGGCGGGCTGGTGGTCACCCGCGGGGGCCCTGCGGTGCGGCCGTCGCCGAATGGTCCACTTCCGCCACTGCCGCAGGGCTCTTCCCGGACTCTTGTGCTCTTGCCAGGGGGACCCGCCCGGTGTTCACTGACCGCATGTTGCGCCTCACCGAGGGTTTCTGGCCCTCGCGTCGCGTCTACCTTTTCGACGGTTTCTGTCGCTAGGGGTCGTCGGGCTGCTCCCCCGGGAGCCGTCGGACCACCCCCGGGCCATGTCGCGTGTCCGCCCCGCGCATACGGCTCCAGTGTGTCGACATCCCCGTGCCGCTTACCTTGCAGTTCCGTGAGCGGTTCGTCCGCCGCATCCCAGGAACAGAGGCTGACCATGTCCGTCACCGATGAACTGCTGGCCAACAACGCCCGCTACGCCGAGACCTTCACCGGCCCGCTCCCCCTTCCGCCCGCCAAGAAGCTCGCCGTGGTCGCCTGCATGGACGCCCGGCTCAACGTGTACGCGATCCTGGGGCTCGCCGACGGCGAGTCGCACGTCATCCGCAACGCGGGCGGTGTGATCACCCAGGACGAGATCCGGTCGCTCGCCATCAGCCAACGGCTGCTCGGCACCGAGGAGATCATCCTCATCCACCACACCGACTGCGGCATGCTCACCTTCACCGACGACGGCTTCAAGGACGCGGTCCAGGCGGAGACGGGGATCCGGCCGTCGTGGGCGGCCGAGGCGTTCCCCGACCTGGACGCCGACGTACGGCAGTCGATCGCCCGCATCAAGGCGGACCCGTTCATCGTGCACAAGGACCATGTACGGGGCTTCGTGTTCGACGTCGCCACGGGCAAGTTGAACGAGGTCGTCTGACGCGTCGCCCTGTGGGACACCGCCTCTACTTCGGGCCGCTGCCCTTGGCCAGCGGGGTGATGTCGATGCGGCCCTTCTGCAGGACGTCGCCGAGTTTCCAGGCTGTCGTCAGGTGGTGACGGGAGTCGGGCGGGGTCACCTCGAGGCCGGTCGGGTTCTTCTCGCTCTTGGTGGGCTCGCCCGTGGCGCCGACGACGGTCCAGTGCAGCGTGGTGTGGACGCTCTGCCCGGGCTTCAGGGTGATCAAGGGAGTGTGGCCGGGGTCGCGGACGATGTGTGTGGTGACGTTCTTGGCATGGGAGTTGAGGAGCTGCAGGCCGACGTAACCCTGGGTTCGGACGGTCTTGTGGGTCTTGTTGGTGAGTACCACCGACGCGTAGCGCTGGCCGGCCCCGGGATCGAGGGCGTGGATCCGGACGCTCAAGGAGCTGGTGTCCGCCCATGCGGGCCGCGCCGCCGTGGTTCGCGACTGCGACGTCACGGCGGCCTGGGAGGAACCGGCGGTGAGACCGACAAGAGCCAGGGCGGACGCCGCGGTGATGGCGCCACTGGTGACGCAGAGCCGGGTTCGCCTGTTGTTTCGCATGATCGCTCCCCTTCTGGGCGCCTCCCCGTGTGGGGCGCCGCTAGGGGATAGGAGTGCGGCGAAGAAGAGGTGGTTCGCAGGATTCGCGAACTTTGCTTTGCGAGGTGTTCTCTTGACCCTCGACTGATGCCTCCTTGCATCGCCGTCGCAATGGCCTGCTATTCGACTCCGCCGGCGAGCAGGAAGTCGTCGTCGACGAGGCCCAGGCGGTGGGCGACGACCGGGGCCTGAACACGGTTGCGCAGGCGCAGCTTGTCCCTGACGGAGGCGACATGGGTCTTGACGGTCGTGACGCCGAGGTGGAGCGTTTCGGCGATTTCGGCGTTGGACTGTCCGACGCCGACGCCGACGCCGACGCCGACGAGCGCGAGTACGTCTCGTTCGCGCGGCGTGAGTGCCGACAGAATCGCGGGGTCGGCCATCTCGCCGGCGACGTCCTCATGGTGCGACTGGACGGCGCGTCGGACGACGCGCGCCATCACTGAGGGCGCGAGAAGTGATTCGCCTTGCGCTGCTCGCCGTACGGCGGAGAGCCCCGCGTCGGGCTCACCGTCTTTCAGCAGGTAGACCATGGCTCCCGCGCGGAGCGCTCCCTAGACCTCGGCGTCGTCGTCGAAGGTCGTGAGCATCACGACGCGGGTAGACGGGTGAGCGTTGAGGATGCGGCGGGTGGCCTCGATTCCGTCGACCCGTGGCATGCGCAGGTCCATGAGGATGACATCCGGACGCAGCCGGTCAGCCATGCGTACGGCTTCGAGTCCGTCCGTGGCCTCGCCGACCACGTCCTCTCCGGCTGTGCGCAGCAGCAGGGTGACCCCGACCCGTACCAGGGCCTGGTCGTCGACGACAAGCACGCGGATCATGTGCGGGCTCCGAGGGGAAGCGTGACACGCAGTCGCCAGCCGCCGGTGTGCGTGGGTCCTGCGGCGAGTGTGCCGCCGTGGATCTCGACCCGCTCTCGCATGCCGGCCAGGCCGTGCCCCGACGCGGGCAACGCGGGATGCGGGCCGACCGGTCCGGAGTTGGCCACTTCGACCCTCAGCCGGCTGTCGTCGACGTCCACGGTGGTCTCGACCTCGGCGCCGGGGCCCGCGTGCTTGAGCGCGTTCGTGAGGGCTTCCTGCACGACTCGGGCGGCGGTCACCCGGAGGGTGAGCGGCGCCTCGGTGGTGCACGACGGTCCTGGTCGGTGGCGCGGCGGCGACCTCGATCGACAGCACCGCCGATCTGGCAGGCCGCATCCCGTACCTGATCGTCGGGGTGGTGGTGCTGTCCATGCTGTTGCTGCTGGTCGCGTTCCGCAGCGTCGCCGTGGCGGTCAAAGGCCGCCGTGATGAACCTGCTGTCCGTCGCCGCCTCGTACGGGGTGGTCGCGCTGGTCCTGCAGGGCGGCTGGGCCGGGCAGTTGGTCGGAATCGATACCGAGACCCCGTTGCCGCCGTTCGTCACCGTGCTCATGTTCGCGGTGCTGTTCGGCCTGTCCATGGACTTCGAGGTCTTCCTCGTCAGCCGGATGCGCGAGTCGTGGATCCGCACCTGCGACAACACCCGGGCGGTGACCGACGGCCTCGCCGGCACCGGCCGGGTCATCACCGCCGCGGTCGCGATCATGATCGCGGTGTTCGTGGCGTTCGTGCCGAGCCCCGACGTGGTCCTGAGACTCATCGGCGTCGGGATGGCCGCCGCCATTTCCTCGACGCGACGGTCGTCCGGCTGCTGCTGGTCCCGGCAGCGATGCACATACTCGGGCGGTTCAACTGGTGGCTCCCGCGCGGGCTCGACCGCCGGCTGCCCCAACTGCACGTCGAGGGCCACCCGGAGCACTACGCCGTCGACCGCTCCGACCCGGCACCGATACCGGCGTGACCGAGCCGACGACGCGTCCGCCGGAGCGGTAGCCGTGTGACGCGCGGGTCAGACCTCGTCGACCGAAAGGGCGTACAGCCGTGGAAGGTTCACCACGATCGCCTCCTGCGTGCTGCGGGCGATGACGACCACGGCTTCCTCCGCGGGGTCGGGGTTCTCCTCCCGGTGCGGCACGAACGGCGGTACGAAGATGTAGTCACCGGGAGTGGTCCGCAGCCGTACTTCCTCCGGCTCGTCGCCCGAGTCGTCGACGAAGACGAACTCGGGGTGTCCGCTGACCACGTAGATCGCGGTCTCGGACTCACCGTGGTGGTGGTCGGAGGAGGACGTCGCGGGGGCCACGTGGGTCTGGCCCATCCACAGCTTCTCGGAGCCGACGGTCTTTCCGCTGACTGCGGCGAACCTGCGCATGCCGCCGCTCTGTGCCGTGTCGCCGTCCAGGGAATCCGCACGGATGTGATGCAGACGGGCCCGCAGGGGTGCCGTCAGGTCGCCCTGGGCGGTGTGGAGGTGAGGGTGGAAGCCCTCGCCGGGGGTCGTCAACGGCTCGCTCATGGGCGGGACGCTAGAGCGGCGCCGGAAAGGATGTCAAGAGGTGTCCATTGGCCTTCATCTGCGGCAATGTTGCCGCAATGCTTGCGGTGAACCGGTGGAGACCCGCACCGGGGGGCGACTGTCGGGCATGATGTGCGCATGCATATCTCCGCGAAGGCGGACTACGCCACACGGGCCCTCCTGGAGCTCGCCTGTGAGCCTGAGCGTCCGCTTACCTGTGAGGCCATCGCATCCTCACAAGAGATTCCGTTCCGGTTCCTGAAGTCCGTCGTTGGCGAGTTGAGGAAAGCGGGCCTCGTACGCAGCCAGCGCGGCTGTGAGGGCGGCTACTGGCTCGGCAGGCCCCCCGAGGACATCACCCTTCTGGACGTCGTGCGCGCCATCGACGGCGAGGTCATCACGCTGCGTGGCGAGCCGCTGGCCGGGCTCGACTACCCCGGCCCCGCGGTAGGAATGCCCGGGGTGTGGCGGCGGGTCGAGGCAGGTGCGGCGGCGGTCCTGGGCGGACTGACGCTGGCCTCACTGCTGCCCGCCGGCGCGGTCGAACGGCAGCAGAGGGTCGGCGCCGCGTGACGCGACCGCCGACGGCTGTGCCGGAAGTGGTGGAGTACACCGACCCGTTGTGTCCCTGGGCCTGGGGATCGGAGCCCGTCTTCAAGAAGCTGCGGGCGGCGCTGGGTGACCGGGTCCGCTGGCGGCGCGCGTACGCCATCCTCTTCGACCACGACGACGACCCGGCGCCCGACCCGGCGGCCGAAACGGCCTGGTACGCACGCTACGTCGAGGAGATCAGCGGGCACACCGGGGCTCCGCGCGCGGTGCGGCTGAACCGGGTGGCGGCCAGTTCCTGGCCCGCCTCGCTCGTCGCCAAGGCCGCGGAACTCCAAGGCGCCGACGTCGCCGAGCGGGTGCTGCGGCGGCTGCGGGAAACCGTCTTCGTGCTCGGCGAACCGGCGGACACCATCGCGCTGGCACTGTCCGCGGCGCGCGGCGTGCCGGGCCTGGACCCGCGTCGGCTGACGGCCGATGCCGCGTCCGCCGACGTGCTGGAGCGGGTCCGCGCCGACCACGCGGAGGCGCGTCGTCCGGTACCCGAAGTGCTGTCCGTGCAGGGCGGGTTGCCGCATCCCGGCAAGGCCAAGGAGACCGCCGACGGCGGACATCGGTACGCCCTGCCGACCCTGCTCGTCCGCGCCCCCGCGGGGTACCGGGCGGCGCCCGGCTGGCGGCCCTTCGAGGCGTACGCGGCAGCCGTCGACGAGCTCTGCCCAGGACTGCTGAAGGCCCCCGGGCCGCTCCTCCCGGCAGAGGCACTGGAGCGCCACCGGAGCCTTACCGAGCCGGAGCGCCACCTGCTGACGGAGGGGGCCTGGCCGCCTCCGCGCGCGGTCCGGGTGGATACCGGCAACGGCCCGGTGTGGCTGCATCCCCAGGAGGCGGCGGTGCACCCGGCGGCCGTCCTCCAGACCGACGCGGGGCTCTGATCTGCGGTCAGCTGCCGTCCCGCCGAATGAGACACCAATTGGTGTCCATTGACAGCCGCTGACGGCTGCCCCCAGGATGTGCAGCATGCTCACGACGCACCCCGGCGTGGAGTGCCGCTACGTGGATCTGCGGCGCACCTCCAGCGCCCTCTGTCGCTGACCGCCAGCCGCCCACGGCCCACCGGCGCCTGACGGCTCCCGGCAGCATCGGCCTCCCGCCGCTTCGCTGCGCCGCGCCCGTCGTCCCGCGCCACCTCCGCGCCTCGTCGTTTCCCTCTCCCCTCCGCATCCCGGTCCACCCCGCGAACCTGCCGACGCCCCCTGCCTTGAGCGTGGCCTGCCCGACGTGTGCATCGAAGCCCCGTCGTCATGACCACCCATGGCTGAGTCGACGGCCGGCACGGGCAGGGCCGGACCCCGCGCCCCGATCCTGCCGTCCTGGCACGGGTTCGGGCCGTCAAAGAAAGAATGAGATGCCCGGACGACTCACGCCCCGCCGCCCCAGACTGGACCTCCGATCCCCCCGACGGGCCGGCCGCCTGCGCGTTGCCGCCCTCGGGACCGCACTCGTCACCGTGCTCGTCCCCGCCCTCGGCGCGTGCGCAGGTGAAGCCTCCACCGCGAACGGCAACGCCACGCTCAAGTGGACCTCGTCCTACTTCCCGACCCACTGGGACCCGGTAGTCGGCGGAAGCGGCGCCCAGTTCCGTGAACTGTCCCTGGTGTACGCGTCGTTGACCCGCACGGACGAGAGCGGCAAGGCCGTCCCGGACCTCGCCAAGAGCTGGGAGTACAACGACAAGGGCGACGAGATCACCTTCCATCTGCGCCCCGACCTGAAGTTCAGCGACGGGGAACCGGTCGATGCCGCCGCCGTCAAGGCAGCCATCGAACGGGCCAAGGAGCAGAAGAACTCCGCGCTCTTCGGCGACCTGACCTCGATCAAGTCGGTGGACGCCAACGGACTGGACACCGTCATCCACCTCAGTCAGGTCGACTACCAGATCCCGCAGCTGCTCGGTGAGCGCGTCCTGCAGATCGCCAGCCCCAAGGCGGCCAAGTCCCCGGAGAAGCTCGACCAGTCTCCGGTCGGCGCCGGTCCGTTCACCGTCACGCAGCTGGTGCCGGGCACCAAAGTGCTGCTGAAGAAGAACCCGGACTACTGGGACGCGAAGAACATCCACATCGACAACGTGGAACTCACCTCGGCCCCTGACTCCTCCACGGTTGTCTCCGGCCTGCAGACCGGCGTCTACAACTTCGCGGACATCAAGCCGAGCCAGGCGGACGCCGCCAAGAAGGCGGGTCTGGATGTCTTCGTCCAGCCGGGCTTCAACGCCTCGAACATCAGCCTGAACATCAACAAGGCGCCGTTCACCAACGACAAGGTCGTCGACGCCGTCCGCTACGCGATCAACCGTCAGGAGTTCGTCGACAAGCTGACCTTCGGTTACGGCGAGACGACCAACCAGCCGTTCCCGAAGGGCTACGTGGCCTACGACCCGAAGTCGGAGAACAACTACGCCTACGATCCGGCCAAGTCGAAGGAACTCCTCACCGAGGCGGGCTACAAGTCCGGCGACATCAAGCTCGACCTGGTCATCCCGGCGGAGGACCCGCAGGCCGAGATAGTCCAGTCGCAGCTGGCCAAGGTCGGCATCACGGTCAACATCAAGGTCGACAAGAACTGGGCCACCCCGTTCTTCGCGAAGGACCTGACGTTCTCGCTCTACGGGACCACCGGCCGGGACTCCGCCGCGCAGACGCTCACCGCCCACTTCGGTCCCGACGGCCCGCTGAACCTCAGCTCCCCGTACGAGCCGGACGGCTTCGAGGCGGCCATCGCCAAGGTCCGTCAGACCCCGCTGGACTCCCCTGACTACGCGGACGTCCTGCAGGCGGCGACCCGGGCCGGCCTGGAGAGCAAGGCGCTGGTCTTCACGTACTCCCAGCCGAACCTCATCGCCAAGAGCAAGTCGATCTCCGGCCTGCCGAAGAATCCGGCGCACATCGACTGGACCGGCGTGACCATCGGCGGCAACTGACATCCATTCACTCACTACGGAGAGAGGGGGCAACCCATGACGACAACAACCGCGGTACAGGCCACGCCTGCCCGCCGTCGCGGGGTCGCCATGACCAGGGCGCGGCACACGCTGGGCCGCATCCTGGTCGCCCTCGCCCGGTCGATCGCGATCTTCGTGCCCGTCTTCCTGGTCGCGACGTTCGTGACGTTCGCGCTGCGGTCGCTGAGCGGGCTCAGCCCGGCGCGGATCCAGCTGGGCGAGGAGGCGACTCCCGAAGCAATCGCACGGGTCGAGGCACAGTGGGGCCTCGACAAGCCCTTCCTGACCCAGTACTGGGACTGGTTCACCGGCATTTTGCACGGACAGCTCGGCACCAGCTGGACCAACGGCGCCGACATCTCCACGCTCATCGGCCTCGGCCTGGGCGTGAGTCTCTCGGTCGCGACGTTCGCCCTGATCATCGGCGTGCTCGTCGGCTTCGCCCTCGGCACGGCGGCGGCCCTGAAGCGCACCACCGCCATCGACCGCGCCATCACGGGATTCGTCACCGTGATCTCGGTGATGCCGGCCTTCGTCGTCGGCATCGTGCTGGTCGCGGTGTTCGCGGTCGGATTCCACGTCTTCCCGGCCGCCGGGTACATTCCGGCGGAGCAGGGATTCGGTCCGTGGCTCGCGCACATCACGCTGCCCGCGGTCGCCCTGAGCTTCGACGTCATCGCCGATGTCGCCCGCCAGTTGCGCAGCAGCCTCGTCGCGGCCTACCGCGAGAACTACGTGACGGGCGCGGTGGTGCGGGGACTGGGCCCGCGCCGGATCTTCTTCGGCCACGTGCTCCGCAACGGCCTCGGGCCCGCACTCGCCACGCTCGGCCTGAAGTTCCCCACGCTGGTCGGCGCCTCCGTCGTGACGGAGTGGATCTTCGGCCTCCAGGGCTTCGGCCGGTTCGCCAACGATTCCGCCCAGGCCGGTGACGTACCCGCCGTACAGGGCGTGCTCGTGGTCTCGATCGTGCTGGTCGTCACCTTCAACCTGATCGTCAACCTGGTGCTGGCCCGCGTGACGCCGGCATCCCAACGAGGGGTGTGAACATGGTGCGCCGCGTCCTCGCGCTCACATCCGGACGGATCGCCGTCACCATCCTCGCCGTCATCGCACTGCTCGCGATCCTCGGCCCCTGGCTCGCCCCGCAGAATCCCCTGGCCACCAGCGACAACACCCTCTCCGCCGCCTCGGGCGCCCACTGGCTGGGCACGGACTACCTCGGCCGTGATGTGTTCAGCCGCCTCCTGGACGGCTCCCGCGTCAGCGTGCTCGGCTCACTCGAAGTCGCGTTGATGGCGCTGGTCGTCGGTGCGATCCCGGGCATCCTGTCGGTCTACCTCGGCCGGGTCTTCGAGTGGCTCACCCTGAGGCTGGCCGACACCCTGGTCGCCCTGCCGTTCCTGCTGTTCGCGGTCGCCGTGATCGCACTGCTCGGCAACGGCATCACCCAGGCCATGCTGGTCACGGGCGCCCTGGTCTCCCCGCTCTTCTACCGGGTGTCCCGCGCCGCCACACTGGCGGTCGCCCGCTCTCCGTACGTGGAGGCCGCCCTCATATCCGGTGCGTCCATCGGCTGGGTCGTACGCCGCCACGTCTGGGCCAAGGTGCTCCCGCCGATCGCGGTCGCGCTCGCCCAGACCATCGGTGTCGGCTTCGTCATCGTCTCCAGCCTGACGTTCCTCGGCATCGGGGTCCAACCTCCGGCGCCCACCTGGGGCGGGCTGCTCGCCTCGGACCTGGGCTACCTCAGCTACCAGCCGTGGGCACCGCTGGCACCCGCTCTGCTGATCATGATCACCGTCTGGGCCAGCAACGTGCTCGCCGACGCGATTCGCGACGTCTCCGGCGAGGCGGGCCGCGCGTTGCTCAACACCCGCAAGGCGCGCGCCAACCGCCTCGACAAGGCCGACCCCGTCTCCGCCGGAGGTGCCCGATGACGACGCTGTCCCAGAACTCCGCTCCCGAGCGGACCCAGAGCTCCGCTCCCGAGGAGACTCACAACTCCGCTCCCGAGCCGACCCGGAGTGCCGAGCCCTCCGGCCCGGTCGATCCGGCGGCCGCGCCGGTGCTCACCCTGCGCGATGTCCGCATCAGCGACCCGGTGACCGACCGGGAGATCGTCCACGGGGTGAGCTTCGAGCTCACGCCCGGCAGGACGGTCGGCATCGTCGGCGAGTCCGGCAGCGGCAAGACGCTCACCTGCCGTGCGGCGCTCGGCATTCTGCCCGCGCACTTCGAGATCTCCGGCGGCTCCGTCGAGATCGCCGGCACCGACATCGCGACCCTGACGCCCCGACGGTGGACCGAGCTGCGGGGCGCCACGATCAGCGCCGTCTTCCAGGACCCCGCGTCATACCTCAACCCCTCCATCCGCGTCGGCGCCCAGATCGCCGAGGTCATCCGGGCCAAGCAGGGGCTGAAGAGGCGCGCGGCACGCCACCGTGCTGTCGAGCTGCTGCGGGCGGTGCAACTGCGTGACCCGGAGCTGGTCTACGGCCAGTACACCTACGAGCTCTCAGGAGGCATGCTCCAGCGCGTCCTGATCGCGGCGGCGATCGCCGCCGAACCACGCATCCTCATCGCCGACGAGGCCACCACGGCACTCGACGTCACCGTCCAGGCGGAGATCCTCGACCTGCTCGCCGAACTGCGCGAGCGCACCGGCCTTGCCCTCGTGGTCGTGTCCCACGACCTGGCCGTGGTCGCCCAACTGTGCGACGAGGTCCTCGTGATGCGCGAGGGGCAGGTGGTGGAGCAGGGCCCGACGCGGGCGGTGCTGCACGACCCGCAGGACGAGTACACCCGGCTCCTCATCGCCGAACACGACCAGTACGGCCTGGAGAAGTTCCTCGCACCGCAGGAGACGTCGTGACCACCGAGCAGACGGATGTGACAGCGGTCGGCCACGAGGAGACCCCGGCCGGCCACGAGGAGACTCCGGGCCCGGTCCTGGACATCACAGGCCTCGAAGTGCACTACGGCCTCGGCCGCCGGCGCCGACGTGCCCTGCACGACGTCTCGTTGAGCGTCGAGCCCGGCGAGACCGTCGGAGTCATCGGCGAGACGGGGTCGGGCAAGTCCACCCTCGCCCGCGCCGTTCTCGGCCTGGTGCCGACGTCGGCCGGCTCGATCCGCGTCGGCGGCGAGGACGTGAGCGGGTACGGCCACCGCCAGTGGCGCGGCCTGCGCCGCCGCGGCGTGATCCAGTACGTCTTCCAGGACCCGCTGCGCAGCCTCGACCCCGACCTCACCATCGAGGACTCCCTGACCGAACCGCTGCTCGTCCAGGGCGTTTCACGCCAGGAGGCGGCAGCCCGCGCCCGCTCGTTCCTCGACCGCGTCCGCCTCACCGCGGACCTGCTCGACCGGCTGCCCGGCGAACTCTCCGGCGGCCAACGCCAGCGGGTCGCCGTGGCCCGGGCGCTGGTCACCGAACCGAAGCTGGTCATCCTCGATGAACCGGTCAGCGCCCTGGACTCCGCCAACCGCGTCCAGGTCCTGGAGATCCTCAAGGAACTCCGTGCCGACGGGGTCGCCCTCGTCTTCATCTCCCACGACCTCGGGTCCATCGCCGGCACCGCCGACCGTATCGCCGTGCTCTACCAGGGCGAACTAGTCGAGGTCGGCGCCGCCCGTGACGTCATCACCCGCCCGCAGCACGTGTACACCCGGCTGCTCGTCAGCTCCGCACCCACCTTGCGCACGAGCCCCGTCGGCCGGGCCGAGCGCGAAGCCCTGCGCGCCCTGCTGAACGCCTGAGCACACCACCGAGAGGAACACCCATGTCCCGCACGATCCACCTCGCGCTGCACCCGTACGGAGTCGGCGGTCCCGGCCAGCACGGTCTCTGGAAGGACCCGAGGGTCGCGAAGAACGCCAGCATCGACATCAACTACTACATCCGTCTGGCCCAGGCGGCCGAACACGCCCTGTTCGACGCCCTGTTCATCGTCGACAGCCAGTTCATCAACGCCACCTACCCGGCGCACTATCTCAACCGCCTCGAACCGCTGACCCTGTTGTCGGCCGTCGCCACCCACACCAAGCACCTCGGCCTGGTGGGCACGGCGAGTTCGACGTACAACTCGCCCTTCAACCTCGCCCGCCGCTTCGCCTCGCTCGACCAGATCAGCGGCGGCCGGGCCGGCTGGAACGTGGTCACCAGCTTCGACACCGGTACGTCCAAGAACTTCGGGCTCGACGAGCACCTTGACTATGCCACCCGCTACGGCCGTGCCCTGGAGTTCGTCCAGGTCGCCCGTGGGCTGTGGGACTCCTACGAGGACGACGCCTTCCCGGCCGACGTGGACCGGGGTCTCTTCCTCGACCCGGCCAAGCTGCACGATCTCGACCACACGGGCGAGCACTTCAAGATCGCGGGTCCGCTGAACCTCTCCCGTTCCCCGCAGGGCCAACCGGTGATCTTCCAAGCCGGTGTGTCCGAGGAGGGCCGTGATCTCGCCGCACAGGTCGCCGAGGGTATCTTCGCGCCCGGCGGCGGCCTGGAACAGGCGCGGGACTACTACGCCGACATCAAGAAGCGCACCGCTGCCTACGGCCGCGACCCCGACGACGTCAAGATCCTCATCCACGGCGGCCCGGTCGTCGCCGCCACGGACGAGGCGGCTCGGCGTCGCGAGCGGGAGATCTTCGAGGAGGACGACGACTTCGACCGCAACCTGGCTCTGCTGGGCCGTTCCTTCGGGGCGTACGACTTCAGCGTGCACGACCTCGACGCGCCCTTCCCGGATGTCGCTCACCTCGCCGAGAAGGGCGGGCGCACGGGTGCCGCGCAGCTCATCGAGCGGGCAAGGAACGAAAAGCTGACCCTGCGCCAAGTCGCCGAGTCCATCAACCAGTTCCGCCAGTCGCCGTTCGTCGGGGACCCGTGGACCGTGGCCGACACCATCCAGCAGTGGTTCGAAGCCCGCGCCTTCGACGGCATCAACCTCGCCTTCCGCACCGAGGACGAGCTCAACTACTTCGTCGACAGTGTCGTCCCGCTCCTGCAGAAGCGCGGCCTGTTCCGCACCGAGTACGCGGCCGACACCCTGCGCGGCAATCTCGGCCTGCCGATCCCCGCCAACCGCCACACCCGCGAGCCCCAGCTCGCGAACGACTGAAGGCCGCGCCATGAGCGAACTGTCGGTGACGGGTGGGCGCGACGTCCACACCGTACGGTTCCCCCTCGACACACCCCCGACCACCGTCGACGTACTGATCGTCGGAGCCGGCCCGGTCGGTCTGTCGGCGGCGACCGAGCTGACCGCCCGCGGCGTCCAGGTCGCCGTCGTCGACCGCGCCCGCACCGCGACTCTGGTGCGGGCGGGCGCGATGGGCCACACCCCGCGCGTGGTGGAGCACTTCCGCCGCTGGGGACTCCTCCAGCGCATCCGCGATGCCTGGACCTTCCCCCCGGAGTGGAACCAGGGCATCAAACTCCTCACCTCTCTTGTCGGCCACGAACTGGTGCCCGTGCCGCGACCGGCCTTCAACGGCGAGGCCAAAAGGGCATCCGTCGAGGCGCTGCGTCGGCCGCAGACCGTGCTCCAGCAGGTCTTCCTCGAACACCTCAAGGAGCGCGGTGTCGACGTGGCCGGCGGCTGGGAACTGCGGGCCCTGCACGAACACGCCGACGGCATCGACGCCGAGGTTCTCGACGCCGACTCCGGCGAACGGCGCACCGTCCGCGCGGCCTACGTCCTCGGTGCCGACGGCGGCAGCAGCACCACCCGCCGGCTGGCCGGCATCGACCGAGAAGGCGAGCACGCCACCGAGAAGCGGCTGCGCCTCATCGTCCGCACCGGCGATGTCTCCGCCCGCGTCGGCGCGGCGCCGAGCGCCACCAACCTCGTCTTCAACCACAGGGCGTCCGGTTTCCTGGCGGCGGTGAGCACCCGCGAGTGGCGGGTGTACGCCGGCCCCTACCCGCTCTCGTACGAGCCCAGCGAGGGGGAGTTGCTGGAGATCGGCCGGGCCGCGTTCGGGTTCGACCTCGATCTCGACCTGGTCTCGGCGACGACCTTCTACGAGGCCACTCGGATCGCCGAGAACTTCCGCCGCGGCCGGGTCCTGCTCGTCGGCGACGCCGCCCATGTCCGTACGCCCGGTGGCAACCTCGGCGAGGGCATCGGGGACGTCGTCAACCTCGGCTGGAAACTGGCCGCAGTGCTCGCCGGACACGCCCCCGAGACACTGCTCGACTCCTACGATCAGGAGCGGCGCAGGCACAACTGGCGGATCGCCGACCACTCCCTGCAGCGCGCGCGGCGCGCCCGGGCCACCCTCGACGAGATCCGTCGAGACGGCATCCCCGACGACCGTGACCTCAGCCCCGAGGCGACACGGCGCCGGACCGTGATCGGTGAGCGGCTGCGCCAGGACCACGTCAACGCGGCGGGTGTCACCTTCGACGAGCGGTACGACGACTCGACCGCGATCTGGTACGAGCCCGGCCAGCTCGAATCCGAACCCCCCTGGCGCGCGGACGTCTACGAGGACGACCCGCGACCGGGCCACCGGGCGCCCGACGGCCCTGTCGATCCGTACGGAGGGACGCTCCACGACCGCATAGGCAATTCCTTCGCCCTAGTCGTCCTCACCGAGGACCGAGGGATCGAGCGGGCCTTCGTCGCGGAGGCCGCGGCCCGCGCGTTGCCCTTCACGGTCATTCACCTGACCGACCCCGGGGCCCACGCGATCTACGGCACCGCGAACGTCCTCGTACGCCCCGACCAGCACGTCGCCTGGCGAGGCACGGAGCTTCCCGACGGAGGTGCGGCCACGGTCCTCGACCGCGTACTGGGCGGGAACCGGCAGGAGGCGGAGGCCGGAGACCTCGTCGCCGCGGGCGCGGCCGGGACATGACGGAGCTTCATGAACTTGTCACCGCGTACCGGTATCTGACTGAGCGTCAACTACGAGTGGCGCGAGGCATTCCGCCGACCTCCCCGCAGCCCGCTCGCTGAAAGGCGATCCCATCATGACGACCGAGACGCCGCGCTTCAGACTCGGCTTCCTCACCCACGTCCAGGGCCGCGGCAACGACCTGGCCCGGACCTACCGCAACGCCCAGGACCTGTTCGTCGTCGCCGACGAACTCGGCTTCGACGTCGGCTGGGTCGCCCAGCACCACGTCTCGCTCGGCGGTGGCGGGCTGTCCTCGCCGTGGCCCTTCCTCGCCCACGCCGCGGCGAGAACCACCCGGATCCGGCTCGGCACCGCCATCACGATCCTTCCGCTGGAGGACCCGGTCCGCCTCGCCGAGGACGTCTCCGCCGTCGACACCCTCAGCGGCGGCCGCGTCGAGATCGGAGTGGGCAGCGGTTCCAGCAGTCTGGAGTACGCCGCGTTCGGCAAGGACGTGGCCCGCAAGCGTGAGTTGACGAGCGAGAACCTCGGCGTGCTGCGGCAGGCCCTGGCCAATGAGGAAGTCGGTGCGCCCGGCTTTCGTATTCAGCCGCCGGCCGACGACTTCACCGACCGGATCTGGCAGGGCGTCTTCAGCGGGGAGGGGGCGGCTTACGCCGCGGCGGGTGGGTCGAACCTTCTGCTCAACCGTGCGGCGTACGGATTCGACGCCCCGACCGACGAGGTGCAGCGTCCCTGGGCGGACGCGTTCCTCGCCGCCTGGGACCAACCGCGGCGCCCCCGGATCGGGCTGTCCCGCTTCGTGTTCCCGGCGAAGGACCGGCGCACGGCGCTCCAGCACATCGGCGACGACGTCCACCGGGCGGCGCTGCGCATGGCGGAGAGCGGTGCCTTCCCCAAGGACCTCGACGGGGACGAGGCGCTGCGCCGCTTCCACTCGTTCTACGGCCATCCCGACGAGATCGTCGCGGAGCTCCGGCGGGAGAAGGTCCTGCCGGTGGCAACCGACCTGATCACCCAGTTCAACCCCGCCGTCCCCGACCACGACGCCGCGGTCCGAGCCCTGGAGCTCATCGCGACCGAGGTGGCACCCGCCCTGGGCTGGAAGCCCGCGCGCGATCCCGAGCCCGAACCCGCAGGAGTATGAGATGACCGAGTACACCGACCACCACGGCCCCGAAGGCCTTCGTACGCGCGGCACCGTCGTGGTGGTGCCCGGCAGGGGAGAGACCCGGGCGACCTACGGCCGGTTCGGCAGCCGGCTCGCCGCCGACGCCTACCGCGTGCGCGTCATCGACGCACCGGAGATCGACGCCGATGATCTGACCGGCTCACTGTCCCGACTCGGCGCACGGCTAGCCGACGCCGTCGAGGGAACCGTGGCCGAGGACGGTGTCGTACGCCCCGTCGTACTGGTGGGGTCCGACGCGGGTGCCGCCGCCGTCGCCGCACTCCTCAACCGTACGGAGAACTCGGAGTCCCCTGCGGCATGGTGGCCGGACGCTGTCGTGCTCGCGGGGCTTCCGGGCCACACGGCCACCGCCGGCCGAACGTGGGACGACGAACTCGACGCACGTACTTCCTGCCCCGCCCATCGAGGCACGCTCACCGACGACTCCCAGGTCCGGCGTGGCTCTCTCAACGACGCCGTGCCGACCGCACTGCTCACGGCGGCGTACGACAACGACGTCGACATCCCCACGCTGATCCTCATCGGCGATGCCGACCCGCTGGCGGACCACAACGCACTCGGCCGCGCGGCCAAGTCACTGTCCCGCGCCCGTCTGTCGATCGTCCGCGGCGCCCACCACGATGTCCTGAACGACCTCCAGCACCGCTCGGTGGCAGCCGAGACCGTCACCTTCCTGGAGACCCTGCGCAACGAACTGGTGCCGGTGATCGCGGTGGAATCCAGCGCTTGGTGAGAGCTGCTGTCCGTCCGGCACGCAGGCAGCGGCAGCACTTCACAGATGTGCGCAGACCTGCGCAGACGTAGACCGTCGTACACCGACGTGCGCCGACGGAGAACCGTCCCGCCCATCCCGTCCCGGTACTTCTGAACCCTGAACCCGGAAGGTCCTTTCATGGCCGCCATCCTGTCCGTCTCCGGAAGCCCCTCCGCCACCTCCCGCACCGCACGGCTCGTGCGTCACCTGGACGACCGGCTCCGGCGCCAGGGCCATGAGGTGACCCCGTTGGATGTGCGGACCCTGCCGGCCGAGGCGCTGCTCGGCGCCGACTTCGGGCACCCCGCGATCATCGAGGCCACGGCACTGTTCGAGCAGGCGGACGGGGTGGTGATCGGCACCCCCGTCTACAAGGCCGCCTACTCGGGGCTGCTGAAGTCACTGCTCGACCTGCTCCCGCAGTACGCGCTGACCGGCAAGACGGTTCTGCCGCTGGCCACCGGCGGCAGCACGGCCCACGTTCTTGCCATCGACTACGCGCTGCGCCCGGTGCTGAGCTCCATGGGGGCCGCGCACATCGTTCCGGGCTGGTTCACCCTCGACAAGGACATCACCGTGGGCGACGGCGGCACGCTGACCATCGCCCCGGCTGCCGCCGCGGCCCTGGCCCAGGTCACCGACCAGTTCTCCACCGCACTCGGCGGCCGGACGGCCGTGCCGGCCCCCATATCCGGCCGGGGCGCCGGTCCGCACGCTGCGGTCAGTGTCTCGGGGGGAGCCAGGCAGGCCGCCCGCACCGCGGGATAGGCCGATTCCAGGTAGGTCGTCGACCAGCACCGGCGGGTGGCCCCACGTGCACTTCCACATCGTGCCGCGCATGGCGGACCTACCACCAGAGCACCGGGGGCCCGGCGTCTTCGGCCTGCTTCAGCGACCGAGGGAGGAGCGGGTAACGCCTGCCCAGGCAGACCGCATGGCCCACTTTCTCCGCGCTCGACTTCGCGGATAACCCCTGGGTGGTGACCGGCGCGCCCCCGTGGACGCCTTTCGGTACCGGGAGATCGGTACGGGACGGGTTCGTTTCCACTTGAACCCCGCTCTACTTGACCCCCGCGGCGTCCAGGAGCGCCGCCGCCGTGACCGTGCCGATGCCGGCGAGGGCTTGGGCCTGGACGACGGCCCGGGCGCTCGTGCCGTCGAAGACGATCGTCAGTTGGACGGCCAGGGTTTCCGGGTCCTTCGCGTCGGCGGCGACGAGCTGGGTCCGGAAGAAGTCGGTCAGGTGTTGCTTGAGCTGGCGTGCGACCACGCTGCCCGGGTGCTCGGGGTCCTTGAGCTCCACCGCCGCACTCACGAAGGGGCAGCCGAGGAAGTTGCCCTCGGCGGCCATCCGGTCCTGCCGGTCGAACACGGTCAGGATGCGCTCGCGCGGTGAGTGCTCGTCGTCCGTGGGCGGGAGCAGGGCGGCCTGATAGGCCGGGCCGAGGCCGGCGAGGCTCTCGGCGATCACCTCGTCCTTGGACCGGAACAACTGGTACATCGACTTCTTCGAAACCCCCGCGGCCTTGCACAGGGCATCCACGCCGACGCCCATGCCGTCGCGGTAGAAGAGTTCGCCCGCCGCGTCCAGCAGGCGCTCGCGGGGTGTCGTCGAGGTCGTCATGCCATTGAGAGTACCGGCTCGGCTTGCATAAGGAAACCGATCGGTTTACGGTGTGGGGAAACCGATCGGTTTCCAATCGGATGACCACTCTCTCTGGAGTTGAGATGACCACTCTCGAAGGCGCCGTCGTACTCGTCACCGGCGGCAACCGCGGCATCGGCAAGGCGATCGTGGACGATCTGCTGACCCGTGGCGTGAAGAAGGTGTACGCCACCGCGCGCAACCCTCAGCCGAGCACCGACCCCCGCGTCGTACCGCTGGCTCTGGAGGTCACCGACCAGGCCTCGATCGACGCGCTGGTGACCGCCGCGCCCGATGTCACCGTGCTGATCAACAACGCCGGCGGCAGCTCACCGGACACCTACCTGGACGCACCGATCGAGGACATCCGGAATGTCTTCGAGACCAACTTCTTCGGCCCGCTGAACCTGACGCGGGCCTTCGTGCCGGTGATCGAGCGCAACGGCGGCGGCCACATCCTCAACGCGCACTCGGCGCTCTCCTGGGTCGCCTGGCACGGCGCGTACTCGGCCACCAAGGCCGCGTTCTGGCTGCAGACCAATGCCATCCGGATCGAGCTGCTGGAGCGCGGCATCGGTGTGACGGGCCTGCACATGGGGTACGTCGACACCGACATGACCGCGGCGGTGACCCAGCCCAAGTCGAAGCCCGCCGACATCGCCAAGGAGGCGCTGGACGGGATCGAGAAGGGCGCGTTCGAGGTACTCGCCGACGAGACGTCCCGTCAGGTGAAGGCGGCCGTGTCCGGTGACATCACCAACCTCTACCCGCAGCTCACGGCCTGACTCCGCTCCGTGCCGCCTGCCCGCGGTTCACGCACCGCGGGCAGGCGACGTACGCCTTACGTCGTGAAGCGATGGCTGCCGGAACCGACCTGGTACACCACGCAGCCGTCCTCGTGGCGCAGGAACGTTGCGTGAGTGTGCGCGACCGCGTCCGGAGCAGCCGCGGGGATCCACACTTCGGCGGTCGTGTTGGGCGGCACGGCGCACGTCAGGAGGAATCCGTCGGTCCGCTGTCGCCACTGCGTCGATATCGGGCCGTAGACCGACGCGAACGTGGCGCGGGCCGTGGTGACTTGACCCCCCGGGCGGGGCCGGATGACGATCTCACGGTAGCCGGGCCGGCCCGCCGAGATGCCGGCGATGTTCGCGTACATCCACTCGCCCACCGAACCGTAGGCGTAGTGGTTGAAGGAGTTCATGTCCGGGGTCTGGAAGCTGCCGTCGGGCCGGATGGAGTCCCAGCGTTCCCACATCGTGGTGGCGCCCTTGTCGATCTGATAGCCCCAGCTGGGGAAGGAACGCTGCTGGAGCAGCCGGTAGGCGACGTCGGTGTGCCCCGTGGCGGTGAGGACGGGCAGCAGCCGGGGCGTACCGAGGAAGCCGGTGGACAGATGCCAGTCCTTGGCCTCGATCAGAGCGACGAGACGGTCGGCCGCCGCTGTGCGCAGGGCTGTCGGCAGCAGGTCCATCGACAGGGCGAGGACATAGGCCGTCTGCGTGTCACCCTTCACTCTGCCGTCAGCGGTGACATACGCGTGTCGGAACGCCGCGCGGATGCGCTCGAAGAGGTCGAGGTAGGGGGCGGAGTCCCTGCCGAGTTCCTTGGCCGTCCGGGCCGCGAGGTCGGCACTGTGCGCGAAGTACGCGGTGGCGACGACATCCTTCGGCGTCTCGTCGGACACGTTCAGCCAGTCGCCGTATCCGGCGTCCGGCCGCAGCAGCCCGCCGCTGTGCTTCTCCAAGTAGGTCAGCCAGGCCTCGATGGACGGCCAGGCATCCTCCAGCACCTGCCGGTCTCCGTACGCCTGATATAGGGACCAGGGGACCGTGACCCCCGCGTCCCCCCAGCCGGCGACGCCGTTGCCGATCGTGCCGACCATGGGCGCCACATCCGTGAAGGCGCCCTCCGCGGTCTGCGCGTCGCGCAGGTCCACGAGCCACTTGCTGAGGAAACGGGCCGACTCCATCGTGTAGGCCGCCGTCGGCGCGAAGACGTTGATGTCACCCGTCCATCCCAGGCGTTCGTCACGCGCGGGTGTGTCCGTCGGCACGGAGAGGAAGTTGCCGCGCTGACCCCAAGTGATGTTGCGGTGCAGCTTGTTGAGCATCGGGACGTCGGTCTCGAACTCGAAGGTGAAGGGGGCGGAGGTGTGCATGACGCGACCGGTCACGGCTTTCGCCGAAGGTGTGCCGGGGAACCCGGTCACTTCGACGTAGCGAAAACCGTGGAAGGTGAAGCGCGGCTCGTACGTCTCCTCGCCGCCGCCCTTGAGGGTGTACGTGTCGGTCGCCGCGGCGGTGCGCAGATTCGCGGTGTAGAGGGTGCCGTCCGGGTTGAGAACCTCGGCGTGTCTCAGACGTACGGCCGTTCCCGCGTCGCCCGTGACGCGCAGCCGTACCGACCCCACCATGTTCTGGCCCAGATCGAGGACGAAGACACCTGGCTCGGGCTCGGTCACCTTCTTGACCGAGAGTTCCTCGGCCACCCGAACAGGGCCGTCCACCTGCGCGACGATCAGGTCGGGAGCGGCGTCACCCGCGCCACTGACGTCGAGCCAGGTCCGGTCGTCGAAACCGGGTGAGGTCCAGCCAGGGGTCTCCTTGCGTGCGTCGTACGTCTCCCCGCCCAGCAGGTCGGCGGCGACGATCGGCCCGGCGGCGGCCCGCCAGTCCGCGCCCGACGTGATGCGTTCACTCGTCCCGTCGGCGTACTCGATCTCCAACTGCGCCAGCAGCGCCGGGCGTTCGCCGTACTGGTGGGGCCCGAACATCCCGACGTTGCCCGCGTACCAGCCAGGCGCCACGTACGCGCCGATGGCATTGCCGCCGATCCGCAGCAACTTGGTGACGTCGTAGGTCTGGTACTGGACGCGTTCGCGGTAGTCGGTCCAGCCGGGAGCGAGCTGATCGCGTCCCACGCGGCGGCCGTTGAGATGAGCCTCGTACACGCCGAGAGCCGTGGCGTAGAGGCGTGCGCGTGACACCTTCTTGCGCGGCAGTCGGAACTCGTGCCGCAGTTGGTTGGCGGCGTACTTCACCGGGACGACCCTGCCCCAGGGCCCGGCTCCCCACGCGGCCGCCACCTTCGCCGCCGGCCACCCGCCGTCGTCGAAACCGGCCTCGCGCCAGTTGTCGGCAGGCTCCTGGTCCGTCGACTTCCAGGAGGCGTCGGTGACAATCCGCTGCTCGCCGGATGCCGTGTGGAGGGTGAGGACGGCGTCCAGGCCGGCGGGTCCCACGGTCGCGTTGATCGCCGAGACCGCGATGACGTTCTTGCCGGAACCCACCTGGGGGAGCACGTCGATGACAGCCGGTCGGCGCCAGTTCTCGAACTCCGTCGCCAGGTCGGTGCGGGCCACCTCGGTGCCGTTCACGGAGACGGCGTACACGTTGTCCGCCGTGATGGTCAAGGTCGCCGCCGTGACCCCGTCCGGGATTTCGACGGTTCGGCGGAACCAACGGGTGCCTGCCGGAGCGCTGTTGGCCGGATCGCCTTCGGGGAACCAGATCCACGCGCTGCCCTCCAGGGGTGGCGCGTCCGTGAGGACCGGGGGAGCGGAGATCCATTCAGCGGACCATTGCGCACTCTCCATGAGACCGGTTTCCCACCATGACGGTGCGCTCCACCCGGAAGCGTTGCCGTCGGTGTCCCACACACGAACAGACCAGAAGTAGCGTGTCCGCGGCTTGAGTTGGGGACCCGTGTACGGGACGAGGACGGACTCGCCGGACACGACCTTCCCGCTGTCCCACACATCCGGGTGCGACAGGCCCGACGCGCTGGAGGCGACGCGGACCTGATAGGCGCTCTGGCGTACCCCCGGTCTGTCCGAGGCCATCGGCCAGCTCATCCGGGGGTGTTGAGCGTCGAGGCCCAAGGGGTGCTGAACGTACTCGACGGTCGGCGCGGTGACGCGCGGGGCGCCGCGTTGTGCTTCTGCCGAGACGGGTGTGGAAACCGGTGCGGCGACTGCTGGTCCAGCGGCGGCCGTTGCGGCCACCGTGGCCGCCGCACTCGCCAGGATGTTCCTCCTGCTGATCACTACGGCCCCTCACGTAGGAATGATGAATCGATTCACAGCGGTGAACGTAGGTGAACGTAGGGGCGTGAGGGATGAGGGTCAATGAGCGTGCAGAGACTTTCTTGACGGGCCATCTGGTGGGCATGCGCTCTCGGTGGGGCCTGGCGCATCTGTGTCGTGGGCGATTGAACGGTTTCAATTTCGCCGCTTGATTCGCCCGCCTGTGGGTTGTCCGCAAGCTCTGCCCCGGATATCTGTAGGCAGCCGCCTCTAGGGTGTTCATCGCGGAAGTCCACTGGTCGGCCCGGAGGCGCCATGTCCCTGCAGATGAAGTTGGCCGCGATAACGCTCGACTGCCCTGATCCGCCGGCCTTGGCGGCGTTCTATCAGCAGGCCACCGGTTTCGAACCCCACCCGAAGTCGGACGCGGACTTCGCGGGTCTCAACGGGGAGGGCGGACTCCTCATCGGTTTTCAACGGGTCGACGACTACCGCGCTCCGCACTGGCCCGACCAGTCCGTTCCCCAGCAGCTTCACATGTGCTTCAGGGTCGAGGAGGACCTGGACGAAGCCGAGGCCCGTCTGCTGGAGCTGGGCGCGGGCAAGCCGGATCACCAGCCCCATGAGGCTTCCAAGGCGCGGGTTCTCACCGATCCGGCAGGGCATCCCTTGTGCATCGTCCCCGGCTGATCGACGTCCTGCCTCGGACGCCCGCTGGAGCCCACGTGCAGCCTCAACCGGTCACCTGAGCGGGTTCCTTCCAGTCCTCGCCGGTCCGGCAGCCGAGGCCGGGCCGGCGGCCAGTGCCTTCCCCGTCGTACGGGCGGCCGTTGCCTTTCCGTCGTACGGCGATCAGCGGCTTGGCGGACAGGGGGCTCTCACGCCTGCCTGCCACCCCGCAACCAGGGGAGGGCGAATTCCTTGTGACCCAGGCCAGGTGTGATGCTCAGACGATCGGCTCGCCGATGCCCAGCAGGTTCCCCAACGAGAGGCGTGTGTCATGCGGCGCTCAGCTCCAGCTCCGCCCGTCGCCGCGTGGTCAGGGGGCGAACGCCTCGGTCAGGCGCACGCTGAAGCCGTCCTCTTCCATCAGGATGACGGTGACGCCGAAGGGGGAGGGGTGGTCCAACTCGAGCGGGGTGAAGGAGAAGTCGACCGCGGCCTGGACCGGCGGCACCAGCTCGGCGCCCGGCTGTGGCTCAGGCGCCGGAAGCCACTGCGGTTCGACCGAGCCGTCGGGGGAGTGGGCCGACGGCTGCTCGGCGTAGGGGAACTGGTGGAGGAGGTGGCCCTCCTTCGTGGCGTGCACCATGTTGAGGCAGGGTGTCGGGCCGACGGCCGGCAGCTCGCAGGCGGTGGCGACATCACGGGTCTCCCAGGCCAGGACGACTTCGTCGGCGCCGGCCGCCGCGGCGATGTTCGAGAGCTGGGCAATGCCGGTGAGTGCGTCGTCGCCGGTCTTGATGGGGCGCACCCAGATCAGGCCGACGAGTTCGCCGCGTACCAGGGGCATGATGACCGGGCGGGGCACCGCGCCCTCGCTCAGACCCGCGGTGTACGCGTTCTTCATCGAAGCGACCAGTGCGTCCCACACCTGCGTGTCCACGAACTCTCCCTCACCAACGGCACGTTCACGAGCATGCTGACCCTGCCATGGCAGCCTCGCTGCCGCCAGCCGCGGTAACTCACCTGGGTAGAGGTGCGAGCCGTACCTTGACCACGGTCGGCAACCGACTCCCGGCTCGACCCGACGGGCAGCTCTGCCAGAGCCGCCCCATCGGCCTCGAACAGTGGCACGCTCTACGTGGCCGTCCGGCCCGCGGGGGTCGAGGAAGTGGTTCGCCGTCGCGCTCGCGGACTCGACCCCGGGCTTGGTTCCGGGCGGGCCGTCCCACAGCCCGGCGGCGGCCGAAAAGTGCCGTGCGTCAAGAGGAACACCCAGGAAGCATGGGCCAATTCGAGCCTTTCTATTGGCGTATCCATGACAAGATCGCGTGGGCGGTGCCATTCTGATCTTCGCGCATTCACCTTTCCTTCACACCCCCACGCCTTGCGCGCCACGGAGCTCGGACACGCCGCCGTGTCATCTCGTGCCGCGCCCTTCCTTTTCAGTGCGTCGCCGGTCGGCCCCACCCCGCCGACCTGCTCTCCCCGGCCCCCTCACAGGCCCACCGTCGCAGAGGAGAAGCTCTTGCTCCGGCCACACCGCACCTTCAACCGACGCAGATACACGGCAGCGTTGGCCCTCACCACCGCGGGCACTCTGCTCGCCGCAGGTTTCCAGACCGGCATCGGATCCGCGGCTCCCCGCGACCGCGGTGACTCGAAGATCATCGCCACTCCCCGGGCCGGTGCGGCCCCGGCGGAACTGTCTCCCGCCAAGCATGCCGCGCTCATGAAGAGCGCGGCACTTGCGGTCGGCGACACTGCCAAGATCCTCGACCTCGGCTCCAAGGAGAAGCTGATCGTCAAGGACGTCGCGAAGGACGCCGACGGCACCACGCACACCCGTTACGAGCGCACCTACGCCGGCCTGCCGGTCCTCGGCGGCGATCTGATCGTGCACGCCAAGGACGGTCGCAGCACGGTGTCCGAGGCCACCGAGGACACCATCAAGGTGCCGACGACCACCCCCCGCATCACCTCTAAAGCCGCCGCAGGCAAGGCACTTGCCGTCGCCAAGAAGGCCGAGGCCAAGAGTCCCGCGGTCGACGACGCCCCGCGGCTGGTCGTCTGGGCCGGCGGAGCCGAGCCGCTCCTGGCCTGGGAGTCGGTGGTGGAGGGCATCCAGCACGACGGCACGCCGAGCGAGCTCCACGTCATCACCGATGCCGCCTCGGGCAAGGCCGTCTTCGACTTCGAGAAGGTGCAAACCGGCAGCGGCACGGGGCAGTACAGCGGGACGGTCCCGCTGGGCACCACGCTCGCCGGCTCGACGTACCAGCTGGAGGACCCCGACCGGGCCGGCCACAAGACGTACGACCTGAACCAGGGGACCTCCGGCACTGGAACCCTCTTTACGGATGACAACGATGTCTGGGGCGACGGCACCCCGGCCAACCGGCAGACAGCCGGTGTGGACGTCGCGTTCGGCGCCGCGGCCACCTGGGACTACTACAAGGACGTGTTCGGCCGCAACGGCATCCGCAACGACGGTGTGGCCGCCTACAGCCGGGCGCACTACGGCAACGCGTACGTCAACGCCTTCTGGTCCGACAGCTGCTTCTGCATGACCTACGGCGACGGCGCGAGCAACACCCACCCGCTGACCTCCCTCGACGTCGCCGCGCACGAGATGACCCACGGCGTCACCGCGGCCACCGCCGGCCTGGTCTACTCGGGCGAGTCCGGTGGCCTCAACGAGGCGACCTCGGACATCTTCGCCGCCGCTGTGGAGTTCCACGCCAACCTGGACGCCGACGTTCCCGACTACCTGGTCGGCGAGAAGATCGACATCCGCGGCAACGGCACCCCGCTGCGGTACATGGACAAGCCTTCCAAGGACGGGGCGTCCCGCGACAACTGGGACTCCTCGCTCGGCGGCATCGACGTCCACTACTCCTCCGGCCCGGCCAACCACTTCTTCTACCTGCTCTCCGAGGGCAGCGGCACCAAGACCGTCAACGGGGTCGCCTACGACAGCCCGACCTACGACGGCGTGGCCGTGACCGGCATCGGCATCGAGAACGCCGAGCAGATCTGGTACCGGGCCCTCACCACCTACATGACCTCCACCACCAACTACGCCGGTGCCCGTACCGCGACCCTGCGGGCCGCGGCCGACCTGTTCGGCGCGTACAGCGACACCTACCTCGCCGTCGCCTCCGCCTGGGCCGGGATCAACGTCGGCAGCCGGATAGCGCTCGGCGTCAACGTGGCTCCCATCGCCGACCAGACCAGCGGTGTCGGCCAGTCCGTCTCCCTGCAGGCCGAGGCGTACACCACCAACTCCGGCGCCGGCCTGACCTACGAGGCCACCGGCCTGCCGGACGGTCTGACGCTTAGCGACACAGGGCTGATCTCCGGCGTCCCGACCACTGCCGGAACCAGCGAGGTGATACTGACGGTCACCGACAGCACCGGCGCCACCGCCCCGGTGACGTTCGACTGGCGCGTGGCGAACATCTACGCCAACGGCACGCGCGTCGACATCCCCGACGTCGGAGCCGCGGTGGAGTCCCCGATCGTCATCACCGGCCAGGACGGCAACGCCTCGGCCACCACCCAGGTCTACGTCAAGATCGTCCACACGTACCGCGGTGACCTGACGGTCGATCTGGTGGGCCCCAACGGCACCGTCTACTCGCTGTCGAACCGCAGCGGCGGCGCCGCCGACAACGTCGACCAGACCTTCACGGTCGACGCCTCCGCGCAGCCGATCGACGGCACCTGGAAACTGAGGGTCCGTGACCTGGCCTCGATCGATGTCGGCTACATCGAGCGGTGGCAGCTCACTCCCTGACCTCCACTGAGCCACGTTGCCCGTCCGGGCCGCTTTGCGCGGGCCGGGCGGGCCATCCCTTTTTGGGAGTTGTGGAACTTCTGCTGCTCAGCCGTCCAGACGGCGCTTGCTGAGCCACGCCACCATCTTGGGGTCGTGGTGGTCGAAGAACAGCGTCGTGCCGGTGTCGAGGCCGGCGATCCGGGCCAGCTGGTCGCCGGTGAGCTCGAAGTCGAAGACGTCGATGTTCTGCGCCATCCGATCGCGGCGGACGGACTTCGGGATCGCGACGACGCCGCGCTGGATCAGCCAACGGAGCACGACCCGCGCCACGGACTTGCCGTGCGCCTGGCCGATCTCGCTCAGGACAGGGTGGGTGAACAGTTCGTTCTCGCCCTCGGCGAAGCCGCCCCAGGACTGGTGCCGGACACCGTGCTCGCGCATGAGGTCCTGGTCGGCGGTGCGCTGGAAGAACGGGTGGGTCTCGATCTGGTTGACCGCAGGCGTGACCTCGTTGTTGAGGACGAGGTCCAGGAGCCGGTCCGGATGGAAGTTGGCGACACCGATCGCCTTGGCGAGCCCCTCGCGTTGACGGCTTCCATGGCACGCCACTGGCCGTAGACATCGCCGAAGGGCTGGTGCATCAGGTACAGGTCGAGGTAGTCCAGGCCCAGCCTGTTCAGGGAGGTCTCGAAGGCGCGCCGGGTGTTGTCCTGGGCGGGGGCGTCCTGGACCCACAACTTGGTCGTGACGAACAGCTCCTGGCGCGGGATGCCGCTGCTCTTGATGGCGCGGCCGACCGCCTCCTCGTTGCCGTACGCGGCTGCGGAGTCGAGCAGCCGGTAGCCGACGGCGAGGGCGTCGGAGACGGCCTGCTCGGTCTGCTCCGGCGGGATCTGGTAGACGCCGAAGCCGAGGACCGGCATCTCGATGCCGTTGTTGAGGGTGACGTGCTGCATGGGTTCTTCCTTGTGGTGCCGGGTGCCGGGTGTGGGGCGGGCTGGTCAGGCGGCCGCGCGGGGCGGTGCGGCTTCAGAAGGTGATGAGCTGTCCGCACACGCGCGACAGCCGGGTCAGCGTTCGAGCATCCGCCGCTGGGCCTCGCTGTGGGTCTCCCCTGCGGCAGGGGGCAGGCTGTTGAGCTTGTCGATCTGCTCGGTGGTCAGCTCGACGCCGTCGGCGGCGGTGTTCTCCTCGACCCGGCTCACACGCTTGGTGCCGGGGATGGGCGCGATGTCGTCGCCCTGTGCGAGCAGCCAGGCCAGCGCGACCTGTGCGGGCGTGGCGCCGGCTCCGGTGGCGACGGCCTGGACCTCGTCGGCGATGCGCAGGTTGCGCTGGAAGTTCTCGCCGGTGAAGCGCGGGTTGCCGTTCCGGAAGTCGGATTCGTCGAACTGGTCGGCGGAGCGGATCGTGCCCGTCAGGAAGCCGCGCCCGAGCGGTGAGAAGGGCACCAGGCCGATGTTCAGCTCGCGCAGCACCGGCAGTACCCGTTCCTCCACGCCGCGGGTCCACAGGGAGTACTCCGACTGGACGGCGGTGACCGGGTGGACGGCGTGCGCGCGGCGGATGGTGTCGGGGCCGGCCTCGGACAGGCCGAACGCGCGGACCTTGCCCTCGGCGACCAGCTCGCCGACCGCGCCGGCCGTCTCCTCGATCGGGGTGTTCGGGTCGACCCGGTGCTGGTAGTACAGGTCGATGTGGTCGGTGCCCAGCCGCGTGAGTGAGCCCTCGACGGCCGTACGGATGTTGGCCGGGCTGCTGTCGAGGTTCGACGGCCCCTCGCCCGCGTGCGAGACGAGGCCGAACTTCGTCGCCAGCACCACCTGGTCACGTCGGCCCTTCAGCGCCCGGCCGACAAGTTCCTCGTTGGCGTAGGGGCCGTAGATCTCGGCGGTGTCGATCAGTGTGACGCCCAGCTCCAGCGCCCGGTGCAGAGTACGGAGGGACTCCGCCTCGTCCGTCCCGGAGCCGGTGTAGCCGAAGGACATCCCCATCGCACCCAGTCCGATCCTGGAAACCTCCAGGTCACGCAGCTTGATGTAACGCATTCGTTCTCTCCGCTCTCTCGTCTTTCCTGCTGTGTCCACCCTGGTCCGCCCACCCTCGTGTTCGCCCACCGTGACGCGCGGCCACGGACGACGATTTGTTCCTTGACCGGTACGCCGGGGGAGGCCGACTGCCGCAGGGTGGGAACAGGGCATCGCCTGACTAGCCTCGCGCTTTCCCGCGCTCGTAGGCAGGCCGGGCCGTTCGGGGTAATGACAGGGCCCCTCACCGCGCTGCCGCCCAGGTCAGCGCGGGGTGACACTGAAGGCATGGCATCCGAGCACACCACCGGCGGCAGCGAGGGCGCGGAGCTGGGCCGGTTCCTGCGGGCCCGGCGCACCCAGACGACTCCCGACCAGGTCGGTCTCACCGTCGGCGCCGGGCTGCGCCGCACCCCCGGGCTGCGCCGCGAGGAACTGGCCACCCTCTCCGGCATCAGCATCGACTACTACGTCCGCCTGGAACGCGGCAAGGAGACCCGCCCCAGCCCCTCCGTCCTCGACGCCCTCGCCCGGGCCCTGCACCTCGATGACCAGGAACACCAGCACCTGCGGGATCTCGCCGCCCGCGCCGCCCGTTACGCGCCCGAACCGCCCCCGGCCCCGAGCCGTACCGTGCGCCCCCACCTGAAGCTGCTGCTGGAGACGATGCGTACCAACCCGGCCTACATCCTCAGCCGCAGCATGGACTTCCTCGCCTGGAACCCCGGCGGCCTCGCCCTGTACGCGGGCCTGGACGACTGGCCCGCCAGGCAGCGCAACCTCGCCCGCTACTTCTTCCTCCACCCCGCCGCCCGCGAGCTGTCCCCCAACTGGGACACCCAGGTCCGCGCCTGCGTCTCCCGCCTGCGCGCCATCGCCGGCACCGCACCTGACGCCCCCGACCTGACCAACATCGTCGGCGAACTCCTCCTGAAGAGCCCCGACTTCGCCAAACTCTGGGAACGCTACGACGTGACAGGCCGCAAACCCGCCCACAAGACCTTCCACCATCCGCAGGTCGGCACGATCACCCTCACCGCCCAGGCCATGCACCTGGAAGGCACCCCGGGCCAGCGGCTCAGCGTCTACACCGCCGAACCCGGCACCCCCGACGCCGATGCCCTGCTCCTCCTCGACATGACCGCACCCCAGCCGGCACAGCGCCCGGCGAGAACGGACGTGGAGCAGCCTCGCCCACAGTCCTGAGCCACGTCAGGCGGAAGGCAGGAGGAAATCAGAGGGTGGGGCCACCGGTCCCAAGTCCGCCCACGGGAGTGTCTTCGCGGATGCCCCACGGCGAGCCGTACTCGGTGAGCAGGTCGAGGAACGGCTGGGGAGGCAGTGCCTCGGGGCCGAGGACCCCGCTGCCGCGCCAGGCGCCGGACGCGATGAGTTCGAGAGCGGCCACGGGGTTGATCGCGGTCTGCCAGACCACGGCCTGGGAGCCGTACTCCCGCATCGACCACTCGTTGTCTACCACGTGGTAGAGGTAGACCTCTCGGGGGCGGCCGTCCTTGGTTCCCTTGACCCACGTGCCCGCGCACGTCTTGCCGTGCATGCGGTCCCCGAGGCCGGCCGGGTCGGGCAGGCAGGCGGCGACCACGTCCCGCGGGGAGACCCCGACCCTGCCGCTGTCGCCGCCGTCCACGGTGACCGGATCTGTGCGGTCCAGACCCAGCTTGTGCAGGGTCTGGAGGACGCCGATGAACTCGTCGCCGAGACCGTACTTGAAGGTGACACGCTTGGCCTTCAACCACCGTGGGATCAACAGCACTTCCTCGTGCTCGACGTTGACGCACTCCACCGGTCCGATGCCCTCGGGAAAGTCGAAGACTTCCGGCTCGCTGAAGGGCGGCGTGGTGAACCAGCCCCGATCCGCTTCGTAGACGACCGGTGGGTTCAGGCACTCCTCGATCGTCGTCCAGATACTGAAGGACGGCGCGAAGTCGTACCCGTCCACGACCAGGTTGGCACCGTCACGAATGCCGATCTCCTCGATCTCGTCGAAGAGTTCGTCAGCGGCGTAGCGGGCGAAGACGTCCGACAGGCCCGGCTCCACACCCATGCCGACCAGTGCGAGCCGGCCCGCCGCCGCCCACTCGTCGGCCCGCGCGAACTGCGCGTCTCCCAGCTTCACTCCGCACTCCTCGTACGGGCGTGACGGGTGCGGCCGGGACAGGGACATCGCCATGTCGAGGTAGTGCGCGCCATGGGCGAGTGCCGCATCGAACAGCGGCAGTACGAAACGAGGATCGGTGGCATTGAGTAGCACGTCGCAGCGGTGTTCGGCGAGGGCGGCCCGTACGCCGGCAGTGTCCGAGGCATCGAGCCGTACCGCGGTGAATCTGCGCTCGTCATCGCCGACACCGGCGACGGCCGACTCCGCCCGTGCCCGGTCGTAGTCGGCGACGACCATGTGCTCGAAGAAGGAACGACGGGCCGCGATCTTGGTGATCGCGGTGCCCACGCCGCCCGCTCCGACCATGAGAATTCGCATAGCGCTGCACTCCTTGGTTCCGTCATCGGCAGGGACGCCTCCACTGCTGATCCGGTGCGCCAGGACGATATCGGGTTTCGTCAATTCCGGCGTGGTCGGACTACGCACGCTGAAAGCGCATCGCGAACCTTGCCACCAGCCAACTTGATTGTCCCGCCGTCCGTTTGGACGCTCGTCGGCAGCGACAGCGGAGCATGACTGGAGTACCCATAGGGTGACCCCATGTCTGCCGCCTTGAGTTCCACGAAAGCCCGCGCCGCGCTCCGCGCATCAGCGCGTATCTCCGTCGAGTTGTTGCTGATCCTCGTGATGACCGGGGTGGCCCTATGGCTTCTCGGCCGGATGTGGTCGGTCGTGTGGCCGCTCATCGTCGGCCTGTTCCTCACCACGCTGACCTGGCCCGTGGCTCGGGTTCTGCGTCGGCGCGGGTGGCGCCCCGCCCTGGCCGCGTCGGCGGTGACCGTGTTGTTCCTGCTGGTCGCCGCGGGCGTCGTGGCGCTGATCGCGGTGCCGGTGGCGTCCCAGTCCGGTGACTTGACCGATGGAGTGGTCGAGGGCATCGAGAAGGTGCGCGAGTGGGCCGCCGGGCCGCCGCTCAATATCGCCGACGATCAGATCGCGAGTGCTTCCGACGCCGCGATCGCCCGCCTTCAAGACAGTGCCGGCAGTCTGGTCACCGCATTCGCCACGGGTGTGAGCACTGTGATCAATGGCGTGGTCACTGCTGTGCTGGCGCTGTTCCTGATGTTCTTCTTCCTCAAGGACGGCCCGCGGTTCCTGCCGTGGCTCACCCGTCAGCTGCCGGGTCGGCTCGCCACCGACGTTCCGATCGTGGCCGAGCGCAGTTGGGACACCCTGGGCGCGTTCGTACGTTCCCAGGCGGTCGTCGGCCTGCTCGACGCCGTTCTGATCGGCATCGGCCTGTGGATATTGGGGGTACCACTGGTGCTTCCGCTGGCGGTGCTGACCTTTGTCTCCGCGTTCGTTCCGATCGTGGGCGCACTGTTCGCGGGTTTTGTCGCGGTTCTCATCGCGCTGGTGTCGAACGGCCTGACGGACGCGCTGCTTGTACTGGCGATCATCGTGGTGGTGCAGCAGCTCGAGGGCAACGTGTTCCAGCCCATGATCCAGAGCCGCGGGCTGGGCCTGCACGCGGCGGTGATCCTGCTGGCGGTGACGCTGGGCGGCAGTCTGGCCGGCATCGTGGGAAGCCTGCTCGCCGTACCGGTCGCCGCGATGATCGCGGTGTTCTGGAACTATGTGCGCGAGCAGCTCAGCGACCCGCCGCAGGAGCCGGAGACCGATGAGTCGCACTCCGGCGCCGCCGTCCCGTCGTAGCAGTCGCCCCGACCAGGCCCCCCCCCGACCGGGAATCGCTGCCGGCTCTGCTCACCCCCCGGACGAGACCTTGGGCGTCCTGTCCGGGGCGAAGTCGTCCGACTCGGCTGATTCGAGCGCCTTGTTCCGGCGGACGGAGGACAGGAACGAGGCCGCGATCAGGACCACGCCGACCAGGCCGGTGATGATCTCGCTGATCTGGTGCTGAATGGTGATCAGCAGGATCGCGGCGAGGGCGCCGATCGCGTAGTGCGCGCCGTGCTCCAGATAGACGTAGTCGTCGAGGGTGCCCTGGCGGACCAGGTAGACGGTGAGCGACCGGACGTAGAGGGCGCCGATGCCGAGGCCCAGCGCCATCCAGAAGATGTGGTTGGTGATGGCGAAGGCACCGATGACACCGTCGAAGGAGAAGGAGGCGTCAAGGACCTCCAGGTAGAGGAACAGGAAGAACGCGGCCTTGCCGGCGAGGGCGACAACCTGCACCGGTTTGCCCTCGGTCCTGGCCTCCTCCTCTTCCTCGTGTTCGTGTTCCTCCCCTTCTTCGAGCCGGCCCTCGAAGAATCCCGAGAGACCGCCGACCACTAGATACGTGATCAAACCGGCGACACCGGAGAGCAGCACCGTGGCGGACTTGTCCGCGTGGCCCGTGCTGACATGGGCGTGGGCGGCGAAGGTCAGCGCCGTGATCAGCAGGACGATCAGCGCGATACAGACCGACAGCATGTCGACCTTGCCGAGCTTGGCCAGCGGGCGCTCGATCCAGCCTAGCCACTTGATGTCACGGTCCTCGAAAATGAAGTCGAGGAAGATCATCAACAGGAACAGGCCACCGAAGGCCGCGATCGCCGGGTGCGCGTCGGTCACCAGGCTCTCGTACCGGTCCGGTTCATCGAGGGCGAGCCGTACCGCCTCGACAGGGCCGACCTTGGCGCTGATGGCGACGATCACGACCGGGAACAGCAGCCGCATACCGAGCACCGCGATCAGAATGCCGACGGTGAGGAAGATCCGCTGCCAGAAGGCATTCATCCGCTTCAGGATTCCGGCGTTGACGACCGCGTTGTCGAACGACAGCGAGATCTCGAGGACCGACAGGATCAGTACGACCCCGAAGGCCTCCCATCCCCACTGCCACGCGGCGAAGGCGAGACCGAGCGCAGTGACGGCCAACGGCCAGCGAAATGTTCTGAGGATCATCTTTTTCCCATGTGGTGAGGGTGAGTTCCGAGGGGGCTGGGAACTCCTGATGACTGTGTCAGGAAGGAGCCTTCACCGCGAGGACCGGGCAGCCGGCCCCCAGCAGGATCTGCTGCGCGGCGGACCCCATGATCAGCTTGCCGACCGCGCTCCGGCGCCGCAGCCCGATCACCACAAGGGACACATCCGACCGTCCCGCCAGTTCGATGATCTCCTCGGCGGCATCGCGTCCGCCGAGCACCTGGCGGATGTCGAAGTCGATCTCCAACGCGGCCAGGTCCTCGCGGACATGTGCCAGATCAGGCTTCTGCGCGAAGCGTGGGTCCACATAGGCGTCACCCCGCGAGGTGTTCACCACCAGTACGTTCTCGCCGCGCCGACGGGCCTCGTCGATCCCCGCGCGCAGTGCCGCCTCACCCTCGGGTGACGGTACGTAACCCACCAGTACGGTCATGTCTGTTCTCCCTCCCACGGACTCTCACGTGTTTCGCTCACGCAGCGGACGTACGACGAACCGTCGGACCAGCGGCCAGACGAGCACCAGCACGATCGCCGCGTAGACCACGTAGGACACCGGTCCGCCCACCAGTCCGGACAGCTCACCGCCCGACAATTGCAGGGAGCGCCGTCCCTGTAGTTCGGCCCGCGGGCCGAGGATGACGCCGATGATCAGCGGCAGTACCGGCAGTCCGAACCGGCGCATCGCGAAACCGAGGAGTCCCAGGAGCAGCAGCAGGAACAGGTCCAGGGGCTGTGCGTTGACGGCGTACGCGCCCATCGACGCGAAGAACAGGATTCCGGCGTACAAGTAGGGGCGCGGAATCTGCAGCAGTCTCGCCCAGGCCGGCGCGAGCGGCAGATTCAGCAGGAGCAGCAGCAGATTGCCGATGAACAGGCTGGCGATCAGCACCCAGACGAGGCTCGACTCGCGCTCGAACAGCAGCGGGCCGGGCTGGATGCCGTACGACTGGAACGCCGCGAGCATGACGGCGGCGGTGGCGTTCGTCGGCAGGCCGATGGCCAGCATCGGGACCAGGGTGCCTGCCGCGGAGGCGTTGTTCGCCGCCTCGGGCCCGGCCACACCCTCGATCGCGCCCTTGCCGAACTCCTCGGGGTGCTTGGTGAGCCGCTTCTCCGTCGCGTACGACAGGAAGGTGGGGATCTCCGCCCCGCCGGCCGGCAGCGCACCGAACGGGAAGCCGTACGCCGTGCCCCGAAGCCAGGGCTTCCACGACCGCTTCCAGTCCTCCCGCCCCATCCACGGCTGCCCGACCGGGATGATCTCGACGGGCTTGCGCCGCAGATGCGCGGCCACCCACAGCGCCTCGCCGACGGCGAAGATCCCGACGGCGACCACGACCACATCGATCCCGTCGGCGAGTTGGGGGACGCCCAGGGTGAGCCGCTGCTGTCCGGACACCGAGTCGATGCCCACCAGGCCGATCGTCAGACCCAGCAGCAGTGAGATCAGGCCCCGGATACGTGACGCGCCCAGCACCGACGTGACCGCGATGAAGGAGAGCAGCATCAGGGCGAAGTAGTCCGGCGCACCCAGGCTGACCGCGAAGTCCACCACGAGCGGGGTCACAAGGACCAGCAGCAGGGTGCCGATCGTGCCCGCCACGAAGGAGCCGATCGCGGCGGTGGCGAGGGCCTGCGCGGCCCGGCCGGACTTGGCCATCTTGTTGCCCTCGATGGCGGTCACCACCGAGGACGACTCTCCGGGGGTGTTCAGCAGGATCGAGGTGGTGGAACCGCCGTACATGCCGCCGTAGAAGATGCCCGCGAACATGATGAACGCCTGCACCGGCTCCATGCCGTAGGTGATCGGCAGCAGCAGAGCCACCGTCATCGCCGGGCCGATGCCCGGCAGCACACCCACCGCGGTGCCGACGAGGACACCGATCAGCGCGAGCAGCAGGTTCATCGGGGCCACGACATCCGCGAAGCCCTGCAGAAGATGATCCAGGTTCTCCATCACAGGATCCCTTGCAGCACACCGGCCGGGAGGTTCACACCGAGCCCGATCGCGAAGGCGTAGAAGGTGGTGAGGGACATCGTCGCCGCGATCAGCACATTGCGTATGTGGTGCCGGTTCCCGAGGGCGAAGGCCGTCCCCCAGAACAGCAGCCCGCCGCTGATCACCCAGCCGAGCCGTTCGATCAGTACGGCGTTCACCACGAACGCGCCGATCAGGAGCAGCACCGTGCGCCAGTCGATGGCCTGCGAGAGGTCCACGTCCTCGCCCGCCTCCGGCTCGCCGTGACCGCCCCGGGCCACGTCGACCGCGTACAACGCCGCGATCACCACGAGCAGTACGCCCAGGATCAGTGGCACCGCGCGCGGTCCGACCGGGTCGGTGCCGCTGGTGATGTGCGGTATCCCGAGCCCGTCCACGATCACCGCGGTGCCCAGCACGACGAGGAACGCGCACACGCCGTACTGCGCGCGGTCCTTGCCCTCGGGCGGACGGATGTCCTCCGCCCTCCGTTCGTCGACCGGGGAACTCATGCCAGCCCGAGCTCGGTCAGCAGGTCGGCGACGGACTTGTCCTGCTCCTTGAGGAAGGTGCCGAACTCGTCACCGGTGGTGAAGGCGTCGGCCCAGCCGCGCTTGGTCAGTTCGGCCTTCCACTCCGGCGAGTCGTGCATCGTGGTGACGCTGTCGATCCAGGTCGCCTTCTGCTCGGCGGTGATTCCCGGAGGGGCGACGATGCCGCGCCAGTTGGTGAAGACCAGGTCGATTCCGGAGGACTTGAGCGTGGGGGTGTCCTTCACCGCCTCGATGGGCTTCTCGCTGGTCACCGCGAGCACCCGCACCTGCCCCGCCTCGATCTGGTCGAGGAACTCGCCGAATCCGCTGGCGCCGAAGGCGATCTTGTTGCCCAGGATGGCGGGCAGCAGCTCGCCGCCGCCGTCGTAGCCGATGTAGTTGACTTCCTTCGGTTCGATGCCGACGGCCTTCGCCAGCTGCATCGGAAGCAGATGGTCCGGGCCGCCCGGCGAGGAACCGCCGCCCACGGCCACCTTCTTGGGGTCCTTCTTCCAGGCGGTGACCAGGTCGTCGATCGTCTTGTACGGGGAGTCCTTCGACACGACGATCGCGCCGGCCTCCTCGATCAGCTTGGCGATCGGCGTGGTGTCGGTCAGCGTCGCCGCCGACTTCGAGGTGTACGCGGCACCGACGACGCCCAGCCCCATCTGCATGGCCAGCTTGCCGTTGCCCTTCTCGTTCACCAAACGCTGCAGGCCCACGGTGCCGCCGGCCCCGGGCAGGTTGTACACCTGGACGCCGGACGCCACCTTGGTGTCCTGCATCACCTGGGCGACGGTCCTGGCAGTCACGTCGTACCCGCTGCCCGGCGTGTTGGGCACCATGACCCGCAGACCGGTGACGGGTTTGTCGTCTCCGCTTCCGCTGCTCGAATCCTCCTTGTCCGCGGTGGCGCCACAGGCACCCACGGCGAGCAACCACGCGGTGGCAAGAGCTCCGAGAAGTGCGGCTCTGCGATTTCTCATGGCTCATCTCTTTCGCTCGGGCTGGTACGGCGCCATGATTGTGCGGCTCCGAGGAGAGCCCGCCTACGTTGTGTGACCATTGAAGGTTGAGTTCATAGTGGTCGTGACGTCCCGCCGCCATACGCTCGCCGGTGAACTGCTGGTACTGCAGCTCGCCATCGTGGTGATGGTGCTGTTCGCGGTCGCGGCCGTTTCGCTGGCGCAGTCCAAGGCGACGTTCGACCGGGTCGAGGGGCGGCGAGTGACCGCCCTCGCCGAGGAGATGGCCGGAAATCCCCTGCTGCGCACTCAACTTGTCCGTCCCGCACCCGGTGAGACCCTCGCACCGATGCTGCAGACCAAGAGGACGCAGTCGAACGTCACCTCCGTGACGGTCGCCGACGCACGGGGTGAGATCGTCGCCGCCACCAATCCCACCCTGGTCGGAACACGGCTGCCGGTCGACGGATCCAGCGTCGCGCAGGCGCGCGGCTGGTCGGGGGAGCTGCCGGTGGACGGGGGCCGCGAGCTGGTGGCCCAGGTCCCGGTGCTCGGCGCTGACGCGGGGCACATCGGCGAGCATCTCGGCACGGTCATGATCGGGCGGGCATCACCGACGGTCTGGCAGCGGCTGAGTGGTGCCTCCTCGTATCTGCTCGCCTACCTCGGTATCGCGAGTGTGCTCGGGCTGGCCGGCTCCTGGCTGCTCGCCCGGCGGATCAAGCGCCAGACCTTCGGCCTCGAACCACGCGAGATCGCCGGTCTCGCCGAGCACCGTGAGGCGATGCTGTTCGGGATAGCCGAGGGCGTGATCGCGCTCGACCCGCAGCTACGGCTCACGCTGGTCAACGAGGTCGGCCGCGGACTGCTCGATCTCCCCGAGGACTGCGTCGGGGTGAGCCTGGCCGATCTGGGCATCGAGGGCAGGCTGTACGACGTCCTGGCCGGGACCGGCGGCGAGCACGGCGCCGAACGCGGTACCGAACGGCGCGACGAGGTGGTCGTACGCCGGGGCCGGGTACTGGTGATGAACCGGATGGACGTCACCAAGGACGGCCGCCGGCTGGGCTCGGTGACGACCTTGCGTGACCGTACCGAACTGGCCCAGCTCGAACGCGAACTGGGCTCGTTCCGCAGCAGCACCGACCTGCTTCGCGCGCAGGCCCACGAGTTCTCCAACCAGCTGCACACCATCTCCGGGCTCATCCAGATCGGCGAGCACGAGGAGGTCGTACGGTATGTCCGCGCCCTGCGAAAGTACCGGGACTCGCTCGATCTGACCCTCACCAGCCGGGTCCGTGACCGGGCCGTCGCCGCGCTGCTCATGGCCAAGTCCGCGCTCGCGGCGGAGCGCAGGGTCCGGCTCCGCATCTCGGAACTCACGGCGCTGGACAGGCTGGAGCCGGCGGACTCCGCGGACGTGGCGACGGTGCTCGGCAATCTCGTCGACAACGCCCTCGACGCGGCCACGGCCGGAGACCACGACAACGACGCCTGGGTGGAGGTCGAGCTGCGCCAGGACGCATCGAGCGTCGAGATCGTGGTCCGTGACTCAGGCCCGGGTGTGGCTCCCGAACTCGCGCAAGAGGTGTTTTCCCACGGCTTCACCACCAAGGCCGCGCAGGGCGGCGACCGGGGGATCGGCCTGGCGCTCACCCGGCTGGTCTGCAAACGCAGAGGTGGTGAGGTATCGGTGACCAACACGTACGCGGGCGCCATGTTCACCGCCCGGATGTCCGTGGGTCAGCTGACCGACCGAGAGACGGAGGAAGTCCGATGATCGACGTCCTGGTCGTCGAGGACGACTTCATGGTCGCGAAGATCCACCGTGGATTCGTCGACGGCGTCGACGGCTTCCGCGTGGTCGGATCGGCGAACTGCGGGGAGCAGGCGCTCACTGCCGCCGCCGAGCTGCAGCCCGACCTGGTCCTGCTCGATCTCTATCTGCCCGACATGTTCGGCCTGGAGGTCATCCCACGGCTGCGGACGGCGGGACACGACTGCGATGTGCTCGTGATCAGCGCCGCCCGCGAGGCGGAGGCGGTCCGGGGCGCCGTCCGCCACGGAGTGGTCGACTACCTGCTGAAACCGTTCGACGCTGACGACCTCAAGGAGCGGCTGGAACGTTACAGCGCCCGGCGCGGCAATCTGCACGCCCCCCTGGTCAGCGGGCAGGCCGACGTGGACCGGGCACTGGGCCGGGTGACGGCACCGACGGTGACGCCCACGCTCCCCAAGGGCATGAGTGTGGAGACCGCGGAACTGGTCGAACGCACGCTGCGCGTTGCCGACGGGAACCTGTCCGCGGCCGAGTGCGCGACGCTGGTCGGCATTTCCCGCGTCAGCGCGCGCCGCTACCTCGAATACCTCAGCGTGACGGGCCGGGCGATGGTGTCGCTGCGCTATGGACACGCGGGTCGCCCCGAGCGGCGCTACCACTGGTACGCCTGACCTGACGGGTGCTGCGTTCCTGTGCTGCTCCTGATAGGGGAATGCGGCGGCGAGGGTGGCTGTTGGACAGAACAAGAAGCTGACATGCGCGAGTCAAAATCGCGGACGTCAGGCGAAAGGAGGACCTCATGGCACGCACCAGCGCGCGCCCCGTCGTCACGCTGAAGTCGACGGCCGGGACCGGCGTCACGTATGTGACGCGCAAGAGCCGTCTGAACGACCCCGACCGGCTTGTCCTGCGCAAGTACGACCCGGTGGCCGGGGAGCACGTCCCGTTCCGCGAGGAACGCTGAACCACGCCCGGATCCATCGGGTGCACAGACCCAGGGAAGGGAACCGCATGAGGTCCCGTATTCACCCCCAGTCCCAGCCGGTCGTCTTCCGGGACCGCGCCGCGGACGTCGCGTTTCTGACACGCTCGACCGCGCACTCGTCCAGGACGATCAAGTGGGAGGACGGCAACACCTACCCGCTGATCGACGTCGAGATCTCGTCGGCGAGTCATCCGTTCTACACCGGGACCTCGCGGGTCATGGACACCGCCGGCCGCGTGGAGCGCTTCGAGCGCCGCTACGGCCGCGCAGCCTCGGCCCAACACTGAACCAAGCAGCTTCGGCCCCGCGCTGAACCGCGGGGCCGATGTCGAGGAGAAGGAGCAGAGTCATGAAGGTCCGCAAGTCCTTGCGCTCACTGAAGTCCAAGCCCGGGGCTCAGGTGGTCCGTCGGCGGGGCGTGGTCTTCGTCGTCAACAAGAAGAACCCGCGCTTCAAGGCCCGCCAGGGCTGACAGTCGGAGGACGGCAAGGGTCCGGTACGCGAAGCCGTCGCCGTCGGCGACGGCTTCAAGGGCCGGTCCGCGGAAGAGGGCAACGCCGCCCTCACGCGCATGGCAACGGAACCGGTGCTGGGTGCGGCTCGCGGTATATCGCCCAGGGGGCACCGCTTGCATGATCAAAACGGTGGGGGATTACCATATGAGCGCCTCCTAGCTCGAAAGATGGACCTGTGACTGTCAATGACGACTCGTTCACCAACTGGAAAAACCGTGAGGAAATCGCGGAGTCGATGATCCCCATCATCGGGAAGCTGCACCGGGAGCGGGACGTCACGGTACTGCTGCACAGCCGCTCCATGGTGAACAGGTCGGTGGTCAGCATCCTCAAGACGCACCGGTTCGCCCGGCAGATCGCCGGTGAGGAGCTCTCGGTCACCGAGACGCTGCCGTTCCTGCAGGCTCTCACCACGCTCGATCTCGGCCCTTCCCAGATCGACATCGGCATGCTCGCCGCGACGTACAAGGCCGACGGCAGCGGCCTGTCGGTGGAGGAGTTCACCGCTCAGGCTGTCGCCGGGGCCACCGGCGCCAACAAGATCGAGCGCCGCGACCCGCGCGACGTCGTCCTCTACGGGTTCGGCCGCATCGGCCGCCTCCTCGCCCGCCTGCTCATCGAGAAGGCCGGCTCCGGCAACGGCCTGCGCCTGCGCGCCATCGTTGTGCGGAGGGGCGCCGGCCAGGACATCGTCAAGCGCGCCTCGCTGCTGCGCCGTGACTCCATCCATGGCCAGTTCCACGGCACGATCACCGTCGACGAGGCCAACAGCACGATCATCGCCAACGGCAACGAGATCAAGGTGATCTACTCCGACGACCCGACGTCGATGGACTACACGGCGTACGGCATCAAGGACGCCATCCTTATCGACAACACCGGCAGGTGGCGCGACCGCGAGGGACTGTCGCAGCACCTCCGCCCGGGTATCGCCAAAGTAGTCCTGACCGCGCCGGGCAAGGGTGATGTCCCCAACGTCGTTCATGGCGTCAACCACGACATGATCAAGCCCGACGAGCAGATCCTGTCCTGCGCGTCCTGCACCACCAACGCGATCGTCCCGCCGCTGAAGGCGATGGCGGACGAGTACGGCGTTCTGCGCGGCCATGTGGAGACCGTCCACTCGTTCACCAACGACCAGAACCTGCTGGACAATTACCACGACTCCGACCGACGCGGCCGCTCGGCCCCGCTCAACATGGTCATCACCGAGACCGGTGCCGCCTCCGCTGTCGCCAAGGCGCTGCCCGACCTCAAGGCAAGGATCACCGGCAGCTCGATCCGCGTCCCGGTGCCGAACGTCTCGATCGCCATCCTCAATCTGCGGCTCGCGCGCGAGACCACCCGCGAGGAAGTCCTCGATCATCTCCGTGACGTGTCGCTGACCTCGCCGCTCAAGCGTCAAATCGACTTCACCAGCGCCCCCGACGCGGTCTCGAGCGACTTCATCGGCTCGCGCCACTCCTCGATCATCGACGCCGGGGCACTCAAGGTCGACGGCGACGACGCGATCCTCTACCTCTGGTACGACAACGAGTTCGGCTATTCCTGCCAGGTGATCCGCGTCGTCCAGCACGTATCCGGGGTGGAGTACCCGACCTACCCGGTTCCGGTGGCCTGATCCCGGCGTGCTGTCGGAACCGGCGTTCCGGCAGGTGAGGCGGCGTGGGGTGGCAACTGATTCCGATCAGCACGGAGTTGCTTTCCCCCTGGCAACCGCCGCCCGCCGCCGGTGGTGCCAGGGGCAGAGGCTCCAGGTGCTTCCTACGAGATTTCTATGAATCTGTGAGTCGCTTGAACATGCCGGGGCGCGGCTGCGTATTGGGGCGAGGGATTGCCATAGCGAGCCGACCATCATGCGTAGGAGCCCTTCCTTGAGACGCAACACGCGCAGACGCCCGACAGGCGCACGGCGCGCGACCTCTACAGCAGTCGCGCTGATATTGGGGGGAGTCGGGCTCGTAACGGTCAACGTCTACGCCTCGGCGACCGAAAGCGGTTCGGGCAGCGAGCCCGGCCAGGACAACCAGGTCCTGTCGTCGGCGGGTGCCACGATCGACTGCCCGGACGTCGGTAGTCAGTTGACGACGGTTCCGGACGCGGCCAAGGGAGACGTCGACAAGGAACTCGCTCTCCTGGACCAGCAGATCACCGAGGCCTATCAGCAGCTGCAGAGCGCGGCGCAGGCCGCGGATCAGGGCGCTGACGTCGCCGACAGCGAGGTTCTGAATCCGCTGGCGGAGAAGCGTGCGGCGGCGATCGACCGCATCGTGGTCGCCATCGATGGCGCGGGGGACCGTCCGGAAGGACTCGAGGCCCTCGCGACCTGCACATTGCTCGATTCCGCCAACCAGAGTGGCAGCGGCGAGAACAGCGACGCGGGCGGCGACGACCAGGGCGGTGAGGACCAGAACCAGGGCGGCGGCGACGCTGAAGCCGACGACCAGCAGGGCGGCAACGCCGGTCAGGTCGGCAACGGGCCGGTGGCCGCGGACTTCCAGGACATCAACACCGTCCAGCCCAACGCGCAGAGCCCGCAGGACCAGGACAACGCCTCCCGCGGGGAGTTCACCACCAGCTGCGGGGTGAATGCCAACGGCGTGTTCAACTCCGACAACGTGATCGTGGCTCCCGGCGTCACCAACGGCGCCCACCACTTCCACGACTACGTCGGCAACCAGGCCAACGATGCCTTCGCCAGTGATGACGACCTGGCCAACGGCGACACGACCTGCGAGGACCCGGGCGACAAGTCGACCTACTACTGGCCCGTACTGAGGCTGCAGAACGGAACTCAGGAACAGGACGCCGAGTCCGCCGGGGGCGGAATCGAAGGCAACGCCGGTGAGATCGTCACGCCCAAGCAGGTCACGCTGACGTTCGTCGGCAGCCCGCAGGGCGAAGTCGCCGCCATGCCGCGACTGCTGCGCATCATCACCGGTGACGCCAAGGCGTTCGTCAACGGCAACGCCAACGCCAACGCGTCATGGAGCTGCACCGGGTTCGAGGACCGGCAGCTGAAGGACAAGTACCCGATCTGCCCGCAGGGCAGCGACGTGGTCCGCACCTTCAAGTTCCAGAGCTGCTGGGACGGCGCGAACATCGACAGCGCCAACCACCGCACCCACGTGGCCTTCGCGGACGCTCAGGGCAATTGTGCCGCCGGGTTCCGCGCCATTCCGCAGCTGGTGCAGCGCATCGTCTACGACGTCGACGCGCCGAGTCTGGACGACGGCGGCCGGACTACGCCGTTGTTCGCGGTGGACTCCTTCCCCGAGCAGCTGCACAAGCCGGTCACGGACCACGGCGACTTCATCAACGTCTTCGACGAAGACCTGATGCAGGAGATGGTCGACTGCATCAACAGCGGCCGTCAGTGCGGTGCCGGTGCTGACCCGGGCACCGGTACCGAGGAGCCGCAGGAACCCCCCGCCTCCGAAGAACCCACACAGGAACCGCCCGCTTCCGAAGAGCCCCCGCAGTCCCAGACGCCCAGTGCGGACGAACCGTCCGACGGGCAGGGGACCGAGGAACCCGGCAACAACGGGGGTGACCAGAGCGAGGAACCCGGCAACAACGGCGGTGACCAGAGTTCGGAGCCCGCGACCGGCACTCCGGGCAACGAACCGGCAGACGAGGACTCGCCCGACGCCGCCGTCAGCGCGGAACCCAAGGTCGATGAAACGCCTTCGGCCACCTACGAGGCCGCGGCACCGGCGTCCCACGCCGGCTCGGACGATCACGGCAGTGAGGTGGGCAGCCCCGTGCAGACACCGCAGGCCGGTGGGACGGACCCGTCCGCCGCATCGGGGACCGAACCTCAAGCGGAGGGCACGGGCAGTCTCGCCACCACTGGGGCGCAACTGTGGCCGGCCGCGCTGGGCGGCGTCCTCGTGATCGCAGGCATCGTCGTGCTCCGCCGCATCAGGCGCGGGCAGATCTGACAGCGCTCCCGGAGGGTGCACCAACGGTGGCGGGACCTGCCCACTGGGCAGGTCCCGCCACCGTTTTCCCGGGAGGCACCTCCACGGGAGGCGTCTCGACGCCCCTGCCGTGCGTCGCGGGCCCGGACGTACCGATGTCGGGTCGGATCAACTGTGTCGTTATCATCCGATAGAGAGGCAATATCGCCTTTGCCCTGATGGTGCAGGTTCCTCCCGGAGTGGTCGATGTCCCGCAAGCGCCCAACGGGTGACGGCGACGAGCTGCTGGCCCGACTCGGATCGCTGACCGCGCAGGCGCGTGAGCGCGCGGAGTTCCAGCGCTCACAGGTCGAGCTGGCCATCGCGTTGCAACGCGGCATGCTCCCGGGAGACATGCCGACCGCCCCCGGCTTCGACGTGGCGGTCCAGTACGCGCCGGCCTGCTACGGCCTCAACGTGGGCGGAGACTGGTACGACGCCTTCGAGCTGCCCGACGGACGTATCGGGCTCTCCATCGGTGATGTTCAGGGACACAACATCGAGGCGGCCGCGTTCATGGGCCAGGTCAGGGTCGGGCTGCGGGCGCTCGCCTCCGTCACGAGCGAGCCGGGAGAACTCCTCGCCCGGACGAACGACCTCCTCCTGTCCATCGGCACCGACCTCTTCGCCACCTGCACTTTCATGCGACTCGACCCGTCCACCGGAGTGCTGGAGAGCGCGCGGGCCGGGCACATACCGTGCGTCTGGGCGACGGCGGACGGAAAGTCCGGCATCACCGAGGACGAAGGGGGGCCACCGCTGGGTGTGGAGGCGGGGGAGGAGTACCCGGTGACCCGGTACCGGCTCACCACCGGCGGAGTGTTCGTGCTGTTGACCGACGGTGTGGTCGAGGGCCCTTCGATGAGCGTCGACGAAGGGCTCGATCAGGTGGTACGGCTCGCGGGCATCGCCGCCGTCGCCGGGCTGTCGGCCGGTTCACTCGCCGCAGGGGTGATCAAGGGCGCCGAGCGCGTGGGGCACGAGGACGACGCGGCTGTACTGGTGGTCTGCCACGCGGCGGCCGGCCTTCGGCCGTAGGACGCGGCGTCGGGGTCGGGGTCGGGGTGCGACAGTCTCGCCTCGCCGACGGGGCGGCTGAGGTGTCTGATGGCTGCTGTGGTGGGTACCCGTGAGCTGCGCCGACCGGTCGTCGTCGCCCTTCAGACGCTGGCAGTGGCCGCCTGCTACTTCGGGGCAGGGCGCCTGGGGCTCCTGCGGCGGCTGACTGTCGATGGCGCGGTGTTCACACCCATCTGGCCGCCCACGGGCGTGGCAGTGGCCAGCCTGTTGATCTTCGGGATCCGTTGCTGGCTCGGGATCGCAATCGGTGCCCTCCTCGTCGTCGTGAGCCTTGCCTCGCTCCAGCTGCCTGCGATCGGCATCATCGCGGGCAACACCGCCGCTCCGGTCTGCGCGTACCTCATGCTGCGCAGGCTGGGCTTCCGGACCGACCTCAGTCGTCTGCGCGACGGTCTCGCCCTGGTGTTCCTGGGGGCCCTGGGCTCCATGCTGATCAGCGCCACCGTCGACGTCGGCGTTCTGGTCCTCACGGACAAGCTCGCCGCACACAGCTTCTGGCCGGTGTGGCTGGCGTGGTGGGTGGGCGACGCGATGGGTGTTTTGATCGTCACCCCGGTCCTTCTCATGCTGTACGGGATACGCCTGCCGTTGCACCCGACGCGATGGAAGGAGGCCGCGCTACTGGCGCTCGTCGCCTGCGTCCTCGTGCCGACTGCCGCGTACAGTCCGATCAGTCTGCTGTTCCTCGTCTATCCGCTGCTGGTCTGGGCATCGCTGCGTTTCCCGCAGGGAGGCAGCGTGCTGTGTGCCCTCTTCGCCTCCGTGCTGGCCACCGTCGCGGCCACGGACAGGGTCGGTCCGTTCGAGCGGTTGAGTGATACCGCGCTGATGATCAAACTCCAGGCCTTCAACGGATCCATGGCCCTGACCGCTCTGCTCCTGTCGGCCGTGATCACTGAGCAGCGCAACACAAGACGTTCCGTGGAACTGGCCTGTCAAGATCTGGTGGAGGTACTGGAGCACCTCACCGCCGGGAACGCTTCACCGTTGCCGGCGCCGGTGGACGACGAGGGCAAAGGGTGGCGGAACGAAGCCCCGTGAGTCACCCGTCGCCTCAAGCTGTTGCCGCGGCCGACGGCCGGGCTGTCCCTAGGGCACAGTCCGGTGAGGAAAGATGAGACCACAAACGAAGAACAACCGATGTGGAGGTGCGCGCCCATGCCGCACGAGCGAGCGGGTCATCCGGCAGGCCCCGAGGACCTCGTCGACGTAGCCCGGTTGGTCACGGCGTACTACTCACTGCACCCCGACCCGGCAGAGCCCGGCCAGCGCGTCGCCTTCGGCACGTCCGGACATCGCGGGTCCTCACTGGCGACCGCGTTCAATGAGGACCACATCGCCGCGACGAGCCAGGCGATCTGCGAGTACCGCGACGCCCAGGGCACCGACGGTCCGCTCTTCCTGGGCGCCGACACCCATGGGCTCTCGGAGCCCGCCAAGGTCACCGCCCTGGAGGTGTTCGCGGCCAACGAGGTGTCGGTGCTCCTCGACAGCGCGGACGGCTACACGCCCACACCGGCCGTCTCGCACGCCATCCTCACCCACAACCGGGGTCGGTCCGCGGGCTTCGCGGACGGGGTCGTGGTCACCCCCTCCCACAATCCGCCCGCCGACGGTGGCTTCAAGTACAACCCGCCGAACGGCGGACCGGCGGGCTCCGAGGCGACCGGCTGGATCCAGGACCGGGCCAACGAACTCATCGCGGGCGGCCTCAAGGACGTACGGCGCATCCCCTACGCCAGGGCGCTGGCCGCCCCCGGCACCGGCCGCTACGACTTCCTCGGCACCTATGTGGCCGACCTGCCGCAGGTGCTGGACCTGGACGCGATCCGAGCGGCCGGCGTGCGGATCGGCGCGGACCCCCTGGGCGGGGCCTCCGTCGCCTACTGGGGACGCATCGCCGAACAGCACGCGCTCGACCTCACCGTGGTCAACCCGCTCGCCGACCCCACCTGGCGGTTCATGACGCTGGACTGGGACGGCAAGATCCGTATGGACTGTTCCTCGCCCTACGCCATGGCCTCGCTGATCGAGCAGCGCGACCGCTTCCAGATCGCCACGGGCAACGACGCCGACGCCGACCGCCACGGGATCGTCACCCCGGACGCCGGATTGATGAACCCCAACCACTACCTCGCCGCCGCCATCTTCTACCTGTACTCCCACCGGGAGCAGTGGCCCGCGGACACGGGGATCGGTAAGACGCTGGTGTCGTCCGGGATGATCGACCGGGTCGCCGCCGACCTGGGCCGTCGACTGGTCGAGGTGCCGGTGGGATTCAAGTGGTTCGTGGACGGGCTGTCCGACGGCTCACTCGGTTTTGGTGGGGAGGAGTCGGCCGGCGCGTCCTTCCTGCGCCGCGACGGCTCGGTGTGGACCACCGACAAGGACGGCATCATCCTGGCTCTGCTCGCCTCCGAGATCACGGCCGTGACCGGGAAGACGCCGTCGGAGCACTACGCCGCGCTGACCGAACGTTTCGGCGAACCCGCGTACGAGCGCATCGACGCCCCGGCGACCCGCGAGGAGAAGGCACTCCTCGCAAAGCTCTCGCCCGCACAGGTCAGCACGGACACCTTGGCCGGAGAAGCGGTCACGGCGGTGCTCACGGAAGCTCCGGGCAACGGCGCGTCCATCGGCGGCATCAAGGTGACCACCGCCAACGCCTGGTTCGCGGCCCGCCCGTCGGGCACCGAGGACGTCTACAAGATCTACGCCGAGTCCTTCCTCGGAACCGACCACCTCCGCCAAGTCCAGGAGGAGGCGAAAACCGTGGTCTCGACGGCACTGGGCGGCTGACACCGCTCGCGTGGCCTGGGACCGGGTGGGCAACGGTCGGTGTGGGGTGTCAGCGCGGACCGCGGCGTCGCGGTCCGCATGCGAGTCGCAGAGGCGGCATGGGCTGTCCGGCAGGATGCGCTGCCGGACGGCCCGCCGCGCGGTAGCCCGTCCGGGTGGTGGCTGGATCCGTTGAGAGGCGTGCGGGCGCGGTACGGAGGGCACCGCGCCCGCACGCCCTCACGTCTCCACGCGTACCGGTCGCCGGAGCAGGTAGAGGCCCGCGATCGTGACGAGCACGGCCATGCACGCGATGAACACCAGCCCCGCACCCTCCAGGCCCATCGGACTCGCCAGAACCCCCACACCGATCACTGGCAACGAGATACCCGCGTACGCCACCACGAACAGGGTCGAGATCACCGCCGCACGCCGGTCCGGGGGAGAGGCCCCGGCCACCGCGGACAGTGCTCCGCGGAACGCCAGCCCCTGCCCCACTCCGGCGACGAGCGCACTCGCCACCACCAAGGACAGCAGGTCCCACCGCAGCGCACCCGCGAGCAGCGCGAGGGCGACGAAGAGCGCGGCGCAGCCCAGCGGCAGCGACCGGCCCACCCCGACCCGGCCGACCAACAGCTGCCCGCCGACCGAGGCGAAGAAGGCCAGCGCGACGACAAGCCCGCTCACGGCGTGGTTGTCCACGTTCAGGGACTCTTCGAGGAACGTTGGGCTGACCGCGGTGAACACCCCGAACAGTGCGAACCCCACGAACGACGCGATCGCCGCGGGCCCGAACACCGCCCGCACCTGCGGGGGCACGCCCGGCCGCTGCGGTCGTACGGTGTTCAGCGGCCGTCGCTCCCGTACGGTCTCCGGCAGACGCAGCAGGACGACGGCCGAGCCTGCCACCAGCACGAGGTGTACGACGAACGGCAGGTACAGCGGCCAGTCGGCGTACTGCGCGAGTAGTCCGGCAAGCAGCGGACCGCAGCCGAGGCCGCCCATATTGACGGCCGTCGCCACGAACGTGGCCCGGGAGGCGCCGCCTTTCGGTGCCAGCTCCAGCACGTACACCGTGGCGGCCCCGGTGAACAGGCCGGCGGACAGTCCCGACATCAGCCGCCCCGCGTACAGCCAGGGCAGCCCGTCGGCGCACAGAAAGCAGACCGCGCTCAAGGCCGAGAATCCCAGACCCGTCAGCAGTACAGGCCGCCTGCCGACGGCGTCGGAGGCGTTGCCTGCCAGCAGCAGCACGCCGATGACCCCGAAGGCGTACACGGCGTACACGACGGTCACCATCAGCTCGGAGAAACCGAACTTGTCCTGGTAGAGGCCGTAGAGCGGGGTCGGCAGCGTGGTGCCGGCCATGCACACGGCGAACACCGTCCCGCCGAGCAGACACTGGCGCCACCCTGGGCGATTTCCGTCCATACCGCCGACAATAATCCCGGGGGTCGCGCCCGGCATGCTGCCGTACGGGAGAGTCGAAGGAGGCGTTGAGGCGCCGGCGGATGTGCCGGAGCGGTGCCGCCGGACACCGAATTAAAGAAACGCTTGCGTTTCGCTTCAGGTCGTCGTAGTTTATGTGTACGAAACCGTTTCGTATTGATGGGAGCTCGGGGCGTGCCCAGCCGCAGCAGTAGCAAGCCCGACGTGCCGCGTGAGGCGCGGTCAGCGGCTCTGGTTCCGACCGTCGTGGCGCGGGCCGCGCGATGACGACCTCTCCGGTGTTCCTGGCTGTCGCCCTCTCCCTGGCCTCCGCGGTCTGCTACGCCACAGCCGCCGTGGTCCAGGAAAGGACCGCCGCCAAAACGGCGAACCTGCGCGGCGCGCTCACCCGCGGCTCGTGGTGGTGGTCGGTCCTCCTCAACGCCACCGGCGCTCTGCTGCACGTGGTCGCCCTGCGGTACGGGCCGCTGACCCTGGTGCAGCCGCTCGGCGCGCTGACCCTCGTGGCGGCGGTGCCCCTGGGCTCGCTGGCCGCCCGCCGCCGGACCTCGGGAACGCAGTGGCGCGGCATGGCCCTCACCCTTGTCGGGCTGACCGCACTGCTGACCGCCACCGCCTCGGGCGACGCGCCGGACAACACCTTGCACGCCACCGAGGTCCTGGTGGTCGCGCTCACCGCCGCCACCGTCGTCGCGGTGCTCGTCCGGCTCGCCTCGGGCCGCTTCGCCCTGGGCGGCCTCGCTTTCGCGGCGGCCTCGGGTATCGCCTCCGGAGTCGGCTCCACGCTGGCCCAGAAGCTCGCCGTCGGGCCGGCGCTGTCCTGGAGCGTGGCGGTGGTGACGGTCCTCACCGCCGCGTTCGCCGCGGCCGGGCTGCTGCTCTCCCAGAAGGCCTACCGCAGCGGCCTCGGCGGCCCGCTCGCCCTGCTCACCCTCGTCAACCCGGTCACCGCGTCCCTCATCGGCATCACCTTGCTCGGCGAAGGCTTCCAGTACGGGGCGACAGGCACCCTGCTCGCCCTCGCCGGCGCTGCGGCGGCCGGCCGCGGTGTGGTCCTGCTCAGCAGGCCCCAGCCCCATGACGACCACCCTGACCACCCTGACGACGGCGACGACCAGCCGCGCCTGCCGCGCCGGACAAGGCCGGTTGCCACGCCAGGCCTACGACCCTCCCGGCTTTTCCGAACCGCGTTCGCGTCCACCGGGCGGATTCGCGCGGCCACGGTCGACATCACCTGAACGAGCCGGGCAATCTGAAATGGAGAACACGGATATGGCGACTCTTCAATTGCGTCCTCGGACGTCCGTGCGTGCGGCGGGTCTGGTGGACGTGCCCGCCGTGGTGCGCCTGATCGCTCCGCCCTCGCCCTCGACCTCGCCTTCAGGCCCGTCCCTGGACAGCTCCGCGCTGGACTGGGAGCAGGCGCAGAGCGCCATGCGGATGGTGCTGGCCCACCATGCCCTCGAAGAGGGCCAGGTGTGGGTGGCGGAGCAGGAGGACGGCGCGCTCCTCGCGGCCGCCATCTGGCTGCCGCCCGGTGTCGAGTCCGAGCCTCCCGAGACGTATTTCAGCGGCCTCCTCTCCCGCGAACTCGCCATCGGCCCGCAGCACCGTCCCGTCCTGCCGACACTGCTGAAGGAGGCGGGGCCCGACGTGCCGCACTGGAAGGTGGTCGTCGCCGGCGCGCTGGACGACATGAGCGCCTGGGACCATACCGTCGCCGCCGACCTCCTGGCCCCGGGGCTGCGCGCCGTTGACGACCAGGCCTCGACCGCCGTCGCGGTCACGATTTCCGCCCGCCACGCGGACCAGCTGCGGCCCCTCGGGTTCCGCCGGCCGCGCGAAGTCGACCTCATGCCGGGCGCGAGTGTGTGGCTGACGACTCGTCACCCGAGGGGCCGGTCGGAGGGCTGACGGGCACCCGGCGCTGACGATCGCGGTCACCACGGCGCCGGGTACTCGGTACCTTTCCCGGCTCGGTTTCCATGCGGTTCACGCGGACAACGGCGGGGAGTCGGCCGTCCCGTGGTTTGCGTATCCGTTGTCGGGCGGCCCCGTCGGGGAGTGGTGGAGTTGCCTTGGAGCGCACTCCAGGGTGTTCGCTGGTGAAGGTAGCGCCGCGACGTCGTGACGGAGCGGGCGATGACTTCATGAGGAGCACGCCATGACACAGAAGATCTGGTTCATCACCGGAGCCTCCCGCGGCTTCGGGCGGGAGTGGGCGATCGCGGCGCTGGAACGCGGCGACTCCGTGGCCGCGACGGCACGCGATCTGTCCACGTTGGACGATCTTGGCGCGACCTATGGGGAGCGGCTCCTGCCCCTGCAACTGGATGTCACGGACCGCGACGCCGACTTTGCCGCCGTGCGGCAGGCGCACGAGCGGTTCGGGCGCCTGGACGTGGTGGTCAACAACGCCGGCTACGGCCACTTCGGCATGGTTGAGGAACTCACTGAGGCGGAGGCCCGCGCGCAGCTGGAGACCAACCTGTTCGGGGCGCTGTGGGTCACCCAGGCGGCACTGCCGTTCCTGCGTGAGCAGGGCAGCGGTCACATTCTGCAGGTCTCTTCCATCGGTGGGATCAGTGCGTTTCCGCTGGTCGGCATCTACCACGCGTCGAAGTGGGCGCTTGAGGGAATCAGCCAGGCGCTGGCCCAGGAGGTCGCGCCGTTCGGCATCAAGGTCACGCTGATCGAGCCTGGTGGCTTCTCCACCGACTGGGCCGGCTCGTCGTCGAGCACGTCCGAGCAGCTGCCGGCGTACGCCGAGTTCCACAAGAAGGTGCAGGAGCAGCGCCGTGAGCGCGTCGGCACCCCGGGCGACCCCCACGCGTCTGCCGCGGCCGTCCTGGAGATCGTGGACGCCGACGAGCCGCCGCTGCGATGCTTCTTCGGTACGGCGCCGCTGGGTATCGCCAGGGCCGACTACGAGGGACGTCTGGCGACGTGGGAGAAGTGGCAGCCGGTGGCGGAGCTGGCCCAGGGCTGAGATCTCTCAGCTGTCCCCGGGTTCACTGATGCAGGCGGCGGGCCTGAGGTCCGCCGCCTGGACGGTCGGCTGGTGAAGAACTCGTTGCTTCGGGCAGCAGACACCGCCGGGTCACCGTAGGCGTCGCAGGGCCGGTCTCCGCTCTGCCGGTGTCATGGCGTCGGGTGGCTTTCGGCCAGTTGGTGATCCGCGCTGTGCGGGGAGGCGTCTCGGGCCGGTATTCCGGGGCCGATCGGGTGCCCGTGTCCTACTACAATCCTGGCGACCACCACGGGGGAAGAGTGACATGGACACGGTAATAGTTCAGCTGCCCGACCGGCCGGATCCCCATTCCGGTGGGGACCTCCATGGGGCGAAGGCGAAAGGGAAGCCCAGGCTGCTGCACATGGGCCCGGGTGAGACGAGGGACTTCGGGCGTGGATCCCCCGGCAGTTCCGTCGCCATCGTGCTGAACGACCCGGGCATCTCGCGCAACGCGGGCCGGATCGAAGCCGCAGAGGACTACTGGCGGCTGTCGAATTTCAGCCCGACCGCAACCTACGTCGTAGAAAACCTCGAAGGGGCCGGCGAGTACATCAAGGTGGCCCCCGGCCGCCTCGGCGCACCGGTGCCCTTCGAGTTCTCGCGAGTCGTGCTGCCGTCGCTGGAAGGCGCCGCGGACTTCAAGGTGTTCGCGCCCCAACACGCTTACGTCGAAGGGCAGTCCGGCCCCGGCGGCGGAGAGCAGACGGCCAGCCCCTTCTCCCTCGATCCGACGTCGAAGTACTTCCTGGTCCTGGTGGCACTGTGCGAACCACGGCTGCGCACGGCGTCCGGCGCAGCCCTGCCGGGCGTGGGGGAAATCGTGGATCGCCTGCGTCCGCTCGACTCCTGCCGGGATCTGACGCGTTCGGCGGTCAATTACCACATCGACTACCTGGCCTCGGTGAAACTACGCCTCGACGTCGCCGACGAGAGTGGCACCCACAAGGAGGGCGGCCGGGTCGGCGCCAAGCGGGAGGACCTCGTGACGCTCGCCCTCCGCTTCAATCTCGTACGGGAAGAACACCTCTCGGTACTGCCGGAACGGACCGCGCTGTTGGGCGGCCGGACCCGCGTCCGGGAGGCAGGCGTATGAGCCGGACCTCCGGACCGCTGCTCGACGTACCCGTCGGGTACCGGATCGAGGACTGGGAACTGACCGGCCCGATCGGAGCCGGCGGCTGGGGGAGCGTCTATGCGGCCCGAGCCGTTGCCGACGGAACGCCGGTAGCGGTGAAACTGCTGCGCACCGACGTACTCGCGCCCGGACAGCGGGCCTCGCTCGACGAACTGGTGCGGCAGGAGGTGCGGTTCAGCCAGGAGGCCGACCACCCAAACCTCGTCCGCACTCATGCCGTGTGCACCGTCAGCGATCCGGACAGGCCGGAGCTGGACGGGGCGATCGCACTCGTCATGGACCGGGCCGAGCGAAGCCTGCAGGATCTGCTCGACGCCACCGAGCCGGGGGAGCCGGTCCCCAACGCCGCCCGTGTCCTGCGCGGCGTCGCCGCCGGGCTCATGCACATGCACGCCGCAGGCTGGGTGCACGGCGATCTGAAACCCGCGAACATCCTGCTGACCGCGCACGGAGACGTGTGGCTCGCCGACTTCGGCCTCACCGTCGAACTCGAAGGAACCCATGCCCACATGCCCCCGCTCGGCACCCTCGACCACCTGCCCCCCGAATGGTGGTCGCAGCGCACCGACGCGCGCGGCACGGTCGTACGTCCCACCGCGGACATCTGGGCCTTCGGCGTACTCGCCCACCAACTGCTCACGGGGGGACTGCACCCCTTCATGGGCGCCACCGCCCGGGCCCGCGCGCTGGCTGCACAGTCCTACGCCCGCGGGACCGCGCCGTTACGGCTCGACGACCGGATCCCCGAAGCGTGGCGAGAGCTGATCACTGACTGTCTGGCCCCCGATCACAACTCCCGCGCCCCGCACGACGCAGCCGCCGTCGCGGCGCGCATCCGTCCACTGTCGAACGATGCCCGCCGCGGTCGCCGTGTAGTGCTGCCGGCCGTGGTCGCCGCTCTGATGGCCGTCTGCGCCGCCGTCGCGGCGACATTGCTGCCCGGCGACGATGACAACACCGGCTCGCAGCGGGACCGTTCGTCCCCGTCCGCTGCCTCGTCCTCCTCCGTACCGGTGGCCGCCGGCGCGATCCCCGCCGACTCCGACATACCGACGGCACTGCGGGAACCCATCACCCGGGCGGCCAACCGCTGCACCGAGGAGGAGATCACGCCGGTCGTGATCGCCGCCCTGCTCAAGGCGGAGAGCGGCTTCGACGCCGACGCCGCGCGGCCCGAGACGGACGAGTACGGCATCGCCATGTGGACGCCGTCGGTGTTCCGGGCCTGGGCCGTCGACGGGGACAGCGACGGGGACAAGGACTACATGTCGCCGCCCGACGCGATCGTGTCCATGGGTGGATACGTGTGCTGGCTGGGCCAGCGCTTCAAACAGGAGGGTCTGAAGAAGGACCTGCCCGCCCTGGTCGCCGCCGGCTACCGCACCAGCGACCGCACGATCATCGAGACCGGCGGTGTGCCGGAGCGAATCCTGCCCCACGTGGAGAAGGTAAGGGGCTATCTCGCAGAGTATTCAGGCTGAGACCTGCCCGGTCCCTGACACCTGTCAGGGACCGGGCAGGCGCCTGTGTTCCTAGAGTGCTGAACGTCGGCCGGACGCCGCGAAGTTCATCACTCCGTCAGCACAGGGGAACTCAGCAATGCTCATACGAACCATTGCCCGGGGCGCGCTCGTCGGCGCCGGTGCGCTGGCTCTGCTCGGCCCGCTCACCGTCGGCACGGCCGCAGCGGACACGGCCACCACGCAGGGAACCGCCCGCATCATGGCGGCGCCGTACGCGGTCGTCCCGTACGAGACCGTCAACGTTCGCAGCGGCCCGTGGCGTTCGGAAGCGATCGTCGGCACCGCCGCCGCGAACCAGCCGCGCGGCGCCTACTGCTGGACCTCGGGCGAGACCATCACCGACAACGGCTACAGCAACGATGTCTGGGTGCAGCTCGTCGAGGGCTACGTGAGTGCCGTCTACCTCAATGGCGACGAATACGGCGGCCTGCCCGCATCGGCGGTCTGCTGACCGCAACACATCCTTACGCACGGGGAGGAAGACGGCAGGAATGCGCAAAAGAACCGCACTACTTGCAGCCGCGGGAGCCCTGGCCCTCGTAGGAACCTCGGCTCCCAACGCCGCGGCCGACGGGCACGGGATCGGCTACTACGGACTGTGGGCGACCGGCGTCAATGTCCGAGAGATGTACCCCATCGACAGTTGCTGGGACTACCCGAGCCCGGCCAACTGCCCCGACGTACTCGGCCAGGTGGGCGCGCCCACTCAGGTCTTCGTGCGCTGTCAGATTCCCGGTCAGCCGGTGGGCGGGAACCCGTACTGGGTGGTCGTCGAGGTGCCCGGCTGGAGCAAATACGGGGTCATGGCCAGCTATTACCTCGACAACAGCAGTAACTGGATCGACGGCGTGCCCGACCACTGTGTCTGGTCCGGCGGCTGACCACAGGACCAAGTGCAACACCAACTACCAGGGGGACACCCATGAAGAAGATGCTGCGACGTTCCGCCACCGCGATGGCCGTGACCGCGCTCGCGGTCGGCGCGCTAGCCACCTCCGCCGAGGCGGCTCCCGAGGCGCGGACCTCCGCGGTGAACGCCTCGACCACGGTGGGCGCCGCGAACAACGGCGATCCGACTCTCACCGACGTCTACATCTGGGCCACCGACGTCAACCTCCGCAGCCAGCCGACCTCGGAGTCACCGCGCTTGGCGGTGCGTTCGCAGTACTCCATGGACGCGGTGTGTCAGAAGCAGGGCCAGTTCGTCAACGACCCGGCGGTCGGCGGCAACAACTGGTGGACGGCGGTCATGGAGTTCAGCGGTAGCGATGTCGCCTGGGTCAACAACTTGTACATCCAGGGCGGCGAGAAGATCGCCGGCGTACCGGACTGTTCGTTCTGACCCGCACGGGCGGAACTCCTTCGCCCGAGCGTGGCCTCCTCCGCACCGGCCGACTTCGGTGCGGAGGAGGCTCTGCCGATCAGCCGACCCACTGCACACCGGGCCCCTGCGGTGTGCACGGCGGGCGCTTGAGTGCGGCGTGTGATGGGTATGTTCGAAAGCCTCCGAATATATGCGTATCGTGTTGAAGTAAGGCTAGGATCAAGGCAGTTGGGGGCTGTTGTGGGATCAGGAGACGAGTACGACAGAGCTGGCTCGAGGTCCTCGGACCCGGGTGTGCCCTGGGGGACTGAGGGATCCGCGACGGAGCCCGTCCCGGAGCGGGGGCGAAGCGGGGGCGAGCCTTCGGCGCCGGGAGGGGCCGCAACCCCGGACCCGGTAGTGACCTCGGTCCCGGACCCGCCCTCGGCACCGCCCGAGGACTCCCTACCTCCGTCGTCGGGCCCGCCCTGGACGCCGGGATTCTCACCGTTCCCGCCCCCGCCGGACCATCCGCCTGTGGTCGGCCCGCTGTCCGCGCCCGACCCTCTGCGCGCGCTGGCCGTGGCTCTGCTGAATCTGAGCGGCCTGGGCCTGGGCTATGTGCTGCTGCGCCGCTGGTTGCCCGCGGCTCTCTGCTGGGCCGTCACGGGCGTACTGCTGCTGATCGCGCTGCCCGCGGATCCGGACGGCGTACCCGGTGGCGTGGTGGTCGCGTACGTCATCTTCCTGCTGCTCACCGCAGGCGACGGGGCACGCCGCGGACTGCGTAGTCCCGCTGAGCCTGAGTCGGCGCCGACGCCGACGCCGACGGGAAGGCCCGGCCGGGCCGGTCTGCTGACGCCGCCTGTGGTCATCGCCCTGGGCCTGGTACTGCTGGCGGTCCCGGCGGGTGGCGCGGTCGCCTACGACGCGGCGCGGGACGAGGCCATGGAGCAGATGCTCCTCGACCGGCTCGCCGGTGCCGACGAACTGGTCGCAAAAGGCTCCGCCGCCTCGTTCGCCGCCTCGAAGGAGCAGTACCGGAGTGCCCTGGCCCAATACGGCGAACTCGCCGAGGAGCACGAGGGATCGAGAGCCGCGAAGCTCGTACCGGACAGGCTGAAGAAGTACTACACCGCTGTCGCCGGCCCGTACGCGAAGGACGAGTACTGCGACGCCGTCGAACCGCTGACGTATCTGCGGACCGTCCCCGACGCGGTGGACAAGGACCTGCTGGGCGATCTCACCGACTGGCCCGACGACCGGTTGGCCACCTCGCTGTACGAGTGCGGCGTGAGCAGGCTCGGGGGCGCGGGGGCGGCCACGGACGGGGGCGAGTTCGGTGTGTTGATGCGTACGTTCCCGGACTCCGAGCAGGCGGACAAGGTGGAGCCTGCTGTCCGGGGCAGGATCAAGCAGTTGAGCGGGGAACTGTCCGGTGGCGGTCAGGGTCCCTGCGCTGTCACCGAGGAGGTGCAGCGGATCAGCGTCACGGCATCGGGGCTGCCCGGCAAGAGCGCGACCGCACTGACCGGGGAAGCCGGGAATGTGGTGGAGTCGGGGACGTACGCCTGCGGTGTGGACCAGTTCAAGGACGACGATTTCGCCGCGGCGCGTCAGACGATGACCGATTTCGCCGCCACCTACAAGAACAGCAAGCGGCGCGTGCAGGCTCAGAACATCGCCATAGGCGCGGAGATCGCTGCGGAGGACGCTGCGGCGGGCAAGCGTGTGCCGTCGGCCGCCAAACCGAACGGTTCCGGACTGGAGCTCGTCATCAGCAATGACGCTCCGGACAATGTGGAGATCCTCTTCACCGGTCCGGTCACCGGAAAGGTCTCGCTCAAGGCCTGCGGAGGCTGCGAGACGTACTCCAGCGAGTCGACCGGACGGTCTCTTGCCTGCCAGGACACGAGCAAGAGCTACCCGAAGACCAGACTGACGCTGCCCGCCGGCAACTACTACTTCCTCTACAAGCGCGCCGACGACACGGTCGACAACGCCAACCACACCGCCACCAGCAAGATCGAGTCCGGCTACTCGTACACGGACTGCACCTACGTCGTCGAGAGCGACCCGTGGGACCTCGATCTGCCCGACCTGGAACTCCCGGAACTCGAACCGATCCAACCATGACCCGACCGTCCGCCGCCGACTCCGTCGTGACCGGAGCCGACCGGCGGACAGGAAGGTCGCTCTCAGTCGGGTGGTGGTTCCGCCGGCGCGTCACGCAGAGCGGCGCGGGACTTCCCCACCCAACCCGGACGAGGCCCCTACCAGAAACGGACTCAGCGCGCCCTCTTACAGGTCGACGGTGTAGGACGACGTGGTGTCGATCCAACGGTCGAAGACAGCCTCGACGTGGATGGCGTAGCGAGCGCTGGCGACGATGATGCGGTCGAGGTGCCAGTCGGGGGCGTTGCCGTCGTCGTCGCGCTGGACGCCGACGGAGGTCAGGCGGCCGAGATCGTCACTGTGAATGGTGACGTAGTTCCAGCGGTCACTCTCCATCCGTTTGATGAGTTTGGTGTTGACGGCCTTGCTCACGGTGCCGAGGGTGCCGGTGAGGGTGAAAGTGACGTTGGCGTCGGTACCGGCCATCCACTTGTCGGAGGTGTGGATGGTGAGCCCGTAGGCGCGATTGTCGGGCTGGAACGGGTTGTCGTCGCGGGTGGCGAGTCGGACCAGTGCCGAGGACTCCGACTCGCCGACGATCTGACGAAGGTCGTCCAGGTCGTCGGTGATGATGCCGTCGACGCCGATGCGGATGTATTCGCGCATGGCGTCGTCGGTGTTGACCGTCCACACGTAGATGAACCTCGGCCGTCCGGCCTGGGCGCGGATGCCGCAGGCGGCCTCGAGGGTGTACCGGTAGTACGGCCCGATCAGGCGGTTCAGGAAGGTGATGCCGTTGCCGTATCCCTGGTTGACGACGCCGCGGCTGGTGAAGTAGTTCGAGACGGCCCCGGGGTCGTTCTCGTAGTCGATCATCAGCCCTTCGTGGGGTCCGAGCCGACTGACGATCAAGTCGAAGAAGGCGTCCTGATGGTCTTCGCGGGACGCGATCGAGATGATGACGTTGATGTTGTTGTCGTAGGTCAGATGTTCGCGGATCGCGGTCAGCAGCTCCAGGCCGTGTTCGGGTGAGGTCACGGGCTCCTTGCAGTCGAAGACCACCAGGGACAGCTGAGGAAACTCCACGGCCAGCTCGTGCAGTCCCCTCAGGTAGTCGGCCAGCATCGGCGCGTCGCCGTCCCCCGACCCGTGGCTGATGCACAGCAGTGGGCTGTCCGCGTACGTCTGCACATCCGGCTCGAGCGCGTTCGCGCCGGCTTCGAGGGCGGACCGGGCGTCGCCGAGAGTGTTCGGGTTGTGCCCGACGATGTAGAACGGGCGCGGTCGCACGATCGCGATGGGGAACCAGCCGTGCCAGGGGTTTCCGTTCCAGGTCGCCGTATCCACCCGGCCGTCCCGCCCCACAGCGAACAGGTCCATGTGGTCGGCATCGCGGGCCAGTGCCGCGATCGGGGTGAGCTGGCCGAACTCGCCGGTGCCGAGCCGGAACCAGTCGCGCCAGGGGTTGCCGTTCCACCAGGCGCTGTGGACGCCGCCGTCCAGGCCGATGGCGAAGATGTCCATCTGGTCGGAGTTGCGGGACAGTGCGGCGATGGGCGTGTTCTGGGCGAGGACCTCCTCGCCGATGCGGAACCAGTCGCGCCAGGGGTTGCCGTTCCACCAGGCGCTGTGGACGCCGCCGTCCAGGCCGACAGCGAAGATGTCCATCTGGTCGGAGTTGCGGGACAGTGCGGCGATGGGCGTGTTCTGGGCGAAGACTTCCTCGCCGATGCGGAACCAGTCATGCCACTGGCCGTCCCACCATGTGGTCCAGACCCCGCCGTCCAACCCCACGGCGAACAGGTCCATCTGGTCGGAGTTGCGCGACAGCACGGCGATCGGTGTTCCCTGCGCGAATTCTGCCGTGCCGATGCGGGACCAGTCGCGCCACGGGTTGCCGTTCCACCAGGCGTTGTAGACCCCGCCGTCGAGCCCGACGGCGAACAGGTCCATCTGGTTCGGGTTGCGCGACAGCGTCGAGATCGGCGTGTTCTGGGAGAACTCGCGGGTGCCGATACGGAACCAGTCGCGCCACGGGTTGCCGTTCCACCAGGCGCTGTACACGCCGCCGTCGAGGCCGACGGCGAAGAGGTCCATCTGATCGGAGTTGCGGGACAGCGTCGCGATCGGGGTCCGCGGCCCGAACTCGCGGGTGCCGATACGGAACCAGTCGCGCCACGGGTTGCCGTTCCACCAGGCGCTGTGGACGCCGCCGTCGGGACCGACCGCGAAGACGTCCAGTTGGTTGGCGTTCCGTGACAGCGCGGCAACCGGGCCGGTCACCGTGTAGTGCGGCGGGTCGGGCGGTAGGGCGTCGGCGGGCGGTCCGGGTGGCATGCCGGCGGTGCGCCAGAAGACCTTTTCGTCTTCCTGCGCGGCTGTCAGCTCGGCCTGGTGCTGGGTGACGTCCTCGGCGACGACCCGTTCATACGTTCCGAGCCGGTTGCCCATGATCGCCAGGGCGTCCAGTGGCAGGTTGGCGCGCTGGTATGCGTAGGCGAGGTTCCACAGACCATGGACGAGGTAGGGGGAGGCCCAGTACTCGTTCGGGATGAAGCCGGCGAGCTGGCTGTAGTTGACCGGATCGGTGTTCCCGGTGGGACGGATCCCGGCGAGCTCCTCACTGATGATCACGGCCTCTTCGCCGGGCGCGATCGCTTCGGTGGAGGTGCCGGCGATCTGCAGGAACTGGCTGTGGTCGGCGAGTGCCGTGCTGAGCTGGGGCCGGTAGGCGGCCGAGTCGGCTTCGACCATGCGCCGGTAGGCCAGTACGCGCCGTGCCATCGCCGTCACACCCTCGTGAGTGCGCCCGGCGTGCTGATACGCGTACGCCAGGTTCTGCAGCGAGGTGACCAGGTGCGGAGGAGCCCAGAACTCGTTGGGGGTGAAGCCGGCGAGTTGTGTGTAGTCGACAGGGTCGGTGGATCCGGCCGGCCGGATGCCGGCCAGCTTCTCCTCTCGGGCGAGGGCCAGTTCCGTCGCTGCGACGTGGTTGACGATGTCCTTCACGAGCTGGCGGATCTGGTCGCGCAGGGTGGCGGCGTGCTGGACGAGGGCTTGGGCGGGCGGGAGTTCCGGTCCGGGGGCGCCGAAGGCGAGCAGGCCGGTCAGCCGGTCGAGGAGGTCGGCCGCGCGGGTGAGGTCGGGGCCGCTCAGCGGACTGGTCGCGGGCGGTTCAGCGATTGCGAACAGCAGGTCGACGGCCCGGGCGGCGGCTTGCCGTTGCTGCCGTTGTTCGGCGGGTGGGTCGGCGCAAGCGGGATGGAATGACGTCTCGTGGTGGCGCAACGCCAGGCTGGTCCAGGTGGCTGCGAGGTCGAGCCGGTGGTCGTGATCGGTCATCGCCTGGTAGGCCTGCCGGGCGTGGGCGGCGGCCTGGTCGCTGGGCGCGGAGTCGGGGCCGCCGAACGTGAGCAGCCCGACCAGGCGGTCGAGGAGGACGGCCAGCCGCCGGCGATCGGGCAGCGTGACGGCAGCGTAGGGGAGGGCTTCGGCGAGAGGAAAGGCGATGGCAGCGGCCTCGGTGGCCGCTGCGCGCTGTTTGGTCTGCTCGGCGGGTGGGTCGGGGCATGCAGGGTGGAAGGACGTCTCGTGGTGGCGCAGCGCCAGGCTGGTCAGGCACTCGGCGAGGTCGAGTCGGTGGTCGTGATCGGTCATCGCGCCGTACACCTGTGCGACGTGGGTGGCGGCCTGGTCGCTGGGCGCGGAGTCGGGGCCGCCGAACGTGAGCAGTCCGATCAGCCGGCCGAGGATGTCGGCCATCCGTTGCAGGTCAGGCAGGGTGACGGCGGGATCGGGGAGCGCGTCGGCGATGGGGAAGACGATGGCGGCGGCTTGGGCGGCGGCCGCGCGCTGTCTGGCCTGTTCGGCAGGCGGATCGAGGTTGGCGGGATGGAAGGAGATGAGGTGGTGGTGGACGGCCTGGCTGTTCCAGGAGGCGGCGATGTCCAGGCGGTGGTCGCCGTCGGTGAGGCGCGTGTAGAGAGCGCGGGCCAGGGTGAACGCGGTGACTGCGAGATCGGAGGTGGGGGAACCGAAAGCGAGGTATCCGGCGGTGGACTGGATCTGGGGAGCCAGCCGGGCGCGCTGGATGTTGGTGAGGTCCGTCAGCCCGGACAGGAACAGATAGATTTCCCAGGCGTTGCGAGCGGCCGCCAATTGGTGGGGGACGTCGTGGGGGTGGGCCGCCGCGGCGGCTGTCAGCCAGGTGTCGGCATATGGGTAGAGGTAGTCGGCGGTGACAGCGGGGCCCGCGTCGGTGACGGCGGTGATGACATCGCGGACCGCGGTGAGGGACTCATCGAAACGCGAGGCGTCGAAGGCGGCCTTGGCCTTTTCGGCATAGGCATCGGCATCGGCGAGGGGCTGGGAGGCAGCGGTGGCGTCGGCGGCGATCCGTGCCGCTTCGTCGTTCGGCTCGTCCTGCATGCACATCCCCTACTCAGACGGACTTGTCACCCTTCCCTTGACACCGAGACCTTGTCGCAGCCCGGGTCAAACGGAGCAAATGTCCGCATACCCAATTTCGCTCCCACAGACTCTCCGTTTCGTCGGCGCGTGCGCTCCGGTTGGCGGCGGAACCCGAGCGGAGGTGAACCGGTTACGGCCATGGTCACGGTCGAAAAGGTGGCGTGCTCTCCGCGCGAGCGGAGGTGAACCGCTGCCGTATGGGTCTTTCAGGACGGCCAACTCTCCGGACTGTTCCAGGTCGCGGCGGCGGCCCCGGTCGTGAGCTTCGTGCCCATCCTGCTGATCGACGTCCTGTTCGGCCTCGCGATGGACTACGAAGTGTTCCTGGTCAGCCGGATGCGGGAGCACTTCCACCATCACCGGGACGCGCGGATCGCACAGCGACACGTGAACGCCGGTGTGGGCGGCCCTTGCTGAGCCGCCCGCACCGGCGTTCGAGGCGTGTTCGTGGCGGCAGTCTGTTCCGTAGGCGCGTCCGCATTCTCCGACGGCGAGCTTCCTGAAAGGGGCGTAGGCCCTAGAAGGAGCAGAACGGATCGGGCGGCTGGACCACCCCGAAACTGCGTACACCCGAGGCGCCGGCCGCTGGACCTGGCTCCTGGTCGTCGCGCACACCCAGCTCAGGCTCGCCCGGCCGCTGGCCGCCGACCCTGGTAGATAGAGAACAAGCTTGGCAACGCTCACACTTTATGCCGCTGGCCTGCCTGTCCGTCTCCATCCGGCGTACGCCTGCACGATCGAGCGTGACTCCTCAGGGCACCCTGGCCCGACCTACGTCATTTGACAGAAGCGGCCGATGCCAAGACGTCCTAGCCTCAAAGTGCCCGATGAAACGGTCATCGCAGACGAAGGGGAAGGTCATGGTCGCAAACTCGGCAATCCGGAACGTCGTGCTCGTTCACGGAGGGTTCGTCGACGGCTCCGGCTGGAAGGCGGTGTACACCCGGCTTGTGGGTGAGGGCTACAACGTGAGTGTCGTCCAGAACCCCACGCTGAGCCTGGCGGGCGACGTGGCCGCCACACACCAGGTCATCGAGGCGCAGGACGGCCCGGTCGTTCTGGTCGGGCACTCGTACGGCGGTGTGGTCATCACGGAGGCAGGCCGACACGACAGCGTCGCGGGCCTTGTCTACATTGCAGCCTTCGCCCCGGACAAGGGCGAGTCGGTGAACAGCCTGATCGCCGATCCGCCGCCGGGCGCTCCCGTGCCCCCGATCCTGCCTCCGCAGGACGGCTTCCTGTTCTTGGACCGTGAGCGGTTCGCGGAGTCCTTCGCGGGTGATCTGCCCCTTGAGGAGGCCCGCTTCATGGCCGACTCGCAGGTTCCGTGGGGCGTGGACGCCCTCGGGGGAGCGGCTACGGAGCCTGCCTGGCGGACCAAGCCGAGCTGGTACCTCGTGGCCACCGACGACCGCATGATCCCTCCGCCGGCGCAGCGGGCGATGTCTGAGCGCATCGGGGCGACGACCGTGGAGGTCCCTGGAAGCCACTCCGTGTATCTGTCCCAGCCCGACGCGGTCGTCGACCTGATCAGGCAGGCGTCCGGCGGATAGCCCTTGGCCCGCGCCCGGCGGCCGACGTCATCGGATACGCCCAGCGCGCATGGTCCGTGCTCCTCCAGCAGCGCATCGGCTGCAGGTCCAAGGCGGATCTGCGGCCGTACGGGCTGCCTGCCTGCGATGTCCCGGGAGAGCGAAGATCCACGCCATCCTGCACCGCGGGACCCTGAACCCGGCAACCGGCGGCCGCGTAACCGGGTCCCAACTGGGCGACCGGGCAGCCGAGTTCCCCACGCACAATGAGACCCTCATCGGGCGCCCGAACTGCTACCGGTACGCCGTCTCCGGCGACGGCATCGCCAAACACGGCCTCACGCGCGCCACACCAGTCACATTGGTGGAGCTGCCCTGCCCCGTCCCGGCCGGCCTCCACGGAAGCCGGTTGCCGGAGCCCGCACACCTGTCCTGAAGGCGACCGACCGCTCCCTGACTTCCTCGGTAGGGCCCCGTCGACCTGACGTACGCGGTCTATCCTGCACGCATCGCCGAGTGGGAGCATCAGGACTCCATCTCCCAGGCAGCACACGGTGCGTGGATCGTCGGCACGGAGGCGTTCAGGTCATGCTCTCCCTCAAGCCACCCACGGATGCGGAACTCGTACGCAGGGCCCAGGCCGGCGAGACCGGAGCCCTCGGGCTGCTGCTGGCTATCCATCAGGCGCCGATGCGGGCGGCGGTCGTGGGAGCGTGGCTACCGTGACCACAGGAGGACATGTGCAGCGTGGTGAAGTCTGGTGGGTGGAGTTCGACGAACGGCGGCTGGTCGTCATCCTGTCGGGAGACGACGTGTCCGGGATCCGGGTGATGCAGGTCGTCGCTCCGGCGGTCGTTGACATCAGCGGTCTGGGCGTCGAAGTGGACGTGGGCGCCATAGAAGGACTGCCCTTTGAGGGCGTGCTCCGGTTCGCCTTCCCGCGTCCGGGCTTCACCCCCTGCACGTGGCTGACCACCGTGTCCCGGGACGACCTGATCGAGCGGGCGGGCGCCCTGTCTTCCGCGAAGCTCGGCGAGATTGAGGATGCTCTCAGTCTCGGCGGACAGGCGAAGGAGTGCACCCCCGCGACGACCGCGAAGCTCAGCGAGATGAGGGACGCCCTCCGGCTCGGTGGACCCGGGTAGGCGGAGAAGGAACGGACGCCCGCTGCACCTTGGGCCCTGCCGGAGCTTCAGGAGACCGAGGCCGGTGCACAGTTGATCGGCGGGAAGCTGTCGCGGATCGGCGCCGGCGGGCCGGTCGGCTACTTCGGCCTGAACATGGGTACCGCGACCCGGGTGCCGTTGACGGCGAGCGAACGCAGGATCACGGCTGCGGTTTTCGGTCTTTTCTGGCCCGATTCCATTGCAGAGACGGCGAGGCAGATCACCGTTCCCATAGAGTTCGTACTCCAGTGGGACGACGGACACATCCCGCGCCAATCCGGTCTCGCGTTGTTCGACGGCGCCGATACCGCCGTCCATCTCGACGTTCGGACGCGAGCATCTACGTCATCTGATGGAAGCCCACAGGCAGCGCCGCAATTAGGATCGAAGTGACTTGAAGAACAGGGTCACCGGTCTACTGGCGGAGACGGGGCTATGACATATGACAGCAGAGATTGCGGTACGGAATGTCGTACTCGTTCATGGTGGATTCGTGGACGGGTCCGGGTGGCAGACAGTTCATGATCACCCTGTGAAGGCCGGCTACAAAGTCAGCGTTGTGCAAAATCCAACACAATCGCTCGCCGGCGATGTAGAAGCTACGCCGCGAGTGGTCGCTGTTCAGGATGGTCCGGTTGCTCTCGTAGGGCATTCCTATGGCGGTGTAGTGATCACCGAAGCGGGCCTGGACGCCAAGATTTCAGCTCTGGTCTATGTCGCGGCATTTGCCCCGGACAAGGGCGAGTCTGTCAACTCGCTCATCGCTGACCCCTCGCCCGGCGCGCCTGTCCCGCCGATTCCCCCGCCTCAGGACTGTTACCTCCTTTTGGACCGGGAGCGGTTCCCAGCCGCATTCGCCGGGGATCTCCCTCTCGAGCAGGCGAAGTTCATGGCTGACTCGCAGGTTCCGTGGGGCGTCGACGCCCTGTCTGGCGCCGTTACCAACCCTGTCTGGCGTACGAAGCCCAGTTGGTACCTCGTCGCGGAGGATGACCACATGATTCCGCCGCCTGCCCAGCGAGCCATGGCCGAGCGCGCCGGCGCAACGGTCTCGGAGGTCATGGGCAGTCACTCCGTCCACCTGTCGCAGCCCGACGCGGTTGCCGACATCATCAAGCGCGCCACGACCGCGTAGTCCCAGCCGGGGGTGGTTCTTGCCCAGCCATTACGGCGGAACCGCCCCCCGGTCACGGCAACCAGGGCAGACCATCTTATTGCGTCAGCCCTTGCGCATGCCCATTTGTGCAAGGACCTTTCACCTTCGCCTAGAAGTGGCTGGCACTTACATGGAATGGTTGCGGAGAGTGATAACGTTCGAGAGTAAAATGCCCGTGCAACTCCTTGGAGGGGGGAGTGAATCACGGCGCGAAAGGGTACGGGTGCCGGTACGGATTGGCGGCCCTCATATCGCGTGGGCGTCTGAACTGTAGGGGCTGGGGGGCCGCGTGCAATCGCTTGGGTCAACGTTCCGTAAAGTTTACCTGATTGGCCTGTCGGGCTGGGTGTCGAGTCTGCTCTTTGTGCTACATGCGGGAGTCTGGTCTGATCGTACAGGGAATTGCTGCCATGATTTGTTTGTCTCATTTTCCAGCATTCTAATTCCGCCTGTGCTGGGAATGCCCGATTTGGGGCAACTCTATGCGGTTGTATTTGTAGCCGGTATGGTCGCGGTTTCGTTTGGTGTCTGCGACAGCGGGGTGTTTCGTTCTACTTCAACGGCCTTGGGCAGGGACACACTTGCCGTGTTCCCTTTGTCTCCTTGGGGTCCATCCCGCCAGCTCCGCAGGCGTCCGCATGGCCGGCGCCGCTTCGTCATGTGCCGCAGCACGAGAGCGCACGAAAGGGAAAGCATCCGTGGAAGACATGAAGTCGCTGGACGTGAAGATCGTCCGCTGGCCTGCCGAGTCAGGAAAACTGGAGGGCTTCCGGATGCAGGGGCTGCCCTGCCTCATCGTGGTGGCCCGTGGTGCGCGGGTGCCCGAGTTGGCGGGGGCGCACGAGGACTGGGTGCGACAGCCCGTGGAGGCCGGGGAGTTAAAGGCCCGGATCGCGTCACTGCACCTCAAAGCCACGTCCCACAGTGCTCCGCCCGTCGTGGACGAGGACGGGATACTCCGCTACGGCGGTGCGGTCCTGCCGCTCACGGTCTCCGAGGCGGAGGTGTTCCGCGGGCTCGTGCAGCGTCGCCCGGGCATGGCGAGCCGTGCCGAGCTGGCGGAGCGGCTCCTGTCCGCCAATCGGTCCGCCAGCCAGAACGCCCTCGACCTGCACATGATGAGGCTCAGGCGGAAGGTCGTGTCCGTCGGGCTGGCCATAGAGACCGTACGGGGGCGTGGTTTCCTGCTGAAGACCCAGGCTGTTGACGGGCCGGGCTGCTGAATTCCTCGCTGTTGAGGGCCGGTTGTCGGTGATCCGGGTTGCTGAAGGCCAGGTCCGCTTCAGCAACCCGCCCCGGTCGGGTGCCCGAAGCCGGCCGGGGCGCGGTGCGACAGCACTCCGCTCGCACCGCGGCACCGCGGCATCCGGCACCCAGGCCGACCCGACCCCACCCCGCCTGACCACGGCGGCCGGGTTACCGCGTCGCCTCGGCGGGGGCGTCCGCCGCAGTCTGCTGCTCGGCAGTGTCCGTGTCCGTGCCCGTGGGTACGGTGATTCGGCCGGGCAGCCACAGCACGGCCACCACCGCGGCCAGCGCGAGCGCCCCGGCGGCCACCGCGAAGCTCACGTGCATGGCCGAAAGATATGCGTCCTGGGCCGAGGCCAGCAGGCCGGGAATCTGTTCCTGCGCCTCGGCCGACAGCCCACCGGCCTGCTGGAGTTCGCGGACGGCGACCATGGTGCCGCCCAGGGACTCCGAGGCCGTCTCCCGTACACCTTGCGGGAGTACGTCGACAGCGCTGCCCAACTCGTTCCGGTACCAGACGGACAGGATCGAGCCGAGGACGGCGACGCCGAGGGCGGCGCCGATCTGCCGCAGTGTGTTGTTGACGCCCGCACCGATGGCGGCCTTGTCCGGCGAGACGACGGCCATGGTGGTCGTTGTAGTCGTGCCCATGACCAGGCCGAGGCCGAATCCGGAGACGCCCAGCAGGATCTCGTACCACCAGAGCGCCGTGGCGGCGTCGATGGTCGCCTGCCCCGTGAACGCCAGGGTGAGCAGCAGCAGGCCGGTGGTGACGACGGCCTTGGGACCGAACCGCATGGCCAACGGGTTGCTCAGGATGGCTGAGACGACCGCGCCCACCGCCACCGGCAGCAGGATGAGCCCCAGTTCGAGGGGTGTGTGACCGCGGATGGCCTGGACGTAGAACACCATCAGGAAGGTGCCGCCGGTCAGCGCGAAGAAGGAGAGGGCGAGACTTGCGGTGCCCGCAGCGAAGGACTTGTTCCGGAACAGCTTTACGTCCAGCGCCGGTTGCACGGTGCGGTTCTCGAACAGGACCAGTACGACCAGCAGGACCACTCCGGCGACCATCGCGCCCAGGGCCTCGATGCCGGTCCAGTCGTTGGTCTCACCGCCGCGGATCACCCCGTAGACCAGGGAGCCGATGCCCGTGATGGACAGCAGGACGCCGACGTAGTCGATGCGCGGTTTGGTCGCCGACCGGGACTCGGCGAGGACCAGTAGCAGGAGGACGGCGCAGAGGGCGGCGATGGGGACGTTGATGAGGAAGACCGAGCCCCACCAGAAGTGTTCGAGCAGGAAGCCGCCCGCGATCGGGCCCAGGGCGATCGACAGACCGCCCAGCGCCGACCAGATGCCGATCGCCTTGCCGCGTTCTTCCGGGGCGTAGATGCCGTTGATCACCGCGAGTGTGGCCGGCGGCACGACCGAACCGGCAACGCCCATCACGCCACGCCAGAAGATGAGTTCCCCGGGGGTGTCGGCGAAGCCGGCGAGCGCGGAGGCCACGGCGAAGACGGCAAGCCCGATCACCAGGACGCGGCGGCGGCCGAAGGCGTCGGCGAGGATGCCTGAGGAGAACATCAGGGCTGCGTAGAACAAGATGTAGGAGTCCAGGGCCCATTGGAGCTCGGCGTTGGTCGCGCCGACATCCTCCTGGATCGTCTGCAGGGCGACGTTCAGGATGGTGTTGTCCATCATCACCATCAGGAAACAGCAGCCGAGGGCCGCCATGATCAGTCCACGGCGGGGCACAGCCGCGCCTGCAGATAATGTCGTGCTCAATTCGCACCTCCTGTGAGAGGGGCAGGCGCCTCCGCACCGGGTGCCGCCCCATCAAGCTACTACGCGAGCATAGTAGTTGGAGGCGCAAGGGCGCGCGGTGATGGTGAAGGAATCCTGAAAGAGGCCGGTTCACTCGGTGCGTCCAGGCGCGTTCAGGTGCGTCGGCTCAGTGACCGGGGCCCTCGCGCAGCAGCTTCTCGAAGCTTTCGCGAAGGCCGGGTTCGTTGCGGATCTCGTCCAGGAAGTGGCCGACCGCGCTCACCCCGAAGTCGCGAATGACCTCACGGACGGCCATCGCCGCCTCGTCCGGGACGCAGGGCGAGTACGCGTAGCCCCGGCCCGCCTTGGTGCGGCTGGCCGCGCCCTTCTCGGCGAGACGGCTCAGTACGGTCATGACGGTGGTGTACGCCAAGGGGGTCTCGCGACCGGTGTTGAGCACGCCGAGGACCTCGCGGACCGTCATCGGTCCGGCGCCCTGCCACAGAACCTCCATGATCTGGTTCTCCAGCGGGCCGAAGACGAGACATTCCTGCGAGGCGGTGGCGGGCGAACGTTCGGCTGTCACCCTTTCAATCTACGATGCCCGCGCCCCGAATGCCCAGTGGTGCCGACGACGGCCGAGCCGGCCCTGTGTCATCTCCGGCCTCCGCGCGGGGTGTTGAGGCACGGGCGTGGGGGCGAGCGTGGGGAACGGCACTGTCCCCGGACGTCGCGCCGATTCGCCCCGTATACGGGCACGTGATATGACGCGCTCGTTCTCTTTCAATATTCCTTCCTCTTCCTTTTCCTGGTCTGTCGGTACGTACGTCCGAGCCCTTGGTGGATTCCTAGGATGCGGTGAACGCCGAACAACAGTTTGTTGTCGGGCATCGTTGTTGGGAGAGAAATTCATGGCTGTTTTCGAGTCGACCGAAGTCGCTGAGCGAGTGTTCGGCACTCTCTTCGAAATCCTGCTGAAGGACGAGCAGTTCACTTCGCAGCTGCGCGCGAGCAACCTGACCATCCGGCTGACCCAGACCGACCCGGACTGCGTCGTGCACGTGTCCGCAGACGCCTTGACAGTTGGGGCGGACGCGCCCGAAGAGGCGACGGTCAAGATCAAGATGTCCAGCGACACCGCGCACCAGCTCTGGCTCGGCAAGCTCATGATGCCGACCGCCATCGCCACCGGAAAAGTACGGATCCGCGGCAAGGTCGCCCGAGTACTGGAACTCGTCCCCATCCTGCGGCCCGCCTTCGACCAGTATCCGGAACTGGCGGCGCAAGAGGGACTTCCTGCCTGAGAACCCCGAAGGACCGCATGAAGCGGCAATTCGGTACTTCCCCTGGCATTCGGATCAGAGTTTCGGAGAGACATGACGAACAACGACGTGCTCGAGCTCAATTTCGACGTACTTCCCGGGGACGTGGAGAAACTCCGCCTCCAGGTACGGGAATTCGCCCGGGAGGTCGTCGCGCCCCGAGTGACCGCCCTCGACGGGGCGCCGGCCGACGACTTCGACTGGGACATGGTCGCCCAGGGGCACGCCCTCGGCCTCACCCGGGTCGCCGTGCCCAGGGACTACGGCGGCCTCGGCCTCGGCATGATCGGCGCTGCGGTCGCCCTGGAGGAGGTGGCGTCCGTCTGTGCCGGCACCGCCCTCATCTTCGGCGCCGCCATGCTAGGGCAGACCCCGGTGCTGCTTTCCGGCGACCCGCGGCTCCAGGCCCGTTTCCTGCCCATGTTCTCGGGTGACGCGCCGGTCCTCGCGTGCAATGCGGTCACTGAGGAGGAGGCCGGTTGCGATCTGATCATCCCGGCCAACGCGGTGCACGCCCGCGATGTGATGACCGCCCGCCGCGACGGCGACCACTACGTCCTGAACGGTAAGAAGCGCTTCATCACCAACGCCCAGGTCGCGGCGTTCGCCTCGGTGTTCGCCAACATGGAGGGCGCGCCGGGTGCCACCGGCCTCACCTCGTTCATGGTGCCGCTCGACCTGCCGGGTGTGGTCCGTGGACCGGTGGCCGACAAGATGGGTTACCGGCTCTGCCTCGGCAGCGAACTGGAGTTCCACGACGTCCGGATCCCCGCCGAGAACATGATCGGCGAGGAGGGCGACGGCATGGCCATCAACATCGCCCAGAGCAACATGGCACGCGCCTCCGTCGCTGGGATCTCCGTCGGTGTGGCCCGAGGTGCCCTCGAACAGGCCATCGAGTGGTGTGACACCCGGGTCCAGGGTGGACTGCCCCTGCGCGAGCACCAGTTCACCGCGTTCAAGCTCGCCGAGATGTCCGCGAAGGTCGACGCGGCCCGTCTGCTGTACATGAAGGCGGCCCACAAGGTGGACAACGAACTCCCCGCCCCGCAGTACGAACCGGCGGTGGCCAAGCTCTTCGCGGACCGGGTCGCCATCGACGTCGCCGACATGGCCATGTCGCTCACCGGCGCCCGCGGCTATGTGAAGTCCTTCGGCATGGAGAAGCGGCTGCGCGACGCCTACGGCGCGCGGATCTACGAAGGCACGCCCGAGGTGCTGGCCCTCGCCGTCACCGAGAGTCTCTACTCCGGAGAGTTGATATGACGGACCAGTTACCGGCACGGGAACGGTACATCTCGGACATCGTCCGGCTCCACTCCACCCTGGACTTCCGGTCTCTGCCCGACCATGTCGTCGGCGACCCGCTCTACGTCGCGTACGACCCGAGGGACGAGCTGATCACCCTCACTGTCGAGGACGACCAGCTTCCGCTGCGCTACCTCAACGGCATCATGGGGTTCCGGCTCGTGCAGTATCTGCGGCTGGGCTGGATATCACCCCAACTTGTGTACGAGCGCGCGGTGTTCCGCGAGACCGTCCGGCACCCGGAGGGGGTGCAGAACGTCCACACCGTGAGCCTGTGCACCCGTACAGGCCGGATCCGCGGATACATCAGTCTGGGCTGCTCCCAGGACCCGGTCTCCCTGCCGTTCGACCATCCGGACCGTGGCCGCTTCTCGACCGAGGTGGCGCACGACATCGACCTGCTGACCCGCTTCGCGGCCGACGGGATGAGCACCCACCAGGCCTTCGAGATCAAACGGTTCGTACGCGACCTGGACCTGCCGCCCGGCGCCGCCACCGAACGCGTGCCCTGGCATCTGCTGCTGGGCCTCGGCAGGGTCATCTCGGCTTCCGAGGGTCGTATGCGCGTCATGCTGGGCGACGCCAAGGAGAAGGTGGCGATACGGCACTTCCGGCTCACCGGCTTCGACCTGCAGGTCGACCGGGGCACCTCGCCGTGGCTGCCCGAGACGGACATCATGGCTCCGATCTACGACCAGACGGTCAACGCCGTTCCCTTCGTGGCGCCGGTCCACGACGACCTCGGCGACTACATGGACCTCATCGAGGAGTATCTCGGCGATGGCCCGGACGGGATGACACTCGTGGGACTGGTCTCCGCCATGACCGCCCGCCGGACGGGCGCTTACCGCATGAGGGAGGCGTCGTAGATGGGCGGTTACCAGGCCGAGGAGTTCAAGACGGAGGAGCTCCGAGCCGGCGAGCTGCATACCGGCGAGAAGGACTTCTACGGCGAACTGACCACTCGTAACAAGGGCGTTGTCAGCCCCGGGGAGCAGGCCGTGCTGCGCGATGCGACCGTGCTCGTCGCCGGGTGCGGGTCCATCGGAGGGGCCGCCGTCGAGCCGCTCGCCCGGCTGGGGGTGCGTTCCTTCGTGCTGGCCGACCCGGGTACGTACGAGGTGAACAATCTCAACCGGCAGAGCGCGGCGGCCACCGACGTCGACCGCAACAAGGCCACGGTCGCCGGTGAGCGGGTGGAGGCCATCAACCCGCACGCCCGCGTCAAGGTCTTCCCGGAAGGTGTCACCGAGGACACGGCGGCGGCACTGGTCGGCGACTGCGACATCATCGTGGACGGCGTGGACGTGACGACCATGGACGGGTGGCGGGCCAAACACCTCCTCCACCGCCTCGCGTTGGAACGGCGGCTGCCGCTGGTCACCGGGTGGGACATCGCGGGCGCGCAGTACGTGCGCTGCTACGACTACCGGTACATCAAGGAGCCGTTCGACGGCGCGATCGCCGAGGCCGATCTGGACCGGCTCACGTCCTGGCAGCTGCTGCTGCGGGCCGTGCCGCTGCGCTATGTGCCGGTGGAGATGCTCGTCGAGGTCAAGGCGAATCTGGGGCGGCCGGACTACAGCTTCCCGCAGGTCACCTATGTCGCCCTGATGTTCGGCGCCCTCACGTCCCACATGGTGGTGAAGCTGCTCTCCGGGGCGACCGTGCGCCCGGAGGTGTACATCGACGTGCACCAACAGGCCCGTTCGAACCGGCAGCGTGTGACCACCAGGTTGCGCCGGGTCGCCGCACTCGCCGCTCTGGCGCCGGGACTCCTCAAGCTGGCCCGCGGCGGAAAGGGGATCTGACGGGATGTCCGATCTTCATGAGATGACGGCGCTCGAACAGGCGGCCGCCATAGCCAAGGGCGACCTCTCCCCGATCGAGCTGACCGACCACTACCTCGGTCGTATCGACGAGAGGGACGAGGAGCTGGGCGCGTACCTCACCGTCTCGGCGGAACTCGCCCGGTCCCAGGCGGAACAGGCCGAGCGGGAGGTCGTGACGGCTCGCCGGGACGGCACGCGGCTGGGCGTGCTGCACGGCGTGCCCGTACCGATCAAGGACCTTGTCCAGGTGGAGGGGGTGCGGTGCACCTGGGGCTCGGCGGCCTTCGCGGACCACGTCAGCGACGCCGATGACCACGTCGCCACCCGGCTGCGGGAGGCCGGCACGGTCATGCTGGGCAAGACCAACACCGCCGAGTTCGGGCTGCCCTGCTACACCGAGAACCGGCTCGGGCCGCCGACCCGGCATCCGCTGAGCCCCGGGCGGTCGCCTGGCGGTTCCAGCGGCGGTGCGGCGGCGGCCGTCGCGGCGGGCCTCGCCCCGCTCGCGCACGGCACCGACGCCGGCGGTTCGGTACGCATCCCCGCCTCCGTCTGCGGCCTGGTGGGACTGAAGCCGAGCAGGGGCCGGATCAGCAACGGGCCGCTGCGCCCCGACGTCACAGGACTTTCGGTGCACGGCGCGCTGGCCCGTACGGTGGCCGACGCGGCGGCGCTGGTCGACGTGATGGCGGGGCCGATGCCTGGCGATGTCTACACCGCGCCCGGACACCCGCTTGGCGCGACCCTGGTGGAGCACGCACGCCGCGACCCCCGGCCCTTGCGTGTCGTGGTGCTGCGGGACCCGATGGTGCCCGGCGCCGTACTGCACCCCGACTGCGCGGACGCGCTCGACAGCGCCGCCGCGGCCCTCACCGCGCTGGGCCATGAGGTGGGGGAGTTGGAGATGCCTCCCGACGGGGGCATCGTGGCGGCGTTCACCCGTGTCTGGTCGGTGGAGGCGGCGTCGTACGAGGTGAAGCCGGAGCGCGAGCACGAGCTGATGCCCTTCACGGCCTGGCTGAGGGAGGTCGCCGACGGGGTGTCCGCGCGGGAATACCACGCGGCGCTGTCCACTTTCCGAGGCCTCGGACAGATGCTCACCGACCTGCTCTTCGCCGCCTACGACGTCATCCTGTCCCCGGTGTTGGCCCAACCACCGGTGCGGATCGGGGAGTTGCGCAACGACGCGGATCCGGCGGCCGAGTTCGCCAGAATGACCGCGTTCATGCCGTACACCGGGATCTACAACCTCACGGGCATGCCCTCGATCACCGTCCCGCTCACCCGGAACGCCGAGGGCCTGCCGATCGGCGTGCTGCTGGGCGCGCGGTACGCCGATGATGCGCTCCTGGTGTCCCTCGCGGCCCAGTTGCAGCAGTCGGAAATGGCGTACTGACAAGTGGGTGTGGGGAGGGTGCGGTTGCGCCAGATCGCGGGAGTGATTGCCGGGGGCCGCCGGACAACACGGACACGGACGCCTTCGACGGTCTGGCCGCCGTGCTGTTCCAGGTCGAGCCGGCTCGGACACGCCCCCATGGGCTTCAGCGGGGCCGCGGTTCGGAGATCCTCAACTTCGACGCCCGTTTCGAGTTCGGGCTAATTCTCGGCGGTCTTCGCGAGCGGGTCCGTGTGTCCGGTTCGGCAGAGCAGGAGTAGCGGCCCGGGGATCGATGAACCGGCGCCGCTTCAGCCCGGGACGATCAGTTGTCGCGGCATCGGCGTTCCTAGCGCCAGGGATCGAGGGCGTGCTTGCCGCAGGTCCGGCCGGCTTCGAGTTGCTGCAGCACTGCCGGCCCGTCTGCCAGGCGGTGAACCTGGGGCGCGCCGGGCGGGTATGTCCCTTGGGCGATGAGTGCCTCGATCTCGACGAGCAACGACTGATAGAGGGATGGTGCTGCGGTCGCCAGGGCGCCGATGTGCAGGCCCTTGAGCTGGACCTGGTGGGTGAAGACCAGGTCGTGCGTGGTCAAAGTGGCGTTGCCGGATGCGGCACCGAACACGATGACGCGTCCGGTGAAGGGTTTGGTGACCGACAGGCTGACTTCGAATGTGGCCTGTCCCACCGATTCCAGGACCAGGTCGACCCCGCCGGTCAGGCGTTTGATCTCCTCGGCCAGGCCGGGTTGTGCGCTGTCGAAAACCTCGTCGGCACCGAGCGCTTTGACGGTGTCGTGCTTGGCCGGCGACGCCGTGGCGATCACGCGTGCACCGTAATGGTGAGCGAGGCGGACGGCCGCCTGTCCCACGCCTCCGGCCGCCGCATGAACAAGCACCACCTCACCCGCCTTGATCTCGCCCAACGGCTTCAGGGCTGCCAGAGCGGTTGCCCAGTTCAGCACCAGGCCGAGGGCTTCGGCGTCACTCCAACCGGAAGGCACGGGGATCACACCCACGGCCGGCATCGTCATGTACTGCGCGAAAGCGCCCGGACCGGCTCCGACGACGTGGGTGCCGATCCGAATCGGGGCCTCTACGTCCGCTCCGACACCCACGATCTCGCCGGCGGCTTCGAAGCCCGCCACATAGGGGGCCTGCGGGCCACCTCCGTAAGTCCCATGGGTCTGCATGACGTCCGCGAAGTTGACCCCGGCGGCGCCCACTCGGATCAGGTACTCGCCGGGCCCTGGGGCGGGGCGACGTCGATCGGTCGTGAGTGTCAGGTCCTTCGGTCCCTGATGTGACTGCTGGACCAGTGCTCGTACCGTCTGGTCGGTCATGTGTTGCTGCTCGTTGATCTCCATGGACGGACCGTAGGAGTCTCACACTTACGTGAAGGTCAACCGACGTTCAGAGAGCAGCGCGTCGGGCCTCCCGCAGGTAGGCGTCGAGTGCCGACTGCTGATCGCTGAGAATCGCGATACGTGCAGCAAGTCGATCGCGATAGCTCTGCACCTCGGACAGGAACTCCGCGCACACCACATCCGTGCTGACGTCGGATTCGTCAGTGAGGCGGGGCAGGATCTCCCTGATCAGCCGCACGGGCAACCCTGACCCGAGCAACGAGCGGACAAGGAGCACCCGGTCGATAGTGGACCGGCAGTAGTCACGGAACCCATTGCTGCAACGCCCGGGGACGATCAATCCCTCATCCTCGTAGTGCCGCAACGATCGCGCACTCACGCCGCTGACTCTGGAAGCCTCACTGATCTGCATATCCGGAGCCAACGCTCACGCGCACCACGATCTTCCGGACCTCCATCGGTGCGCCGTGACAACACGCTCAGGTGTCAACAACCTCATGCATGCCGACCTCTTCCGGGAGCGTCCCGAAGTGCGATGAAGACGGCAGAAGTGGGTGAGGGCTGAGGTTCGCAATGCCCCCGCGGACGTGACCGGAATTGGCGGTGACTGCGACAGACAGGTCAGTGCGTCGCGCAGTCCGGCGCGAGAGGTGACGTTCAGTTTCGGAAAGACGCTGTACAAGTGTGTGGCTACGGTGCGGGGAGACAGGAAAAGCTGGGCGGCGATCTGCTTGTTGGTCAGCCCGGTGGCCGCCAGCTGCGCTATCTGCCGTTCCTGCGGAGTCAGTAAGGAGTGCCGGTCCTCACCAGGTACCACGGTCCCGACAGGGATACCGCTTGCCCGGAGTTCGTTCGCGGCCCGTGCACTCCAAGGCCTGGCACTCAGGCGCTGGAACGTGCTGAGTGCGGCGTCGAGATGGACGCGGGCCGCGACGCCTCCTTTGGCTCTGCGCAGCCTCTCGCCGTAGGCCAAGCAGATCCGTGCCCAGTCGAATGGCCATCGTTCGGCGTTGGGGGCGGCAATGGCGCTCTCGAACAGATCATGTTGGATGACGTCCAGGGTGGCCACGGCCTCGGCGGCATCGGTCATCATGGCCAGCCGTGGCGAGATGGACGGGATGTCGGTTCGTCTGACCGCTGCGACGTGTTCGGTGGCTTCGGAGTGGCGGCCCGTACGAGCGGCGGCTTCGGTGAAATCCAGGAAGAGCCACGGAGCATGGGGCATGTGTGGTGGCAGCCGGCCAGCCGTGCCCACCGATCTCAGATGGCGGTAGGCGCTTTCGAAGTCCGCGCCGCCGAGTGCGGACAGGGCCCGGATGTGGGAGGCGTACACGCGCAACGTACCCAGTCCTCGGGGGTTCCCCCAGGACACGAGGCGGTCAGCGATCTGTTGTGCGGCTTGGTTGTCACCTTGCGAGGCGGCCAGCAGACCTTGCAGGAAACGGCCTTCCCATGCCGACAGGCGGTAGTTGTACGTTGCGCACCAGCGCAGACCCTCATTGGTGACTTCCGGAAGGTCCTCCCACTGTCCACTGGTGTAGGCGTCGTTCCCCAGCAGGAAGAGGGCGTCAATCGCCGAGGCGATGGCTCCTCCGCCTCGGCCGTCGTCGATGACACGCCGCAGGGCACTGCGACAGCCGGGCAGGCGGTCGACATAGGCAGCGGAGACCGCGGTCCGAATGATGCGTCTGGGGTCGGCCTCCCGGTGAAGGCCGAAGATGAGGTCATCGAGGGTGTCCAGCACGGACAACGCCCCGTGGGTGGGATCACTCAAGGCACCGCGAACCACTGGCAGCAGGGGATCGGGAGATCGCGGCTCGATCTGCTTCACCGCGCTCTCGAAGGAGTGCCACAGCTCCGTCCGGCCGCTGTAGGAGCACACCAAGAGGAGTACGTGCAGCGCTTCGCTGAGGATGTCGTCGTCTGCTCGGCTCAGTCGTGCATGGTTGTCCATCGCGCCCACGAGAAGCTTGTGAGCAGTGTCCACATCGCCTTCGCCGTTGAGGAGTTGGCTGGCCGCTGCTGTGGCGGCCGCGAGGGAATCAGCGCCCATGGGATCAGCGAGCGCTGCGTTGTCCAGCAAAGCGCGTACGTTGCGGAGGTCACCGGTGATGTTGGCGCCCAGGCAAGCCGCCTCGGCCAGCCTTCGTCCCTTCGCTGTCCCCGTGCTGCTCAACTCGGAAGCGCGTAGGAGGGTGGTGATGGCACCGACGGCGTCGCCGCGGCGCAGCGTGCTGTAGGCCACTTCGTGCAAGAGGGAAGCCACCTGATCGTTGGGGCCGACGGCCGCATCGGCCAGGTGCCGGGCCCGGCGTTCGGATCCTTCGGGAAGTTCACTCGCCAGTGCCCGATGCCCCCATCGACGCTCAGCGCTCGTCGACAGCTCCATGACTGCGGAACGAGTGAGAGGGTGACGAAAGACGAGACGGCCGGTCAAGGAATTGACCTGGACCAGTCCGGCCCTCTCGGCGGGGCCCAACCCGGTGAGACCGTCGGAGCTGCTCACGGCCCGCTCAAGGATGTGCAGCTCACCCGAGCCGTCCAGGACGGCGAGCAAGAGCAGCTTCCGGGTCGCGTCCGGGAGGGCGGCGACCCGTACGGAAAAGATCTTCTTGAGGCGTTCGGACAACGGCAGAACAGCCGGTAGCGGTCCACGTTCTGTCCGCTGCGCCTCATTGAGTGTGACGGGCAACTCCAGCAGAGCCAGGGGGTTTCTGCCGGCCTCTGTGACAAGACGCCGACGAACCCTGGCCGCCATGGCCGGGAACCGCTCTGCCACCAGCTCATCCGCGGAGTCCTCATCCAGGGGCTGAACCTCGTGCGTAGGTATCCCGGTGCTGCTCAAGAAGGACTCGTCGCCGGTCCTGGACGCTGCCAGCAGGACCACGGAACTGGTCCGTATGCAGCGGGCGACCGTGCCCATGACTGCGGCGCTGGGCCGGTCCAGCCATGCGACGTCGTCGATGACCAGCGCAAGGGGGCCACTCCTTGCGGCGGCCTGGGACAGCAGGACATGTACAGCGTCGGCGATGGCGAGCAGTTGGGTCGGCTGCTCTTCAGACAGTCCTCGGATCGCTTGGAGCGTTTCCACCTGCCGCGGAGGCAGGACAGGGATCTCTTCAGTCAGTGGCTGGAGAATTTGGTTCAGGGCCGAGAAGCTGACGCTCTGTTCGAATTGCGAGCCGACGACACGCAGACCTCGGAAGCCTCCCTCGGACGCCCGCAGCGCCGCGGCGTCGAGCAGAGCGCTTTTGCCCACCCCTGCCTCGGCGGTCAGCATGAGAGCGATGCCCCGAGTGGCAGCCGAACTGAAGAGTTGGTCGACGAGGGCCAACTCTGTTGATCGCCCGACGAGGCGACCGACTGAGTGCGCGCCGGAGTCCTGAGTGCGGCGCGTGCCGCCCTCTGGAGCCGACGGTGTGGGGGATGACAGGAGGCCTCCCATCGGGTCGAACTGGGTCAGCGACATGACGGGAATGACGTCGGAAAGTTCGAGATCGGCTCGGTGCCCTGCATCACATGCACCAACGCCGCGAAGGCCGCGGGGAGGCAGGCGTAGTCGGTTCCCCGCCGCCGTCGACTTCTCAAGATCACTCAGCTGCCGCGCCGGAACACTGACCAACAAGCCGAGAAGCAGCGGCCTGTTCTCCCATCTCGCCGCCCACTCCCCATGGCAACTGGCCTTGTAGGAAGCGGTTTTAGGTGAGGGAGGAGGTCCGGAGGCAGCCGCACGTCCGCACGCGGGCTGCAGTCGCGGGATTGGGGACTCACCATTGGTCGCCGCGAACGCAGCCACCGGACATCAGTTTCCGAGCTTCTTGTCCAAGAATCCGGTAATGGTGCCCATCACCTTCTGCGTGGACCACGGCACACCGGCCTTGAGGTCACCAAGGAACGACATGTCTCCGTGGTTGGCTCCCTTGACGACGTAGCGAGTGCCCTCCACTCCCTTTGCCTTGAGAGCGTTGAGAAGGATCAACGACTGGCTGGGGGAGATGATGTGATCGTTGTCCCCCTGGAGGAGGATGAAGGGAGCGGAGTCCGGGCCCAGGTAAGTGGCCGGGTCAGCTGCCTTGTTCGCGGCGGGGTCCGCCTCGACGGTCTTGGTGGAGTCGGGGCCGAATACGTACGCATTGATGAAGCTGCCAGGCGCCATATACGTAGCCTTGGTCTCCGAATCGAAGTCGTCGGCGACCTTTGCCAGGTCGCCGGCGCCGAACTCGTCGACAACGGCCTGGACGTCACTGCTCTGGTCGAGGTTGTCCCCCGAATCAAACTGCTTCGTCCCGTTGGTGGCACCAGCCATGGCTGCGAGATACCCGCCTGCCGACTGGCCCCAGACGGCCACCTTGCTCGTGTCGATGCCGAACTCGTCGGCGTGGGCTCGCAGATAGCGGATGGAGGCTTTCACATCGGCGACTCCGTCCTTGTAGGTGGAGCCGGTCGTCGTCGTGCGGTACTGGATACTCGCAACCGCGTAACCCTGCTCTGCCACATAGGTGCGCTGGCCGAGGTTGGCCGACTTGTCAGCCATCACGAACCCGCCTCCGGTGATGTAGACGACCAGGGGCTTCTTGCCCGTCGTCTTCGGCACCTGAAGGTCCAATTTCAGGTCGAGCTTCTTACCGCTGACCGTGGGCGACGAGTACGTGATGTCCTGGTGTGCCGTCACCCCGGTCTTGCCGCACTCGATCTGCGGGCCGTCCGGATTGATCACGGTGCTGGTGCTGGTGTCGGTCGGCTTCACCGTCTTGGCCGTGGGAATTGCCCCGGCGGGAGGGCCGCTGGAGGCCCCGGAGGGAGCGTCGCTGGGCGTCCCGCTGGAGGCCTCTGGGCAGGCGGCGGGCTTTGCCGCGACGGAGGGGGACGCGGACCCTGCGGATGCTGTGGACCCTCCGGACGAGCAGGCCGTCACCCCCAGACTGAGAAGCGTGATCCCTGCGATCACGCTGAGCGTGCTGCGCGTGGCCATGTGAGCCTCCTTACTAAGTGGAGAAAATCTCTCCACTTGAAAACGATAGCATCGCCTTGGTCGATGTGCAGTGCATGGATGGCCCACCTGGGGGCTGCTCAGGCTCTGAAGGCCTTCCTGCGGCGGAAACTTCAGCCGGATGGGGAGGTCTGGGTCAGGCGGCCCGATCCAGGCGGCGCGCGCCCCCAAGATCAATGGCTATTGCTGCTGGGGTGATCGCGGTCCGTGGTTTGTCATGGCCGCCCGGCTACTCCTTGCGTTCCGGAGTGGGGCCCTGCATGTAGACACCGACGGGGTCCCGCCACCGGCTCGCTAGTCTTTTTCCTGTGCGGGCCTGACTAGTCCCATCACTTGCTCCACCGTCTCGTCGCTGAGGCTTGGAGTCGTCAGTGGGGGATTGTCGGGGCGCTCTCGGAGGCCATTCAGGAGGACCTCGATGTAGCGGCGCCAGATGTCCGGCCGCTTCCCCTGCGTGAACTGGGTGGCGGAGCTCAGCATTTGCTGGATGACGGGGATGTCGGAAGGGGTTACCTCTGCCCGGAGATCCCCGCTCTCCTGGGCTCGGCGGATCAAGGCTCCGAGGAAGGGGAGCATGCCGCCACGCGCCGTCTCCATGGGCTCGGAGCTGTGGCTGCCCAGCATGATCACTTCGTGGAGGCCGCGGTTCTCGGCGAGGTCAGCCGTCATCTCCATGAGGAAGTCGACGAGGCCTTGCCAGGGGTCGGGGTGAGCCAGCGCCTTCTCGGCCGACTCCTGCCGCGATGCGAGATCCTGCTCGAACAGGGTACGTACCAGGGCTTCCTTGGTAGGGAAGCGGCGATACATCGTGCCGACGCCGACTCCGGCATGGTGGGCCACATCATCGAGTGTGACTCCCAATCCACGCTGGCCGAAGACCTCGCGTGCGGCCTGCAGAATTCTTTCCCGGTTGAGGGCGGCGTCTCGCCTCAGGGGGCGGCCGCCATCCGTCGGCTTGCTTCCCCGGGAACTCTCAGTCATGTCCACATGGTAACCCTGTTGATCACACCCCAGTCTTTTGCGGGGAGGCCGACGGGGGATCGCCTGCGGGGCTGCCGTTGGTCGCGGCGGCCCTGTTCCCTGAGGGTGTCACGGCTGCCTCACTGGTCACCATGAGCGGCTCTTCTCTGGCATCGCTCCAGCCCCTCGGTCATCACACGCCGCGTCGGCGGAAGGAGTGCCCTGCCGTCGGTCGCGGCGAGGTGTCAACTCGCTCTGGTGCCTTACGTATTCGGATGTCGTCGCGTGTCGAGGTCGATCGCCGCCGTGGTGTGGGTTGCCCAAAGCGCTCTGGCTGATGTCAGGTTCCTTACCTAGCGAACCGGAGGGGTTGTCTCCGGTACGGCGCTTTGCTGTACGTCCGTCGTGTCCAAGGAATCCACGCACATGCGCTTCGAACCTGCTCTGTCCACCGAGCGTGCGCCGCACCGCACCAACCGGCTGTGACCCTCTCCACGGCGCCCGTGCCGCTGCCCGCCGGGAAGCCGGCCGCCGGCCGACGCCGCCACGGGACTGCCGCGCTGGTCACGGGACTTGGACTCCTGGCGCTGGCAGTAGCGGTCATGACCGGTGTCAGCCTCACCGTCGGATCGGGCGACGTCCCGCTGCGTGATGTCATCGACGCGGTGTTCGACCCCGACCGGTCGGTACGCGGCCAACTCATCGTGCAGGAGGTCCGGTTCCCGCGCACGTTGGCCGGTCTGCTGGCCGGTGTCGCTCTCGGGCTGGCAGGCGCCCTGATGCGGGGCGTCACCCGCAACCCGCTCGCCGACCCGGGCTGCTCGGCATCAACGCGGGCGCATCCGTCGCCGTTGTCTTCGCCGTCAGCTTCCTGTCGCTGACGGAGCCCGCGCAGTACATCTGGTTCGGGTTCCTGGGGGCGTGCGTGGCGGCCACTCTTGTCTACGGAATCGGCAGCCTCGGCCGTGAGGAGAGCAACGCCGGTGAAGCTCGCCCTGGCCGGAGCGGCGGCCTCGGCGGTGCTCTCCTCGCTCACCAGCGCGATCCTGCTCACCGAGAGCAACACGTTCGACCAGTTTCGCTTCTGGCAAGTGGGCGCCCTCAACGGCCGCGACATCGATGTCGTGGGGCAGGCTCTGAAGTGACCATGCCCTGCCTGCGACGCCGCAGCCCACAAAGATAAGCGGACCCAAGCTGATGAGGTTGCGCTCCCCACCACACAACCATGACCAACGGGCAAGGGTATTCAGCTGGACTTGACCAGCTGAATGTGGAGACACTTTCTCCGCATGGGTGAACGCAATTGGAATCTGGAGAGAATCTCTCCGGATAGTTTCTGTGTACAGGTAGGAAAGAGTTGAGCCCCGCCTGGACAAGCCTGCGACAGGAAGTCCTGCCCGGGATTCACTGGTGAATCCGCGGCGTGCCGGCGGCGGTTCACCATCCGCGGGGGCGCGAGTCGGCCGATTGCCGGGTCGACCATGTGCCTGCGGACGAGAGGGGCGCCTCTCAGCCGGAGGTGGCGGCAGCCTCGGTATCCGCTACGGATTTGCCCCCGGGGGACACGTAGAAGACCGAGTGGCCCTGCTTGAGGCGCCGGGCGCGGTTCTTGGCCACGAGGTTCTCAAGGGTGGTGCGCACGACCGTGTTCTTGAGGTTCCGGTCGGGATGGCTCCCGCCGAGCGCAACGGTGATTTCCGCAGCTGAGCGCGGCTCTGCCTGCTCGTCGAGGTGGGTGCGGATGAGGTCGATCAGCGTGGGTTGGCCTGCGCGGGACTTGCCGCGAGACGACTTGTCGGCTGCACTCTTCGGCTTCGCGTTGGTGGGCTTGGAGGTGGTCTCCGCCTGCTGCTGCGCCGGCACGGAGGCCGTGTCGGGAACTCGGGGAGTTTTTGGCTCGGACGTGGCCTGCTGGCTCAGCGTCTGCTGGAGGCTCTGCAGAATCAGGTGGTCGCTCTGGAGCGAGTTGAGTTGCTCTTGCAGAGCGTCGATCTCGGAGCTGAGACGGTCCTGTTCCTTGGTGTTGCGCCTGAGATCCTCGGCGACCTGAGCGCTGTATTGCGAGGTCAAACTGGTGGTCGGGACGGGGGAATCAGGCATTGCGTGAGCCTCTCCTCGGGTTCAGGCGTCAACGGCTACAAGAACCCCGGTAGCACGTGCAGTCAATGTGCCTGCAATAGCTTGGAGATCCTACGCATGTCTGGGCGTCGATGTTCCGCTGGGGTGCTGAATCCACCTATTCGAGAGTGCCCGGTAAGTAAGAGCGGCAATCGGTGGTTGTTTGGAGGCGCATCCTGACACAGGGCAGCGTTCCATCGACAGTCGTGCAGTGGCCGCAGGGTGGGTGGCCGGCGTCATGCCGGTGGGAGGATCGCCGTGCTCAGGCTCCGGGCCGAATTATCTGATGCGCGCCATGTTGGCCGCCCCCTAGAGTTGCGCCCATGCCGACGACTGCCTCGCCTTTGTCCGCGTACCCCCCGTTGAACGTGCAGGTGCACACACCCCGGCTGTCCTTGCTGGGGGCGACAGATGAGCTCTTGGAGCGATTGGTCCCGACGGTCCGCAAGGGCGTGGTCACGCAGCCCCCGTGGCCCTTTGACGATCCGATGTCACTTTATGAGGACAGCCCGGAGCGTGAGTGGGGCTGGCTACAAGGGGTGTGGCGGGGTCGAGGCCGGGTCAGCGCGAGCCATTGGCGGCTGTACTTCGTCGTGGTCATCGACGGTGAGCCGGTGGGCATGCAGGATCTGATCGGCACTGACTTCGCCAAGTTCGGAACGGTCACCACATTCTCCTGGCTCAGCCCGAGCGTACGGGGCGACGGCTTGGGCAAGGAGATGCGGCAGGCGGTGCTGCATCTGGCGTTCGATGGGTTGGCGGCCCGTGAGGCGAGCAGCGATGCCTTCTTCGACAACCATCCCTCGAACCGTGTCTCCCAAGCCCTGGGCTACGTGCCGAACGGCGTCACCTGGGACACCCGGCGCGGCGAGTCGGCGGAGATCAAACAATGGAGGCTGACCCGCGAGCAGTGGATCAAGCGGCGCCGCAACGACATCGAACTCGTCGCCGTTGGCGACTGTCTGCCAGTCCTCGGGATTGACCCGCCACCGCTTGGCTGATCACCAAGCCACCCGGGGAAGACCCGCTTCTCCTCGCGTCGGCAGTCGGCCTCACTTTCGCCTGAATCGACACCAGGGCTGACTGCCTCACAACAAGATTCAGGATCTCTCCAGCGGCCGCGTCCCAGTGGGTGTCGAGCCGTCCAGCAGGCGGTGGGAGCACAGAAACCCTGTGCTCCCACGAAGAACGGGAGCCCGGCCCTCACTCCGCAGGTGTGAAGACTTGCGGGACCTTGCGGGAGGGAGCGTACAGCGACCCCCTGGTTGCTCAGGACCGACGAGTGTCCTTCACACGTCGAAGCTTGCCCAGCGACCGCTCCAGGGTTTCCGGGTCGACGACGGCAACCTCGACGGTGACTCCGACGCCATCCTTGATTCCCTGAGCGATGGCCTTCGTGGCAGCCTGACGCTGAGTGGGACTGCTGTTGGGTCGTGCCTCCACGCGGACCGTCATGTGGTCCATCCGTCCCCGCCGGCTGAGCTCGATCTGGAAGTGAGGGGCCACACCAGGCGTCCGCAGCACGATCTCTTCCACCTGGCTGGGGAAGACATTGACACCGCGAAGGATGATCATGTCGTCGCAACGGCCAGTGATCTTCTCGATGCGGCGGAACCCGGGCCGGGCGGTCCCGGGCAGCAGCCGAGTCAGGTCCCGTGTGCGGTAGCGGATGATGGGCAGGGCTTCTTTGGTGAGCGACGTGAAGACCAGTTCACCGCTGTCGCCCTCCGCCAGGACCTCATCGGTGAGCGGATCGACGACCTCGGGGTAGAAGTGGTCCTCCCAGACGTGCAGTCCGTCCTTGGTCTCCACGCATTCCTGGGCGACGCCGGGGCCGATCACCTCGGACAGCCCGTAAATGTCGACGGCGTGGATATTGAGGCGCTCTTCGATCTCGCGGCGCATCTGCTCTGTCCAGGGTTCGGCGCCGAAGATGCCGACCTTGAGTGAGGTGGAGCGCGGGTCGATGCCTTGGCGCTCGAACTCGTCGAGAAGGGTGAGCATGTACGAAGGCGTGACCATGATGATCTCGGGTTTGAAGTCCTGAATGATCTGCACTTGGCGTGCGGTCATGCCTCCGGAGGCAGGGATCACGGTGCATCCGGCGCGTTCGGCGCCGTAGTGGGCGCCGAGGCCGCCGGTGAACAGGCCGTAGCCGTAAGAGATGTGGACCTTGTGCCCCGGGCGGCCGCCGGCGGCCCGGATGGAGCGCGCGACGACATCGGCCCACATGGACAGGTCGTTGTCGGTGTAACCCACCACCGTGGGACGGCCGGTGGTGCCGCTGGAGGCGTGTACGCGACGCACGTCCGACATCGGGACGGCGAACATGCCGAAGGGGTAGGTGTCGCGCAGGTCGGCCTTGGTGGTGAAGGGGAACCTGGACAGGTCCTCAAGGCTGCGGCAGTCGTCGGGCTTGACTCCGGCCTCGTCGAACTTGTGCCGGTACAGCTCCACATTGTCGTAGGCGTGCTGAAGCGTCGTGCGCAGTCTGGTGAGCTGGAGAGACCTGATCTCCCCGCGCGACAGCCGTTCGCCGTCATCCAGCAATGCCTCGGGAGGTGGATCTCCCCGGCGTGCTTCCAGGTGCTCGGGCACGATGACTTCGCTGCTCATTGCGGCTCCTCATGTTGCGTGCTGCGGAGAGTGCGACTTCGGCCGCGGAACTCCGCGATCACCTCGTCGCCGCGCAGGACACTCACGTCGTAGATGCCGCTGCGGCCGAACCGAATGCGTTCACGTGCGGTGGCCACCAGGACATCACCTTCGTGCGCGGGCGCGATGAAGTCGATGTCGGCAGCTGCGGCGACGGTCACGGGTCCGTGGCTGTTGCAGGCACAGGCGAAGGCTGTGTCAGCGAGGAGGAACAGGAAGCCACCATGGGCAATCTTGTGTCCGTTGACCATGGCGGGGGTCACGGTCATCCGGACCACGGCAGTCCCGTCGCCGTGCTGCAGCAGCTCGATGCCGAGCCCTCGTGATGCCTCGTCGTCGGCGAGCATCCTTGCGACGGGATCAGGCGTCGTGCTGTTTACCTGGGTCGTCATTTCCACCACCTTGTGGACCGACCGAACATTCGGTTAGCGTGCGGCAAGGCCAAGTAATCCAGCAAGACTCCTGCCTGTCAAGAGGTGGACCGCATGCTCCAACAGAACCCCGAGGATCTTGACTACTTCGCACGTCACAGCACACTGCTCGAGCATGCGGCGGCCGCTGTCGTATGTCGTGATCACTGGAATCCGTACCCCGAGTCACCGAGTAAGTCCCTCTACGGGGAAGACGCCGCGAAGAACGGCGAGGCCGCTTTTCACCGCCGGCTCGGCACTCCGTTCGACCTGCCCGGCCACCCCGGCCAGACCTGGGTCGCGCCCACCGAGACCTCGCCCTACGGATTCCCGCTCGGCATCAGCTACCCCCGCCTGGCGCCGACCTGGAACGGCCACCCGGGCCTGTTCGCCGGCCTGGTCACCGGCAATCCGGTCGTCGTCAAGCCGCACCTCGGTGCCGTCCTGCCTCTGGCGATCACTGTGCGCATCGCCCGCGAAGTCCTGGCCGAGGCCGGCTTCGACGCCAATGTGGTGCTGCTTGTCGCCGAAGGGCCGGATGAGCGCAGTGCAGGTGTTCTTGCCCTGCACCCCGACGTCCGGATCATCGACTTCACCGGCTCGACCGTCTTCGGTGACTGGCTGGAGACCCACGGCCACCAGGCCGCCGTCCACACGGAGAAGGCAGGCCTGAACACGGTGGTGCTGGACTCCACCGACGACTACCGCGGCCTGCTGGACAATTTGGCCTTCTCGCTCTCCCTCTACAGCGGGCAGATGTGCACCACTCCACAGAACTTCCTCATCCCGCGCGAGGGCTTCGCCACGGACCAGGGCCTCAAGAGCGCCGACGAGTTCGCGGCAGACCTGGGCGCCGCGCTGGATCGGCTGCTCAGCGACCCCGTACGGCGGCCGGCACCCTGGGAGCCATCGTGAACGACGGGGTGCGCGAGCGGCTTGAGCAGGCTGCCGGACTGGGCCGTACGGTCCATGCGTCCGCCGCCGTGGAGCATCCCGAGTATCCCGGGGCCGTCCTGCGAACGCCGCTGGTGGCACGGCTCGACTCGGCAGCCGATCGGGAGACCTACACCCGCGAGTGGTTCGGGCCCGTCTCCTTCGTCATCGGTACTGACTCCACCGAGCACAGCCTCACCGTCTTCCGTGACACGGTGCGCGAGCATGGCGCGCTGACCGCCGCCGTCCACTCCACCAGGGAAGAGGTCCTGGCGGCAGCCGAGGAGGCGGCGCTGGATGCCGGCGTGCACCTTTCGGAGAACCTCACCGGTGGGGTTTTCGTCAACCAGTCGGCTGCCTTCAGCGACTTCCACGGCAGCGCCGCGAACCCGGCGGCCAGTGCCACCCTGTCCGATGTCGCCTTCGTCGCCGGCCGCTTCGCGACCCTGCAGTCGCGCCGTCCTGCCCCTGCCCCTATTGAGGAGTCCATCTGATGTCTGACGAGGTCTATGTGATCGACGGCGCCCGGACCCCGCAGGGGCGCTACGGCGGCGCCCTGGCCTCCGTGCGCCCCGATGACCTTGCGGCTCTGGTCGTTGGCGAGGCCGTCCGCCGGTCTGGCATTCCGCGTGAAGCCGTGGATGAAGTCGTCCTGGGAGCCGCCAATCAGGCCGGTGAGGACAACAGAGACGTCGCACGCATGGCTGCGCTGCTCGCGGGCCTGCCTCATACCGTGCCCGGCTACACCGTCAACCGCCTGTGCGCTTCGGGCCTGACAGCGGTGGCCTCAGCCGCTCACGCGATCCGGTCCGGAGAGGCCGATCTGGTGGTCGCCGGGGGAGTGGAGTCCATGACCCGCGCGCCTTGGGTGATGGAGAAGCCCGGCACCCCATGGGCCAAGCCGGGGCAGGTGCACGACACCTCCTTGGGGTGGCGGTTCACCAACCCGCGCTTCGCGGAGGCGGACCGGGCTGTTGCCAAGGAAGCCGGACCGCAGACACCGAAGATCACCTTGTCCATGGGGGAGACCGCCGAAGAGGTTGCGGCTCTGGACGGCATCACCCGTGCCGAGTCGGATGCCTTCGCCCTGCGCAGTCACCAACGAGCTCTTGCGGCACAGGAGGCAGGCCGCTTCGACCGGGAAATCGTGCCGGTCCCGGTCAAGGACACCTCGGTGACCCGTGATGAGGGCCCGCGGGCGAACACCACCCTTGAGAAACTGGGCTCCCTGCGCACCATTTTCCGCAAGGACGGCATCGTCACGGCAGGCTCCTCCTCTCCGCTGTCCGATGGCGCTGCCGCACTGGTGCTCGCCGGCGCGGCGGCCGTTGACCGCTATGGACTCACACCGCGGGCGCGGATCGTTGGCTCCGCCTCGGCCGGTGTGCAGCCCAACCTGATGGGACTGGGACCGGTCCCGGCCACCGAGAAGGTACTCGGCCGCGCGGGCTGGGGGAGAGGGGAACTCGACGCGATCGAGTTGAACGAGGCCTTCGCCGCACAGGCCCTCGCGGTGATGCGACGGTTGAAGCTGGACGAGGAGAAGGTCAACGCCGACGGCGGGGCCATCGCCCTCGGCCACCCACTCGGCTGCTCCGGCGCCCGCATCCTCCTCACCCTGCTCGGTCGCCTCGAACGGGAGAACGGCCGCCGTGGCCTCGCCACGCTGTGTGTGGGCGTGGGCCAGGGCGTCGCCCTCCTGGTGGAGCGGATATGACCGCCGCCACTCACTCTGCGTCCTACGACACCTTGCTGGTCGAGGAGCGGACAGACCGGCTCGTCGTCACTCTGCACCGCCCCGAGGCCCGCAACGCCATCAGCAGCCGGATGATCACCGAACTGCACCAGGTGTGCGAGCAACTGGAACGCGACCCGAAGCTGCTTCTTCTCACCGGACACGGCGGTGTCTTCGCAGGCGGGGCCGACATCGCCGAACTGGTGAAGCGAGGCAGGGACGAAGCCCTCCAGGGCATCAACAGCCGGCTGTTCGAGCGAGTCCGGAGACTGCCCATGCCCACGCTCGCCGCGGTCGACGGCTGGGCTCTGGGCGGCGGGGCCGAACTGGCCTACGCCTGCGACCTGCGCCTCGCCGGCGCCGATGCTGTTTTCGGTAATCCCGAGCCGGGCCTTGGCATTCTTGCGGCAGCCGGCGCCTGCTGGCGCCTTCCCGAACTGGTCGGTGAGTCGATCGCCAAGCAGATCCTGCTCGCCGGCCGCAATCTCGACGCCCGGGCAGCACACGCCGCGGGCCTGGTCATCGACGTCGTCCCGGCCGAGGAACTGCTGGGTGCAGCGCACGCGCTGCTCGACCGCATGGCGCGCTCATCGGCCACGGCCCTGCGCCTGACGAAGCTCGTCGTCGACTCGCCCGGGGCCCACCCGGTGGCCGACGACCTGGCACAGGCCGTGCTGTTCGAGGGTGAGGACAAGAAGGACCGCATGACACGCTTTCTCGACAAAAGGAGCCGGACATGACGTCAGCCCCCAAGGCCGTCGGAGTCATAGGAGGCGGACGCATGGGCTCGGGGATCGCCCAGTCCTTCGCCGCCGCCGGCTCCGTGGTGACCGTGGTGGAGAGCGGGACAGAGGCTGCCGCCGTAGCGCTGGAGCGGATCGGTGCCGGCCTCAGGCGGGCTGAAGAGCGAGGCCACCTTGCCGAGCCGGCGACACTTGTGACCCGCCGCGTGACCCTCGTATCCACAGTTGAGGCCCTGCCCCCGGACACCGAGCTGGTCGTGGAAGCCGTTCCCGAGGACGCCGCGCTCAAGGCCCGCGTGCTCAAGGCGGCCGAAGAAGCGGTGAGCGAGACGACGGTCCTGGCCACCAACACCAGCTCGCTGTCGGTGACCGACCTCGCCTCCGTCCTCCACCGCCCCGAACGCTTCCTCGGCATGCACTTCTTCAACCCGGTGCCCGCCTCCGCGCTGGTCGAGATCGTGATCGCCCCCGACACCGCTCCACACACGGTCCAAGCCGTTCTGGAATGGACCAAGGCGCTGGGCAAGCAGGACGTCGTCGTCAAGGATTCCCCCGGCTTCGCCAGCAGTCGTCTCGGCCTGGCCCTTGGCCTGGAAGCCATCCGCATGGTCGAAGAAGGTGTCGCTGCCCCCGAAGCCATCGACGACGCCATGCAGCTCGGCTACAAGCACCCCATGGGACCGCTGCGTCTGACGGACCTGGTCGGCCTCGACGTACGCCTTGCCATCGCTGAATACCTGCATGCCACCCTCGGTGATCGCTTCGAACCCCCGCGGTTGCTGCGCGACAAGGTGGCGCGCGGCGAACTCGGGCAGAAGACGGGACAAGGGTTCTACACATGGTGACCGGCAGCGCGGCCTCAGCCGAGACCGAGCAGCCCCGCGTGGGCTGCACCCGTGACGGCGGTGTCGCCGTCATCGAGCTACAACGGCCCAGGGCTCGTAACGCCCTGGACGTTCGAGCTCGAACCGATGCTGCGGGCCGCCGAAGGACAGGAGCTGAAGACCGTACTCGAGCGTGAGGCCGCAGGGCAGGAGCGGCTGGGCGGCACAGAGGGTCACTGTGCCGCGGTCCGAGCCTTCCTGGCCGGACAGCAGCCGTTCTTTTCCGGGCGCTGACCACCGGTGCTTGCCAGGCCGGGGAGTGCTCACCGTATGATGGACCGAACGAATGGTCGGTAGGGAAGGTGGTACAGATGGCTACAACACATTCCGTCGTGTCCTCCGGTAGCGACACCGAGCCGGACCTGCGGTCCCAATTCGAGTCGACGATCGCACGGGACCAGCGGATCGAACCGCGCGACTGGATGCCCGAGGGATACCGCAAGACGCTGATCCGGCAGATCGCCCAGCACGCGCACTCGGAAATCATCGGCATGCAGCCGGAAGGCGAATGGATCACCAGGGCGCCGTCGCTGCGCCGCAAGGCGATCCTGTTCGCGAAGGTCCAGGACGAGGCAGGCCACGGGCTGTATCTCTACTCCGCTGCCGAGACCCTGGGAGCAGACCGGGCCGACCTGACCCAGCGCCTGATCGAGGGCCGCCAGAAGTACTCGTCCATCTTCAACTACCCGACCCCCAGCTTCGCCGACGTGGGCGTCATCGGCTGGTTCGTGGACGGTGCGGCGATCTGCAATCAGGTGCCCCTGTGCCGTAGCTCGTACGGTCCCTACGCGCGAGCCATGGTGCGAGTCTGCAAGGAGGAGTCGTTTCATCAGCGCCAGGGCTACGAACTGCTGATGACGATGATGCGCGGCACGGACGCCCAGCGCGAGATGGTGCAGGACGCCGTCAACCGTTGGTGGTGGCCCTCACTGATGATGTTCGGTCCGCCGGACGATGACTCGCCCAACTCCGCCCAGTCCATGGCCTGGAAGATCAAGCGGCACACCAACGACGAACTGCGCCAGCGCTTCGTCGACATGACCGTGCCGCAGGCGGAGAAGCTCGGCGTCATCCTGCCCGATCCTGAACTGCGTTGGAACGACGAACGAGGCCACCACGACTTCGGCACCCCGGACTACTCCGAACTGAAGCGGGTGATCGCCGGTGACGGCCCGTGCAACACGGAGCGCGTTGAACGGCGCCGCATCGCACATGACGAAGGCGCCTGGGTACGTGAGGCGGCCAGCGCCCATGCGGCCAAGCAGGCCGCCCGAGCACATGAAGGGGCAGCAGCATGAGCGAGACGGAGAACAACAAAAAGGACTGGCCGCTGTACGAGGTGTTCGTCCGGGGCAAGCGCGGACTGAACCATGTACATGTGGGCTCGCTGCACGCCGCGGATGACCGGATGGCCCTCACCCACGCCCGTGATCTCTATACCCGGCGCAATGAGGGCGTCAGTATCTGGGCTGTGCGCTCGGAGCACATCGCCGCCTCCACACGCGACGAGAAGGACCCCTTCTTCGCTCCCAGCGCGGACAAGGTGTACCGCCATCCGACCTTCTACGACATCCCCGACGATGTCCCACACATCTAGGAGCCGGGGATGAGCGACGATCACGTCTACATGACTCTGGCCGAGGGCCACGACGACAGCGATGCCCGCTGGGCGTTCGGTACCGGCTTCGAAGACCCCCTGCACGGCGTGGACACCGTGGTGCCCGGCGGCATCGATGCCGCCGAACTGGCCGCCTCCTGCATGGCACTCGGCGACGACACCCTGGTCCTGGCGCAGCGGCTCGCCGAATGGGTCACCCTGGCACCGGAGCTGGAGGAGGAGGTGGCGCTGGCCAACATCGGACTCGACCTGCTTGGCCAGGCGCGACTGCTGTACGCCCGCTGCGGCCAGGCCGACGGTAGCGGACGCACCGAGGATGCCTACGCCTACTTCAGGGACGCCGAGGACTTCCGCAACGTCCGCCTGGTCGAACTTCCCAACGGCGACTTCGCGTTCTCGATCGTGCGGCTGTTCGTGTTCTCCAGCTGGCGTCTCGCTCACTTCGCCCAGCTCGCCTCGTCGCCGGATCCCGTACTCGCTGCGATCGCTGCCAAGGCCATGAACGAACTTGCCTACCACCGGCAGTACGCCGCCGAGTGGATGGTGCGCCTGGGAGACGGAACGGAAGAATCCCACCGCCGCATCAACAACGCCCTGGCAGGTGTGGCCCCCTACTTGCCGGAACTGTTCACGGCCCACGACGGGCGAGGCGAAGTCCTGGCGGATCTTCAACAGGTTCTCGACGCCGCCGGGCTCAGCATGCCGCAAGCTCCGCCCTTGCCCGGAGCGGGTCGGCACGGCGACCACACCGAACACCTCGCGCCTCTCATCGCTGAACTGCAGAGTGTGGCCCGCGCTCATCCGGACGCGACATGGTGACCGCCCTGTCCGATGTCCGCCGCGCTCGCCGCGTTGCCGAGCAGGTGCCTGACCCGGAACTGCCCATGCTCACCCTGGCTGACCTGGGCGTCCTGCGCGACGTAACCATCACGGGAGACGGCACGGTGGTCGCAAGCCTGACCCCGACCTATTCAGGGTGCCCGGCCATGGCGGAGATGCGCGCAGACGTTTCGGCTCGCCTGCGGGAGGCCGGCTTCGAACGGGTGGAGATCCGCACAGTGCTGAGCCCGCCGTGGACCAGTGACTGGATCACCCCCGCAGGTCGCCGCAAACTCACCGAGTACGACATCGCCCCACCCCTGAGGGCACAGCAACGTCCCGTCGGCCCGGTACCTCTGAGCCTCTCGCCGGTCCGGCGTGTCGTGGCGTGCCCGCGTTGCGGGTCGGTGGATACCCAGGAGACATCGCGTTTCGCGTCCACCTCCTGCAAGGCACTGTGGCGTTGCCTCACTTGCCGCGAGCCGTTCGAGTACGTCAAGGAGATCTGATGGCAGAGCTGATGGCACCGACTTCCGGTGCACCCGTGACAAGGGCACGCAGGCGCCGCCCGATGTTCCACTCCTTGCGCGTTGCCGGTGTGCAACGCCTGTGCGAAGACGCCGTCGCTGTCAGCTTTGAGATCCCCGAAGCATTGGCGGAGGAGTTCGCTTTTGCGCCAGGTCAGTCACTCACTCTGCGCCGTGAGATCGACGGACGGGACGAACGGCGCTCGTACTCGATCTGCTCGCCGGCCGGCACACCGCCTCGCATCGGAGTAAGGGAGGTGTCGGGAGGGCTGTTCTCCTCCTGGTTGGTCCACGAGGTGAAGACCGGCGACATCATCGAAGTCATGGCTCCCACAGGTGTCTTCACACCCGACCTCACAGTGCCCGGTCACCATGTACTCATCGCAGCGGGATCCGGGGTCACTCCCATGATGTCCATCGCCGAATCGGTACTGGCATCCAACGACCTGTCCCAAGTGACACTCTTCTACGGAAACCGGCGCACCGGCACAGTCATGTTCGCCGACGACCTGGCCGACCTGAAGGACACCTACCGCACACGTTTCCAGCTCGCACACATCCTCTCCCGGGAGCCGCGTGAAGCCGATCTTCTCTCCGGCCGCCTGGACGGCGAGCGCCTCGACGCCCTCATCGACGGGCTGATCGACGTCCCAAGCGCAGACCATTGGTGGCTGTGCGGTCCTCACGGCATGGTTCGGGACGCCCAGCAGGTACTCGCGAAACTCAATGTGTCCAAGAGACGAGTTCACCGGGAACTGTTCTTCGCCGACGAGCCGCCTCAAGTGGCCCGCCACGAAGAGCCAACGGCCAACGGACCCGTCAGCGAGGTCACCATCACCCTCGACGGCCGTTCCACCACGGCCGGGCTGCCCCGCGAGAGTACGATCCTCGACTCGGCTGCCCGCATCCGTCCGGACCTCCCCTTTGCCTGCAAGGGAGGGGTCTGTGGCACCTGCCGCGCTCGAGTCACGCAAGGAGACGCGGACATGCGCCGCAACTACGCCCTAGAAGCCGCTGAGGTCGATGCCGGATACGTGCTGACGTGCCAGACGTACCCGCTCTCCGACACGCTGTCTGTTGACTACGACAGCTGACCAGCCCTGGAGAACCGGCCCACAAACATGCCGTCATCCCTCGCGCGCCGTCACCTGAACGTTCCTGTGACACCTCTGAGCGGCGGTCGTCTCTTCGAAAGCGGCTGTCCGGGCAAGGTCGCGATCGCAGTCCGGAAGTACAGGCATGCAAATTCGCAAACTCCACGGGAGTTGAGGCCTGCCCTGTTGCCCCTTCCGATCTCGCCATCGACGGAGCGTCACTTTCCGGGGTGGTGACGGAGGGAGGACGTGGCCGCGCGGCCCTCTGGCAGCGGTGTCCGACCCCGCGTAGCCCAAGTTGGCGTACGCCATCCCTGCGACAGTCAGGGCGTTGAGGGGCGGTAGTCAACGATTGCCCCAGTGATGCTCTTGGGTGGGCAAACTTCCATCCGTTCAAGTCTCTTGACACCGGTTGCATGGCTGCCTTTACTTACCAGTCACGAGACGACCAATCGTTCGGTCGGTAGGTCTGGGGCGACGATCAGCCGCAGCCCTAGAAGTCTCTGCCGACATGATGAACGGCCTAGTCCACTCAGCTGCAGAGTCCCCATCTCCAGCTGGCGGGAGCGGTCCGGGCGCCACCGTGCCTCGGTCTTCCGCCGGCTGCTGCTGGCGCCGTTGGCATCACTCACCCAGTGACATCGGCGCAATCCAGCTGCGCAGCGACCTGCTTGAGTCGACCAGCTCAGTTCAACTGCACGAGACGTGTCAGGAAACTGGGCTCAACGCACAAGCCAAAAGGGCTATTCAGTCGTCGATCGAGGAAGCGGCAGACCGGCCTCGATCAGCTCGGCAACTGGGCGAGTTCATCCCCAACTTCGCTCTGGTATCTCCCTCCCCAAGCCCCGATGAACAGCTGCGGCGGCATCGTTCACCCTGTCAGGAGACAGCAGTGGCCATCGACCGAAACCTACCCGGGACAGTCACGCCAAAGCGGGTGCGCCCGCTGCGAGTGGCAACAGCAAGCTTCGTCGGAACCGCCATTGAGTGGTACGACTACTTCATCTACGGCATGGCTGCGGCAATTGCGTTCGGACCGCTGTTCTTCCCCGGAGTCTCCTCAGCAGCGGGAACCTTGGCTTCCTTCGCCACTTACTCGGTCGGCTTCTTGGCTCGCCCGGTGGGCGGCATCGTCATGGGCCACTTCGGTGACCGAGTCGGCCGCAAGTCCATGCTGGTGATCTCCCTACTCACCATGGGACTTGCCACGGTAGGCATAGGACTGCTTCCCACCTACGCCACCATCGGCGTCTGGGCGCCGATCCTGCTGGTGACCCTGCGTTTCATCCAGGGCATAGGGGTCGGTGGAGAGTGGGGCGGAGCAGTCCTCATGGCTGTCGAGCATGCCCCGGATCGAAAGAAGGCCTTCTACGGCAGTTTCCCGCAGATGGGCGTTCCGGGAGGGCTCATCATTGCCAACCTGGTGTTCCTTGGCCTTACGACAAATCTCAGCGATGACGCTTTCCTGGCCTGGGGGTGGCGAGTCCCCTTCCTGGCGAGTGCTGTCATGGTCGTGGCCGGCCTGGTGATTCGACTGACCATCGCTGAAAGCCCGGACTTCCAGGCGGTCAAGCAGACGAAATCGGAACACCGCATGCCCATCGTGGCGGTGCTGCGAGAACACTGGAAGGAAGTGGCCCTTTCCGCCGGGGCGTTCATCGGAATCAACGCGGTCGGCTATATCTTCATGGCCTACCTGCTGTCCTACACGACCGCTGTGCTTGAGTTGAGCAGGAATCTCATCCTTGTCTTCACGCTCATCGCTTCCACGGTGTGGCTCGCGGTCATACCCTGGGCCTCCGCTCTCTCGGACCGGCATGGCCGTCGGGTGGTGCTGAGGATTGGTTCCATAGGCCTTGTCGCGTGTGCAATCTTCCTGTTCCCAATGATCAACACGGCGAACTCGGCCCTGATTCTGCTGGCGCTTCTGGTGACGGCGGTATTCATGGGTATTGTTTATGGGCCGATAGCGGCACTGTTCTCGGAACTCTTCAGAGCTGAGATCCGGTACAGCGGGGCCTCTTTGGGCTACCAACTGGGATCGATACTGGGTGGCGGCCTCGCGCCGACCGTTGCCACAGGCCTCTACACGAGCTGGGAATCCACCACACCTATCGCCCTGTACCTCACGGCGGTGACACTGATCAGCCTCGGCTGTGTGTGGCTGGTTACTCGTAGAACGGCTTGACGGTCGGGGTCCTCCGGAGGCGGCGATCAGTGGTTGACGTCTTCTTCTGGGGGATCCCGTCGTGGACGGCCCTCGTTCTCATGGCAGTCGGTCGGCGGAGGCAGCGGCAACGGGGCTTGGCTCGCGCCGGCCTGACAGGGCAACAGCCTGGAAGGGCGCCACAAACTCCTAGTCGGGCAGGAAGCACCGCAGCACAGTGTTTACATGAGCAATTCTCTTCTCTCCGCAGCGTGGGACTGACCGATGGTCGGCTGCCGTTGAGTGACACCTTGCTGCGGGCCGACCGGATCGCCGCGGGCACCCCGTACTACTCCTTGTGCCGATATTCGTTTCGTGTCGTGCGCGAAGCGCCCTACCGTGGCGCGGTGACGACTCAGATGATCATTCTCAACGGTGGTTCCAGCTCGGGGAAGTCCGGGATCGTACGATGTCTGCAGGCCGAACTGCCGGATCCGTGGCTGGCGTTCGGGTGCGACTCGTTCGTCGAGGCCATGCCGGCGAAGATGCAGGCGTCGGACGAGGGAATCGTGTTCGCGGCGGACGGCGAGGTGATCGTCGGGGCGCAATTCCGGGCGCTGGAGGCGGCCTGGATGAACGGCGTCGTGGCGATGGCCCGAGCAGGTGCCAGGATCGTCATCGATGACGTCTTCCTCGGCGGAGCGGAGTCCCAGCAGCGGTGGCGGAAGGCACTGGGCGGACTGGCCGTGTTGTGGGTGGGCGTCAGGTGTGACAGTGCGGTCGCCGCAGGCCGCGAGGTCGTACGAGGAGATCGCGTCCAGGGGATGGCCGCTTCACAGGCGGATGTGGTTCACGAGGGGGTGTTCTACGACCTGGAGGTGGACACGACGCACACCGAGTCCCTGGTGTGTGCGCGAGCCATCGCCGCCCACGTCAGTTGATCGCCGGATCGGCCCCCACACCCTGTCCTCGTCGGCCTGGACCAGCTGGGCGATCACAGGGACGCGGTTCCCGCCGAACTCCTTCGCGGCGGCGCGCCTGGGCCTACCCGCCAGTGGTGAACCGGGCCCGCCAGAGGTCGCGGAGCAACGCGATCTCGGCCATGTGGTGGATGAACTCGAGGTTTCCCCCCGACAGCACGCTGATGAAGGGGTCGTCGGGGTCGGAGCCGTACGGGTACTGCGAGAAGCCGACCGTGTCGAGCTGCTCTTCCGTCACGGCGCCGACGCTCTCGCGCCAGCGGTCGATCACCGGCCAGAACCGCTCGAGTGTCAGAGCGGCGGAGGGGGAGAAGTCGACCATCAGCTTCGGATCCTGCAGTCGTTCGCCGAAGGTCCACTCCCATCCGCCCGCGAACTGGTAGTGCAGGTGTCCCAGCCGCCAAGCGATGGTCGTGATCGGCGTTACGTCGGGCTCCGGCTCACCGGTGTGGGCGAGGATCTGCTCGACCCGCTCGACACTCACGCTCCAGTCGTCGGCGATCTTGGCGAGGGTCATGCCGCCGACGGCCTGCCGGGCGACCTCGGCGTACTCGCTCGCGGGGATGTCCGCCGCGCCCAGGTCGAGCACCCACTCGCCCGGCCCGAACGCCCTGGGCGTCGCCGCCTCACCCCGGCGCCGCAGCGACCAGCAACCGGGTACCGGCTCCCACAGGTACTCCTCGTCGCCGAGTCCCGTCAGCCGCACCTGGGCCATCTCCCGGGCCTTGTCGAACTGGTCGAGCAGTAAGCCCAGACGGTCGGTCCGCGCACCCTCAGTGTCCATGCAGATCTCCCCTTGCGGTCGCGCCTGCTACCTCACTGCGCTCAGACGGAAGTTATCGGCCCACCTCACGGGGCGCGACCGAATTCTTTGCCCACGAAGCGCTGCGACGCCACCCGCGGCGCCGCACTCCGTCGCTTCAGAGGCGGGGCCGGCCCGTGCGTGGGGGAGTGTCAGCAGGGTTGAGGTGACCGTGAGATCGCAAGCCGCCGAAGACGACGATGGTGAGAGCATCGGCGAGGACCGATACAGGTAGCTCGCCATCTGGCCGGTACCACTCGATGAGAGAATTCACGGTGCCGAAAACCAGTCGGCTTGCAAGGTGGGGGTCGATATCGGCGCGAATACCTCCCTCCTGCGCTGCGAGTTCGACCAGTTCGGCAACACGGTGGTCGAATTCTCGCCGTCGCTTGAGGATTCGCTGTTCGGTGGCACTGTTCCCGTGAACCCTCAATAGCAAGGTGACATACGGCAACTCGGCTGCGAGTACTTCGACACTCCGACGTACGATGTGCTCAAGCCTGGCCGTCGGGCGGAGTTCGGCTGTATTGGGTTCGTCAATGAGGGAAAAAAGGGCATCGAGTGCGCGGGTGACCGCAAGATCCAGAAGTTCCTCCTTGCCGGAGACATGGTGGTAGATGCTGGACTTGCTCAGGCCCAGACGTCTGGCCAACTCCTCCATACCGGTGGCGTCATAGCCTCGCTCGTTGAAGACCTCGACCGCGATCTCGAGAAGAGATTCACGGTCGTAGTTGGGTCGGCTTCGGCGATCCTGATTTCGTGGTGACGCGTTATTCACATGCCTATTGTCTCAACCAGCGCGATCGCCGGCATACCACTGCGCCCGGAGGGCGTGGGCACTGTCGACGCCCTTGCTCTCGGTTCTTTGATGAGGGGTGTCGTCCGCGGTCAGTTTCAGCTGCGGGGCTTGCGGGGCGGGTAGCTGCCGGTCACAGGAGCTGATCTTGGAAGGCGGCGCTCGGTCCCGCCCTCACGCCAGGGCGTATAACCGGACACCACGGGGCGGCTCGCCCAGGATCATCGACGAATCTCAAAAAAACTCGGACGGCGATGTCGAGAACCCGTGGCTGGCTCCGTCCCCGCAGTGAACGCGACCACAATGGCTCGCACCAGCACCGAGGAGAACCACGATGGCCAAGTACCTGCTGCTCAAGCACTACCGCGGCGCCCCGGCTTCGGTCAATGACGTGCCCATGGACCAGTGGACGCCGGAGGAGATCTCGGCCCACGTGCAGTACATGCGCGACTTCGCGGACCGGCTCGAGGGGACCGGTGAGTTCGTCGGCGAGCAGGCGCTCGCCCCCGGGGGGACGTTCGTCCGGTACGACGGCGAGGGGCGCCCGCCGGTCACCGACGGACCGTTCGCCGAGACGAAGGACCTCATCGCCGGCTGGATGGTGATCGACGTCGACAGCTACGAGCGCGCCGTCGAGCTGGCCGGGGAACTGTCGGCCGCCCCCGGGAAGGGCGGGGAACCGATCCACGAGTGGCTCGAACTGCGTCCCGCCTATGGTGTGCAGCCCACGGTCACGGAGTGACCTCCGAAGTGAACGAGGCCCTGCTCCGGAGCCTCACACCGAGCGTGCTCGGGATCCTCGTCCGCCGCGGAGCCGACTTCGCGGCGGCCGAGGACGCCGTACAGGACGCGCTGGTCGAGGCGGTGCGCGTATGGCCGACCGACCCGCCGCGGGATGTGAAGGGCTGGCTGGTCACCGCGGCCTGGCGCAAGTTCCTCGACGCGACCCGGGCGAACACTGCCCGCCGCCGACGCGAGGACCTCGTGGACGAGCAGCCGGCGCCCGGGCCCGCGCTCGCGGTGGACGACACGCTCCAGCTCTACTTCCTGTGCGCCCACCCGTCGCTGACGCCGTCCTCCGCGGTCGCGCTCACGCTGCGTGCCGTCGGCGGGCTGACCACCCGCCAGATCGCCCAGGCCTACCTGGTGCCCGAGGCGACGATGGCGCAGCGCATCAGCCGGGCCAAGGGCATCGTCTCCGGCGTGCGGTTCGACCAGCCCGGCGACGTCGCCACCGTGCTGCGCGTCCTCTACCTGGTCTTCAATGAGGGCTACTCCGGCGACGTCGACCTCGCAGCCGAGGCCATCCGGCTCACCCGGCAGCTCGCGGCCGCGATCGACCACCCCGAGGTGGCGGGGCTGCTCGCCCTCATGCTGCTCCACCACGCCCGGCGCGCCGCCCGGACCGCGCCTGACGGGAGTCTGGTGCCGCTCGCCGAGCAGGACCGCGCGCGGTGGGACACCAAGTCGATCGCCGAGGGCGTCGGGATCCTCCAGGCGGCTCTTGCCCGCGACCAGCTGGGCGAGTTCCAGGCCCAGGCCGCCATCGCGGCGCTCCACGCCGACTCGCCCACCGCCGAGGAGACCGACTGGGTGCAGATCGTCGAGTGGTACGACGAGCTCGGGCGCCTGACCGACAGCCCGGTCGTCCGGCTCAACCGCGCTGTGGCCGTCGGCGAGGCCGACGGACCGCGCGCCGGCCTGGCGGCGCTCGCGACGCTGGACGACTCGCTGCCCCGCCACGCCGCGGTGGCGGCGTACCTCCACGAGCGTGACGGCGACCTGGCGACGGCGGCACGGCTTTACGCCGAGGCGGCCCCAAAGGCATCCAACCTCGCTGAGCGCGACCACCTGACGCGCCAGGCCGCCCGGCTCAACGCCCGCCGGGGTCGCTGACAGGCCGAGGCCAGAGGCTCGTCTACGAAGGGCGACGGGTTCCTGTCCGGCCTTCGACAATCCTGTGTATCTCTAATTCATTCTCTTAGAGATCTTCAGAATAGGAAGGGACCTGGTCCGCGGTCTGTTTCCTTAAACTCCTCCCAAGAATGCCTCCTAGTGTTTTCCGTGTCGAAGCCGAACGGCTCCGGCGGAAGAACCAAGCAGCCATTGGGCTGCGCTTATGGAGGAATTGTGAGCTTCAAGAAGATTGCCGCCGTCAAGGCCACCAAGCCCGTCAAGCCGGCCAAGCCCGCCAAGGCCAAGACGGCGAAGCCGAAGGCCCACAAGCGCCCGATCAAGCACTGATCTCCCCCTGAGCGAAAGGCGGGTCCGCGGCACGGAGCCGCGGACCCGCCTCCTTCATGTCGAAGCCAACCCAGGAGTGGCAGTGACCTCGTACAACGAACAGCAGACGGTGCAACTGCGCCTGCCGCAGGCGCCCCCCGTACGAGGACGTCACCGCCGCCCCGGCCTTATGCGCCCCCACGACACTCAGACGCTTGTGGGTCTGCAACCCCATACCGTCGCGAGGGGCGCCGATGCCGACAGCGCCGAGACCAACGCGCCACCCACCCTCACCATGAGGCAGGCCTTCTCCCGCTTCTGGCCGCTGACAAGGGGTGACCGGCGCTGGCTGGTGTTGATCTGCGTCGGTGTCATCGTTGCCGCGCTGTGCGAGACGGCCGCGATCCTGCTGTTCGGCGAACTCACTGACCACGCGCTTCAGAAGGGCTCTCTGAGCGCCTTCTGGGCGCCGGCGGGCCAGTGGCTGGCTGTCGCGGTCCTGGGTGCCGCCGTCGGGTACGCCGGAAACTCCCTGGCCGTGTGGACGGCGGAGCGTTTCGTCATGCGTCTACGGGCTCACGTCTTCGGGCACGTGCAGGACCTGCCGCCCGACTTCTTCCAGAGACACCGTCAAGGCGACCTGCTGGAACGGCTGACCGGGGATGTCGAGTCCATCGAGGAGATGGTCGTCTCCGGCGTCGTCGGTATCGTTTCCGCCGTCTTCAACGTCGTACTGTTCTCGGCTGCCGCCCTGTGGCTGCGCTGGGACTTGGCACTGGCCACCTTCTTGCTCGCGCCCGTTCTGTGGCTCACGGCCCGGAAGTTCTCCGCCCCCATCAAGTCCGTTGCCCGCGAGGAACGTGTCGCCGACGGAGCCATCACCTCGGTCGTAGAAGAGGCGCTCGGCAACGTGGTGCTCACTCAGGCCTACAACCGGAAGAACGCCGAGGAGAAGCGGCTGCGCCGTGAGGCTCGTGCGTGGATGCGCGCGTCGGTGACCGGTGCGCGCATGAGTGAACTCTACGAGCAGGCCGTCGAGGTCCTGGAGACGGTGTGCGTCCTTGGTGTGATCGGGCTGGGTGCCTGGGAAATCTCCCAGGACCGTATGACCCTCGGCCAACTCCTGTCCTTCGCCGCCTTTCTGGGCTACCTGTACCCTCCCCTGCGCAGCCTCGGCCAACTGGGCCTGACCATCAGCGCAGCCACCGCCGGCGCCGAACGGCTGCTGGACATCCTCGACACACGGCCCGCCGTCACCGACCCACCGGCGCACCAGGCCGTCACCCCGTGGCGAGTCCACGGCACGGTGCAGCTCGACCGGGTCGGCTTCAGCTACCCGGGACAGGACGCGCCCACTCTCAGCAACGTGTCCCTCACCGCCCGCCCCGGTGAGTTCATCGTCGTCACCGGCCCGAGCGGCGCGGGAAAGTCCACCATTGCCAAGCTGCTCCTGCGCTTCTACGACCCCACCGCCGGAAGCATCCATCTCGACGGCGTCGACCTGAATACCGTCGCGCTGTCCTTCCTGCGCGAGAACGTCACTCTGCTGCCCCAGAAGACCCTCATCCTGCACGACACCATCCACGAGAACATCGCCTGCGGACGTCCCGGTGCCACCGCTCGGGAGGTCGAGCACGCAGCCCGCGCCGCTGCTGCCCACGACTTCGTCACGGCACTGCCGGACGGTTACGACACCCACATCGATCCACACAGCGCCCAGCTCTCCGGTGGCCAGCTGCAGCGCATCGCCATCGCCCGGGCGATGCTCCGCGACGCGCCCGTACTGATCCTTGACGAGCCCACCACCGGACTTGACGCCCTGGCGGCCCGCCGCGTCATCGGCCCGCTTCGCCAGCTGATGTCCGGCCGCACCACCATCATGATCACTCACGACTTGCAGTTGGCTCCCCAGGCCGACCGCATCGTGGTGCTCAACGACGGTCAGGTGGTGGAGACCGGGACGCATCACGAGCTCCTCACCCGTCGAGGCGTCTATGCGGAACTGCACGGAGTACCCAATGGTGTCCGGCTCAAGAAGACTGAACCCGCCGAGGCCCACTTCAACGAATCCACGTGACGACTGCGGCGCGCTTGGCCGCCGATCCTCGAACTGTGGGTACCGGCCGAGGAGCTCCACGAGTTCAACGCACACATCGTCGGTGAGATCCAACTGGTCCACGAGTTCCACCGGGAGACGCAGGCTCACTGACTGGGCAGGGACGCACAGCGCGATGATCTTGATGTGCCCTGGTGTGATCACGGCGTCAGCCGTCCTGGGTAGCGCCTTCGCTGGTGGTTCCGCACGCTGTTGCGTACGCAGCCGGTGAATGACCTCGGACCACGCGACCCCGGCCGCCCCTACCCCCGGTGGGAGTGCGTCGGGCGAGTGGTGTGGGTGGAGGAACCGGCGATCGGGTACAGCTGGATGGTCAGCGTTGCCTGGAGTCCGCCGCCGGCAGCGTCCCCCAGAGTCAGCGTCCCGCCGTGCAGCTCGGCTTGCTGTTGCACGAGGGCCAGCCCGAGACCGGAGCCGTGGCTGCGCGGCCTGCGGCCACGTGCGAAGCGTTCCTTGACGGCTTCGCGCTGGTCGGAGGGAATGCCGGGCCCGTCGTCGATGACGGAGACGTACACCTGCGAGGAGTCCCACACCAACGACACGTGAACCTGCCCATGGGGTTGCCGCCCGTGCAGGGCCGCATTGTTGAGCAGATTGTCCACGGCCATGCGCAGCCCGGCCGGCCAGCCCTGGACGCGTGGAACGCTGCCGGCGGCAATGGAAATGTTGTACGTGGTTGCCGGATGCCGGTGCTGAGCATGGCGTACGGTCTCGTCGAGCAGCGCGGGCAGGTCCACGGTGGCGCGCGGAGGAAGCGCACCCGCATCACCACGGGCGAGAATCTGAAGCCCCTCCAGCAGTACCGTGATCCGGCGATGCTCCATGACCATGGCATCGAGGGCCTCCTGCCGCTGGGCAGCGGGCAGGTGGGGATTGCGCTGCAGGGTTTCGAGGTTCATGCCGATGGTGGTGAGCGGGGTGCGCAGCTCGTGACCCGCGTCAGCGGTGAAACGGCGGGTCGCGTGCATGCTCGTCTGCAGTTGGCCCAGCATGCGATTGAGGGATGCGGACAGGTCCGCCACCTCCTGCGGCCGGGTGACCGTCGGGAGTTGCTGATGGGTGTCGGCGGCGCGGATGCGGTGCGCTCCGGTGCGCAGTCGTTGCAGAGGCTGCAGGATCATTCGAGTGATCAGCCACACGCCGCCCGCCGCGATGAACATGGACAGTACGGCGACGCCGGCCACGATGCGAGTGTTGTCGGCCAGCCGCTGCTCGATGGGGCCGAGGTCCTGGAGCACTTGAAGGCGTGCGTCGGAGTCGTCCCTGAGGGGTTGCACGAAGGACCGCCAGGACTGGCCGCCGACCCGGACGGTGCTCAGGCCGTCCGATGTCGGGACGGGAATGGCAGCCGTGGGCTGATCACCGCGCTGGGTGATGATCTCATTCCCGGAGACGAGCCGGACCAGGGATTGGCTGCCGACCAGCAGGCCGCCGTAGTCGTCACTGCCGGGACTGTCCGCCCCGTTTCCTTGCGACAGCAGCTTGTCGGCGTCCCCCTGCACCTTGTCGGCGCGGGCGGTGAGCTGCCGGTCGACGTCGGTACGGTCACGGTGGTCGATGCGGTCCACGATGACGAGGCCGGCGACGCCGACCACGAGCACCACCAGGAGAGCGACACTCGCGGTGATCTGTGAGCGCAGGCTGCGCGGCAGCGGGAGCCTCATGTCCGCAGCGCGAATCCGACGCCGCGCACCGTCTGCAGGATCCGCTTCTCACCGTCGGCTTCGAGCTTCCTGCGGAGATAGCCGATGAAGACGTCGACCACATTGGTGTCCACGTCCCAGGTATATCCCCATACCTGCTCCAGCAGTTGGGAGCGGCTCAGGACCTGACCCGGACGCTGGGCGAGTGCCACCAGAAGATCGAATTCGCGTGTGGTGAGCCCCAGCTCACGACCGGAGCGTGTGGCCTCACGGCGGGCGGGCTCGATGGTGAGGTCCCCCAGCAGGAGCGGGCGCTGTTGGCTGCTTTCGTGCAGGCGGACCAGGGCGTGCAGCCGGGCGGCGAGCTCGGCGACCGAGAACGGCTTGACCACGTAGTCGTCCGCCCCGGCTGCCAGTCCTGCCACCCGGTCGTCGACCTCGTCGCGTGCGGAGAGCATGCACACCGGAATCGTGCGACCTTGCAACCGCATACGACGTACCGCCTCCACACCGCTGATGCCGGGCATGACGACGTCCAGCAGGACGACCGAGGGCAGCTGTGTGGTGATCGACTCCAGACCGGACTCCCCGTCCGCAGCCTCGTGTACGTCGAAGCCCTCGACGGACAGTCCCAGCCGCAGCGCCTGACGGACGCCCTGGTCATCGTCCACGACAAGCACCAGCGGCTTTCGCCGGGAAACTGGCATCGCCCCTCACTTTCCGTGCTGGGCCGAATACCCGAGCCGTAGTGCGATTGCGGATCACGGGGCCCGGACGAAACGGACGGGCCCGTTTGAACCACCCGCGAACAGCATGGCTGATCATTCACAAAACAGATTAAGAACGGTGGGCCCCCGCCGCTGCCTGCGCCTTCTTAAAGGCGCCACAAAAATGCCCTCCACTCTGGTCATCGAAGCGCCCAGCAGGGCGCCTGTCAGCCCCGTCACATGTCTGAGGGAAGCCAGTGATGACCACATCCAATGCGGCGGCCGCCGGCCACCGAAGGCCGCCCGCGCCGCGGCGCGGCGCCCTCCGGTTCGGCCTCGCCGACCTACTGGGGCCGACGGCCATCGCCTCAGTGGTCGCCGTCGTATTCCTCTGGATCCGCAACCAGGGCCTGCTGAGCCTGACCACCGTGGACACCGCCGTCGGATCGCTCGGCCTGCTCACCGGGCTGGTCTCCGCCGATCTGATGCTGCTGCAGGTCGTGCTCCTGGCCCGGATCCCCTGGGTCGAGCGGTCCTGGGGCCACGACCTGCTCACCCGGCGGCACCGCTGGATCGGCTTCGTCTCGTTCTGGCTGATGATGGCGCACGTCGTTCTCTTCGCCGTGCAGCGCATCTCCCGGGACCCGGCCGGCGCCCTGGACGAGCTGTGGAAGCTGTTCATCACCGACGCGTGGATGCTGTTCGCCACGATCGGCACCATCGCCGTGATCATGGTGGTCGTCACCTCCGTCCGGGCTGCCCGGCGCAGGCTGCGGTACGAGTCCTGGCACCTCCTCCACCTGTACGCCTATCTGGGTGTCGCATTCACCTTCCCGCACATGCTGGAGGACGGAGCCGACTTCCACGAAGCCTGGGCGCGCACCTATTGGTGGACCCTGTATCTCTTCGCCGCCGGTGTCACCGTCGTCTACCGGCTGGGCTGGCCCGCCTGGCGCTCCCTCTACCACCGCCTGCGCGTGGCGGACGTACGTCCCGAGGGGCCAGGGATCTTCTCCGTCACCATGCGCGGACACCGGCTGGACAAGCTGCGCACCGAGTCCGGACAGTTCTTCATCTGGCGCTTCCTCGACGGCCCGGGCTGGTCCCGCGGCAATCCGTACACCCTCTCCGCGGCGCCCACGGCTGACCGTCTGCGCATCACGGTGAAGATCGCCGGAGACGGAAGCGAGCGCCAAGCCCAGCTCAATCCCGGCACCCGCGTCCTGATCGAAGGCCCGTACGGCACCCTCACAGCACGGCAGCGCAGCCACCCGCGCATGCTCATGATTGCCGCCGGGATCGGCGTCACCCCCATGCGCGCCCTGCTTGAGGACACCCCCTACGCCCCCGGGGAAGCCGTCCTCCTCTACCGCTATACCGAAGCGGAACATGCCGTGTTCGCCGACGAACTCCGGGAGCTCGCCGGTCGGCGCGGTGTTGAACTGCACTTCATGCCCGGCCCCCGCCGTGCCGACGACTCGTGGCTGCCGACGGGCGTCGGCACCCAGGCCGATGACGCCGAAGTACTCAAGGAACTCGTCTCGGACATCGCCAACCGCGATGTCTACGTCTGCGGTCCGCCTGCCTGGCTTTCAGCGGTCCGCAAGGCAACCAGGGTCGCCGGCGTGCATCGCGACAGTCTGCACACCGAGGAATTCGCCTGGTAGCCCGGCAACACCCGTCAACCGCACTTCTCAAACATCACAGGAGTAATCATGCGCCGCATCACGCTTTGGCTCACGGCCACACTCGCCGTCAGCGCCCTTCTCTTCGCCTACCAACTCAACCTTTCCGGGAGTGGCGCGAAGGGAGGCGAAACCAAGAACGAGGAGCCCGTCGCTACGGCCCCTGCCAGTCCGGGCACCGACGCGTCTGCAAGCCCTGCCGACCAGGCAAAGGCCGGCGACGACACGCCGGGCGACGGTGAGCATGCCGGCAAGCCGGGCGAGAACAAGTAGCCCTCGCCGCCCTGCCGACAACATCCTCAGCTGCTGGGATCGTCTTCGACCGACCTGACGGTCCCAGCAACTCGCCCTCCCGCGTCACCTCGTGGACCGGGACGGCACCACGCATCACCTGCACACCGCCTGCGACGCCGCAATCGGCCGGTGCCCGTGCGCCTGAACTCGGCAATCTGGGCCGCCCGCACGGCCGCTGCCCATTCCCCGCGCAGCGCAGCGGATCCTCCCGCGGAGCACTTCGCTTGTGACGCGATGTCATTCCAAGCCGCTCCGAGCCGCGCCAACCCGTTCCGAGCCGCGCCAACCCGTTCCGAGCCGCGCCGACCCGTTCCGAGCCGCACCAAGCCGTTCCGAGCCGCGCCGACCCGTTCCGAGCCGCACCAAGCCGTTCCGAGCCATTCCGGCCGGACAACGAGCGCCGGACACCTCTGCTTTTGACCGGTCTTGCTTGGGACCCGACTTCGCCGAAGGCCTCGTCACCAGCGCGCTGCCACCGAACATCCGCCAGCTCCAACAGCTCCAACCCACCCCTGATTCATCAGCAAGGCGAAGGTGCCCACGTGACGACCCCCACCGCAGCAGCCGCTCTGGCAGAAGCCCTGGCCTTTCTCCGGCAGTTCACCCGTACCGCGACAATGACGGGATCCATCGCGCCCAGCGGGGCCGCCCTGTGCCGTGCTCTCACCCGCCACATCCAGCCCGGCAGTCCGCACCGGCCGCGTGCCGTGCTGGAAGTCGGACCGGGAACCGGAGCCGTCACCCGCCACCTCGCCCCTCGCCTCGGCCCGCACGACACACTCGAACTCGTCGAGGCCAACGGCCCGTTCGTCGACCACCTGACCGCGGCCCTCAAGCACGACACACGACTGGCCGCCATCGCCCACCGCACACGCCTGCACCACGGCCTTATCCAGGACCAGCAGCTCGGGCACTACGACAACATCGTGTGCGGGCTGCCCTTCGCCAACTTCCCGCCCACACAGATCGAAGCCGTCGTCCGCCAACTCCTGACGTCACTCAGACCCGGCGGCCGGCTCTCCTTCTTCAGCTACATCGGAGGCCGCGCCATAGGGCAACTCAATCCCCGGCGGGCTCTGTCCCGGCACGCGCTGCGTGAGGTCATAGCCCCGCACGTGGTGGGCAGCGAGATCGTCATCTCCAACCTGCCACCCGCCTACGTCCACCACCTCCTGGTCCCCGCCCCAGCCCTGGCCGCCTGCCACTGCGGAGCGCTCCCGCGGACTTGAAGAGCCCAGGCGCGCCGGGGCTGTTGGGGGGCGTGTCAAACAGTTCTTGACTCGGTGCGTCCCGAGGTGGTTGGCCCTGCCGGGCGGGAGCAGGACCAACGGCACTTCGGAGCTCGTCACCGGTGGTCCCCGCGGCGATGAGCAATTTGTGTGCAGGCTCTAATCGTCTGAATTTTCTTATAGCGCCCTCAAAAAGTCGGCCTAGTGTCCTGTTCAGTGAGCTCGCAGAGCCTCAAGAAGGAAAGCAGCGCTCACAGGCGGACCGGCGCACAGCCGTGGGTGCTTGCCGACGCAGCGGCTCAACTGCACTGCACGGGCCCCTTCCTGCCGGGCAAAGCACCCCGGCCCCCGGCGCAGAACACCTTCCGCGCCTCCGCCGGCTCCGTGTTCCGTCCGACCTCGGAGAACAAGACATGGCAATGACCACCCCCCACGATGGCCCGAGCATTCTCGTAGTCGATGACGAAGAGGCCATCCGCCTCGTGCTGGAGATGACCCTTACACGCCGCGGCTACAGGGTGCTCCTCGCCTCGGACGGTGAAGAGGCGCTCCGGACGGCTGCGCAGCTGCGCCCCGACCTCATCGTCCTCGATGTCCTCCTGCCCGGCACGGACGGGCTGACGGTATGCCGCCGGCTGCGCGCTCGCGGCGATGAGGTTCCCGTACTGATGCTTACGGCCCGCGACACGATCGGTGATCGCGTGACGGGCCTGGAAACCGGTGCGGACGACTATGTCCTCAAGCCGTTCATCGCCGACGAACTGATGGCCCGGATCAGCGCTCTTCTGCGGCGTAGCCAAGTCACCAGATCTCGTCGGTCGGTCCTGACCTTCGGTGGTCTGCGCATGGACGTAACCAATCGTCGGGTAACCCGCGACGGCCGCAGCTTGAACCTGACACGTACCGAGTTCGCTCTGTTGGAGCTCTTCCTTGCGCGTCCCGGCCAGGTACTGAAGCGGGAGTGGTTGCTCACATCCCTGTGGGGCGAGCAAGGGGAACCCACGTCCAACACCGTCGACGTGTACGTCATGTACTTGCGCCGCAAGCTTGAAGTGGGAGGTCTGCCGCGGCTGCTCCGCACTGTTCGGGGTGTCGGCTACATCCTGGATACGGGTGCCTCGGCCTGCCCGACCCGATGACGGCAGTTCACGGCCGTCATCGGGTCGGGCAGTTGGCCTCGGACGGGACGGGTGGCTACTTGTTTTCCGTCTCGCCGGCCGGCATGTGGTTGCCTGGCTCCTTGTTGTTGTCGGTAGGTACCGCAGGGTTGGCAGTCAGACCGCCGGCGTTGACCATGTAGCACACGACCAGGCCGACGGCAGAGATGATCAGAGCACTCCACAGGGTGATGCGATGCATGACGGCGTCGCTCCTTGAAACAGGGCCCGTTACCAGGCGAACACTTCGGTGTGGATGTCTTCTTCATGTACGCCCGCGCGCCGCAGCGTGGCGTGGACCGCGGAGGCCCACGGGGGAGGGCCGCACACGTAGATGTCCCGGCAGACCAGGTCGGGAACGGTATGACGCAGTACGGGGATCTCGTCAGGTTGTGCGCCGTAGTCGGCCGGCAGCCATGAACCGTCGGGACCGCGAACTCCTGGCAGCAGGACCAGCTCGACGCCGCGTCGGGTGGCGAGCTCGTGCAGTTCCGTTGTGAAGAGCCGGTCGGCTTCACTGCTGAAGCGGTAGAACAAGGTCGCTTCACCGGGGTCGTATGGGGTGTCTTCCAACAGGGCCCGCAACGGCGTGATCCCGATTCCGGCGGCGATGAGCAGCATCTTCGGCCAGCGGCGTTGACGCGCGGTCATGGTGCCGTAGGGCCCTTCGATCAGCGCGCGGGTACCGGGCTGCAGCGTGACGGCGCGGGCGCTACCGTCGCCGGACTCTCGGATCGAGATACGGAGCCGGTCACGCTGAGGTGCTGCGGACAGGGCGTAGGGGTGGCCGCGGGTCCAACCCGGTCCGTCCATGAAGCGCCAGATGAAGAACTGCCCCGACTTGGCGTGCAGTCGGTCCAGCCGACGGCCTGTCAGCGAGACGGACACCACGCCGGGCGCTTCGGTGCTCACCTGCTCGACACGGAGGCGGTGATACAGAGACCGGTACAGGGGCAGACCGAAGCGGAAGAGCAGGATGCAGGCAGCGGCGAGGATGTATTCGGCCCATAGGCAGGTGCGCGCCCACTGCGCGTGGAACTCCGGACCGGTCACCAGCATGTGCGGCAGGATGAAGATCAGGCCGAGGTAGGTGTAGAGGTGCAGTAGATGCCAGCTCTCGAAGCGCAGCCGTCGGCGTGCCCAGCGCATCGACGTGATCATCACGCCGAGGATGAGGACGGTGCCGACGGTTGCGGCGAGCATCCACGGTTCAACAATGTAGATCTCGTAGGTCCGTTGCCAGGCGGTCGACCAGTCGCGGGAGACTCGCTCAAGGGTCTGGGCAACGATGTGACCCATCATGAACCAGAACGATGCGAATCCGATCCAGCGATGCTGCCGAGCCAGGCGATCATGCCCCCAAGCTCGTTCCACCCATGGGATCCGTGCCAGGAGGATGACCAGCAGGAGCATGAGTTGGGTCGCGATGAGCGAGCACAGCAGCCCCAGCATGCCGACGGTGGTCTTCATTCCCAGCGGGACCGGCAGCCCGTGATTCAGTAGCCACAGACCGACAGGGGCGACGGTCGCCAAGATCGCGAGGGTACCGAGCAGATCACCCCACCCGGGCCGGTACCGCTCGGGACGCGGGGGCGTCCCGTCCGGGGGTTGCGCCGATGATTCCGGTGGTACCTGATGAATCGTTCCCATGGACACCCTCTCATCACACCCGAGGCCTATAGCCCAGTCGCACTACGTGGACGGCGCTGCGCGTATCAGGATGATGGAGGTCTTTGTGACCATTCTAAGAAAGTGGCCACGCGATGGCGGCCGTGAATCCCGCAGCTTCCCTTCCCACGTGGAAGCCTTGATGCGACTCGATATCAGAGGGATTGTTTCCGGCCATGACATGCCGTAAATGAACCCCTTTTGCGGCTACTTGTTCTCTCCCGGCTTACCTGTGTGGTCGCAGTCGCCGGCCGTGTCATCGCCCGCCTTTGGGCTCGCGGGTGCACAGGTGGCATTGCTCGGAGCCGTGGATTTGGTCGAGGACCCACTGGTCCCGCTGCCCGAGGAACTGTCGTTGCAGCCAGTGAGCAGAGCTGCGGCGGCAAATACCGCAACAGCCCCCAGAGTGAATCGACGCATTACCTTGCTGCCTTTCGTGTAGGTGATGTCTCTGCGGTACTTCTTCGCGGGATCTGCCCTGACCACGGATGGTTGTCCCGCCCGTTAAGCACCTTGAGCACTCAGTGTTGCGGCCCTTTTTGTGGTGACCCTAAGACTGACTTCCGTCGTGGAGCGGGTCGTTGCAACCGGCGGTAACGGTTTGCCGAGCGGTCGACCGCCGGGCATGAGGCACCGTTGAAACAGTGCGACGCGCACCTGGCACGCCATGTTCCGTAGCGTGCGAGGTGCGCGTCGAATGATGCGGCGATCGTGCCCGTGCGGCCGGTTGCTGGGGGTAGAGGGCCACTGGCCCGCACGGGCACGAGTCATGGGCCGCTCGAGATCAGTTCCACTCGAGCGTGATCTTTGTGACCTCGCCCTTGGCGGCCGGAGCCGACAGCTTGAGCTCACCGGACTTGACCTTGGAGAAGGTCCAGCTCCTCTTCTTGTCGTTCTCCTTGTAGGTTCCGGAGGTGAACTGCTTGCCGCCGACGCTCAACTTCCAGGTGTGCTTGATGTTCTTGGAGCCGCCGGCATCGACGGTCACGGTCACCGTGCCGCCGTGGAAGCTCTTCGTCCCGACAGAGGTGCCCGCACTGACCTTCGACGTGCTGGAAACCTGGTGCTTTGCCGCACTCGGCGCTGCTTCTGCCGCGCCAGTGGCGCCGGCGAACAGTGCGACTGACGCAGTCGTCGCTATCGCGGCGGCTTTGAGAGACGTGACACGCATACGTTCTTCTCCCTTGTATGGGGGATTTCGTGGACGTGTTCATGCTAGGCATGGAAGTAGGAAGGATAAATTCTGGAATCGCTTTCCATGCCTAGGGCGTGAGGCTCCCTCAGGTGAATATGAGACGTACTCAGAAAAGTTCCAATCCTCGCACGGACGCAACGCTGTATTTGGTGCGCCCGGGATCTTTCTGAGTATGAGAAAACGCCTAATATGTGCTTTCCTCAGACTCGTGGATACTGCATAAATGTCTCCGCGTTGGGCGCGATGAACACCTTCATGACAGCCGCGGAGCGGAGGTCCTCGATCGCTCGCAGCGCCTCCTCGACCGGAGCGATCTCCGTGGTGAGGTCGTCGACGCGGATGTCTCCGCGGGCGAGCAGTTCGATCGCGCTGTCGAACTCGGAGCCGTAGACGAAAGACCCGCGGACGGTGAGCTCCTTGAGCAGAATGACGTCGGCGTCGAATCCGTCGCCAGGCCCCGCACCCACGTTGACCAGCACACCACCGGGGGTCAGCAGCCGGAGGGCCTCCGCTCTGGCCGCCGCACTGCCCGAGCACTCGAACACCACATCCACCGTGGAGGGGCCGAGTTGGACGCCGGCCTGCGCCGGGGGCAGCGCCAGATCGGCGTGTGAGGCCGGGCCGAAACGGCGGCGCTCCGGAGCCGGCTCCACCAGGATGACGTGGGCTGCGCCCCGCTGGGCGGCGATGCGGCATGCCAGCTGCCCGATCGGACCTCCGCCGAAGACCGCCACCGTGCTGCCCTCGAGGTCCCCGGCCAGTACCGCCGCACGCAGTGCCGTGGCCGTGGGTTCCACCCAGGCCGCCTCCAGCCGGCCTATCGACGCGGGCAGTGCCCGCAACGTGCCAGGGAGAACAGCCATCTGCCGCGCGAGGGCTCCGTCCATCTGGAACCCCAGCGCGGTCTCCATCGTCGCCTGGTGGCAGAAGTTGGGCCGGCCCGAGACGCAGTACACGCATCGACCGCACACGTTCCCGTTCGGATTGACGGCGACACGCTGCCCCACTTCCCAGCCCTCGACCGCGTCCCCCACGCCGCTGATCCGTCCCGTCGACTCGTGTCCCATGACGAAACCGCCGCGGTAGACCTCCGGCATCCGCGACGCGTGAAGGTCAGTGCCGCAGATTCCGCACAGGTCGACATCCACGATCACCTGATCGGGACGGAGTTCAGGCTCGGGCCTCGACTCGAGCACGATCTTCCGGTCCACGCCCAGAACCACTGCTTGCATCACGGCCCTCGCCGCCCTTCTGCTGCTGCCGTGAGCGATTCCGTCCCCACACGGTGAGGAGCCGAAATGCCCGTCTGTACCTGCACCGCAGCGCAGGGAACTCACACAAAGTGAGTCAAAGGCCTCGCTGGTGGGTCGACTTCAGCTGCCGCACGCATCACTGAACAGCTGACGCTCGCTTGCGTGAACGGCCGTGTGCCGGCGGCAGCCACAAGGCTGCCGCCGGCACACGGCTGCCCTGCTCCTAGGCGCCCTTGAACTGCGCGGTGACGGCGGCCACGCGCTTGCCCTGGTACGTGGCGGCGGCGCGAGCGGTGTCGTCGACGGGGATCGCTCCCTGACCGTTGACATGGCTGGTGCCGTAGGGGTTGCCGTCGGCGAACTTCACCGGGTCGGTGTAGCCCGGGGTGACGAGGATGCCGCCGAAGTGGTGCACGGAGTTGTAGAGAGCGAGCAGCGTGGACTCCTGCCCGCCGTGCGCGGTGGCGGTGGCCGTGAAGCCGCTGTAGACCTTGTCGGCCAGCTTGCCCTGCGCCCACAGCCCGCCGAGCGTGTCGATGAACTGCTTCAACTGGCTGGCGATGTTGCCGAAGCGGGTGGGGCTGCCGAAGATGACGGCGTCGGCCCACTCGATGTCTGCCGCGGTTGCCACCGGGATGTCCTTGGTGGCCGCAGCGTGTGCCGACCATGCGTCGTTGGCGGCGATGGCCTCCTCGGGTGCGAGCTCGGACACGCGCAGGAGTCGTACATCGGCACCTTCCTTGCGGGCACCCTCGGCCACCGACTCCGCCAACTCGTGCACGGTGCCCGTCGACGAGTAGTAGATGACTGCGATCTTGGGGGACATCGGGAGTTCCTCTCGCTGTTCTATGGTCTCGACGGCAGGTGCCGTCGTGGGTTCGACGGCCGGAGCCGCCGTGGTCTTGGCGGTGGGATCCGCCGTGCCCGGGTCGGGATGGGCGATGGTGGTCAGGGAGAGTCGAAGCCGACGCGCCGCGAGTCCCTTCGAAGCGGTCAGTCCATGGCGGTAACGGTCGATCGTCACCGAGGCCGATATCCGCAGCGATCCGTTCTCGACGGACAGGGAATCCACCGTCAGGTCGACAGGTGCTCGGTGCTCGCGGACGGTGAGGACACCCTTGACGATCCAGGCTCCGGCCTCACCGCGTGCCACCGTGGTCGAGTCGAATCTGATGCTGGGGTAGCGGTCCGCGTGAAGGAAGGCGGGGGACCGCACATGATCGTCCCGGCGGTCCGTGCCCGTCCGGAAGCTGCCCGCCTCGACGACGGCTTGTGCGGTCGAGCGGGTGATCGGCTCGGCGACCGTGATGCTCCCCGACTGCACCTGGAACGTGCCAGTCACCTCGCCCAGGCCGAACATGTGCCGAGTGGTGAAGGTGAGGGACGAACGTGCTGGATCGACCTTGTAGTTCCCGGCTGGGGGCAGTTGAACGCTCATGCCCTTCTTGCCTCTCGCTTGTCGTTGCCGCGGGACGACCCGTTCGACGCTATTGCTTGCGTTGGCAAGCATCCTCTCTCGACTAAAAATGCTTTGTCAAGCAAGTACAGCTTGTGCTTGAGTGTTCTTACCCGGAAAGGGAGGTGCAGCAGGTGCCGACGCAGCAACCACAGAACGTCGCGGGCCCAGCGTCCCTGGAACCGCTGAACAGTGCGGAGGAGCGCCTTTGGCGCTCACTCCAGAAACTGCTGGTGGCGCTGCCCCGGGCGCTCGACGAGGATCTCTTGCGCTCCACGGGCCTGCCGCTCACGCAGTACATCGTCTTGATGCATCTCTCCGAAACGGAGGGCAACTGCATGCGCATGAACGACCTGGCCGCCGCCACGGCCTTGTCCGCGAGCCGCGTCACCCGGCTCGTGGAGACCCTGCGCGTTCAAGGTCTGGTGGGCAAGCGACGTCACTCGACGGACGCCCGGGGGAGTATGGCTGTGCTTACGGAAGCCGGCCGGAAGCGGCTGATGGGTGCCCACCCGGCTCATCTGGCCAGTGCCCGCCGACGAGTCGTCGACCAGCTCGATCCCGCCCTTGTCCACAGGCTCGCCGATGAGCTGCAGTCGGTAGCCGATCCGCTGCTCTCGCGGTGCCGGGCGAGCTCCGATTTCTGCGAGCCGAGTTCCGTGTGCAGCGAAACAGTCGTTTGATCCCAGACGGCCCCGGCCTTCTGTAGGAGCATGGTGGCTGCCCCAACCAGACGTCGACCCCGAAGGCGCCTCAGTGGTGGTGGCCGTGCCGGCCGAGGGTCTCCACCGGGGTCGCGCCGGGGCGGGACCACTGCGGCACGGGCCGGCTGGTCGGGCCCCAGGTGGCGATGCCGTCGGCGTCCGAGCGCCAGTACCAGCAGGACTGGCCTCCCACGGAGGGGTGCCCCTCGCGGACATCGCCGATCACGGGCCGGCCCTCGGGGTTGTCCTCCCACGCCTCGCCGCGGCCGTAGGGCGTCATGTCGAGCAGGGCGAGGGATCCGTTGACCGGCTCGTTGCCACGGCCCGTCGTGGAGTAGGTGAGGAACACACGGTCGCCGTCGCGCAGGAAAGAGACGATGTGCCCCATTTCCCCGCCGACCGGCGCGTCCACGCCCCGCACGGAGTACCAGGGCTGGGTGTAACCCATGAACTCGACGTAGGAGGCCACCTCGTCCCACGGGCCCGAGGTCAGGACGGCGAACGAGACACCCCGGGCGTTGAGGTAGACGGCGTCCTTGACATGCCAGGCCGTCGTGGTGCAGCCCTCGCACTGCCCCTGGTGTGGCGCACCGTCGTACCACATGTGCTGGTAGACCACGAGCTCGTCGCGGCCCTGGAAGAGGTCGAGGAACGGGACCGGCCCGTCGACGCCGGAGACCTCGACCGCGCCGTCGAGCTCCACCATCGGCAGCCGCCGCCGGGCCGCGGCGATCGCGTCGCCCTCACGGGTGTGCGCCTTCTCGCGGACCAGCAGCTTCTCACGCGCCGCCTGCCAGGTGGCCAGGTCGACGACCGGCGGATTGCCGGGGAGGTTGCTGCTCGCATTGTTGGGCGTGGTCGGCATGGTGTCCTCCGTGATGCCTCGTGTCGGGCAGCGTCGTACGACGTCGTACGACGCTCACCAGAACAGACTCGCGACGCGGCCGGAACTCATCGCAGCAGCGGGCGTTCTCGCCCGCGTGAACTGCATTGCCGTGCTGTCCGGGGTGATGTCATGTCGCCGGGACGTGTGGTCGGTGTCGAGGCGTGAGCGGAAGAATCCCGCCTGGTTGAACGTGGAGCCGGTCGAGGCCGCGTGCGGTGTGCGGGTTGTGCCCGGTCTCGGCGCTGATGCGGGATGCTGCATATTGAGGTTCTTTGCTTGAGCACGCTAATCTGCATGGATGACCGCCGAAGATCCCTTGCTCGCTCAGGAAGAGCGATTCTGGCGTGCCCTGATGCGTGTCATCGTCGCGCTGCCGCGCTCGCTGGATGACGATCTGCTGCGATCGACGGGGCTGACCCTCACCGAGTACGTCGTGCTGATGAACCTTTCCGAGGCCGAGAACCAGGAGCTCCGCATGGCGGATCTCGCCTCGGCGACCGCGCTGTCGGCGAGCCGTATCACCCGCGTGGTGGATGCGCTGCAGAGCCGCGGCCAGGTCGTCAAGCGGCGCTTCGAGGGGGACGCCCGGGGGAACGTCGCGACCCTCACCCCGGAGGGGCTGAAACGACTTGAGGCGGCGTACCCGATACACCTGGCGAGTGCCCGCAAGCGGGTCATGGACCTTCTCGACGGTCGATCGCTGCCGACGATGGTGAGGCAGTTCGAAGCGGTGGCCGACAAGCTCGACTGAGATCCGTCGTCATCACGGTGATCGTGAAGGTCCCGGACGCGAACCCCGTGTCCGGGACCTTCCGCGTACCGGGAAGCTGCTTCGCGCAGTGCTAATATACAAGTGTCAAATAGATGTGTCAGGAGAAGCTCCAGCCCGTCACCTGGGGAGACGCAATGAAACCGCGCGCACTGGGCGGGCATGCTCAACGGTTGAGGCAGCTGACATGACCTCGCGACAACAGAACTGGGCTCGGATTCGCCGTCAGTTGTGGAGACCGCCGCGCGCCCATGGCGAACAGCCGCAGCACCGGGTGGTCGGCCCCCTGGAACTCTTCTACGACCTGATCGTGGTCGTGCTGGTCGCCCAGGCCGCCCACCACCTGGCCGACCATCTCACCTGGCACGGCCTTGGCGAGTTCGCCGTGGTGTTCGCGTTGGTGTGGATCGCCTGGCTCAACGGCACGCTGCACCACGATCTGCACGGCCACGACGACGCTCGGGGCCGCAGCCTGTTCCTGGTGCAGATCCTCGTCCTTGTCCCTCTGGGGGCCTTCATCCCCGAGGCGGGCGGTGAGGACGGAGGCCATTTCGCCATTGCCGCGGGAGTTCTGTTCGCCGTACTGGCCTTGCTCTGGCTCCTGTCCTCTCGTGGAAGCACTGCAGAGTTCCGGAAGTCCAGTCGGCTGTACGTGACGGGGACGGCTGCCTGTGCGGTCGTCCTCGTCGCAAGCGCTTTTCTGCCGGCCGACGCCCGCATGCCGACCTGGGGGCTGCTGGTTGTCGCCTACCTCGTCGGGTTCACGGCGGTTACCGTCGCGGCTGTTCCGGCTCAGGTAACGGCGCTCGCCATCACCGACGCGCTCACCGAGCGGTTCGGGCTGTTCATCATCATCGTGCTCGGCGAAACCGTCACGGGCGTGGTGAATGGGCTGGCCGGCGAGCCGACCAGTGCCATGAGCCTGGCGGTCGGGCTCGTGGCCGTGGTGGTCGGATTCGGCGTGTGGTGGACGTACTTCGACTTCGTCGGACACCGTCGCCCCAGACGCGCTCGTTGGGTGACCTTGCAGTGGATGCTCACCCACCTGCCGCTCACGGCGGCACTGACCGCCATGGGCGCTGCGATGGTCGGTCTGGTCGAGCACGCGCACGACAGCCGGACGCCCGTCGCGACGGCCTGGGTCCTCTGCGGGGGCGTTGCTGTGGTGCTGTTGACGACGATGTTCCTCACGACCGGTCTGGAAGCCTGGCAGCACGACCGCGAGCTCTATCGGCCGCTCGCCCGCACCTGTCTCGTCGTGGCCCTCGCGGCCGTGGCCCTTGGCGCCGTACGTCCTGCGCCGCTGGTTCTCGGGCTCGCGCTCGTCGTCCTCCTCGGCATCCCGTGGGGACTCGCCGTGGCACGTCGACTGGCTCGGGACGAGACAGCCACCCTCTGACTCCTCAGGGCGCGGAGGGGCGCGTCTCGGTCCAGTCGACCATCAGGCGGCGTTCGGAGAAGTACCAGTCGCCGTCCTGCTTGGTGAACTCGTCGAGATAGCGAATCGAGGCGATCATGAGAGTGCGCTGCCCGGACTCGTCGACCGAGACGTGGTGGGCGAGGCAGTAGCTCTCGCCGGTCGCCCGGGTCCCGTCCAGCGTGACGGTGCTCTGGCCGTTGAAGTGAGTGGTGGTCCGGTAGGTGTTGAGGTTGTCGAACACGGGGGCGAGGGCCTCGCGTCCGTGCAGCTCCTGCGTCGGCTCCGTCGCTGTGGTGTCCATGAATACCAGGAAGCGGGTGTCCTTGGTGAACAGGGCCATCTGGCCCTCGGCGTCTCGCCGGTCCGCGCAGTGCGCGTAGGCGTCGACCAGCTCACGGATGGCCAACCTGTCGGCGGACTCCTGGGGCGAGTTCGAAGTGTGGGAGGCCACAGCGGCTCCTTTCTACGCACTATTTGACATATGTATAAAATCACTGCTCATGGCAGGGTGCAACGGGAACTCAGGGAGGGCAGAACGCTGAACGACCGGATCGATCCACGCATCACCCGCACGGCCCAGGCTTTCGAGCAGGCCATCGCCGACCTCGCCGCGCAGCGGCCTGTCTCCCAGATCACCGTCGCCGAACTGGCGGACCGCGCCGGGGTCACCCGTGCGACGTTCTACAACCGCTACAGCACCCCGCTCGACCTCCTCATCCAGGTGCTCCACACCGACCTGGAGCGAGGCCACCGGCTGGAGGAGGAGCGGCGTGCGCAGGGCGGGTACGCGGCCCGCGAACTGCTTCGCCTGGCTACGACGGAGGTGGCCGACCACGTCGAGCGGTTCACCGCGGTGTATCGGCACGCCCTCGCGGATCCCGCGGACAGCGGGGTGTACGAGGCGCTCGTACACCACTTCAGCGACTACGCCCTGGACTTCATGGTCCACTGTGACCCCACGGGGCTGCCTGATGTCAACCGTCAGGTGATCGCGCAGTTCATGGCCCACGGCTTCGCCGGTGCCATCAAGGCATGGCTCAGCGACTCGTCCGTCACGAAGGACGACTTGGTCGACGCGGCCGTGGCGTGCGCTCCCGCCTGGTGGATGGACGAGGCGGACTCCGCCCCCGACTCCGCGGACGCGTCCGATCGTCCGTAGGAGTCGGCGCCGAGCCTCGTCAACTCCCGTACACGCGCCGCGCGATGTGCTCCGCGATCATGATGGTGGTCGCGTTGGTCACGGTCGACGGGACCTCGGGAATGATCGAGGCGTCCACCACGCGTAGCCCCGTCAGCCCCTTCACGGCCGCCGACTCGTCGACGACAGCCCACTCGTCCCCGGGCCCTCCCATGGGTACGGTCGAGGTCGGGTGCCCGTAGGTCGAGATTCCTGTCGCGATCGCCGCCGCCAGCTCCTCGTCGCTCCGTACCGCGTCACCCGGAACGAGTTCGGTGGCCACCGCGCCGGCGAAGGGCGGGGTGCTCGCCAGACGCCGTACGAGCTTCACGCCCTCCAGAATGCGACTGCGGTCCCTGGCTGTCGCGAAGAAGTTGTTGTCGATGACCGGAGCGTCGTGGGGATCGCGGCTGGCCAGTCGCACCGAGCCGCGCGACTCCGGCCGGGTGACGGCCGTGGCGAGGAGAATCGCGCCGCCGGTGGGGCTGAAGGAGCCGTCCGGTAGATGGGTGGCGACGACGCTGAGGTCCAGTTCGCCGGCGTGCGCATCGCGCGAGGCGAGCCACAGGTGGGCCTGGAAGGCGGACGTCATGGTCTGGTGCTCGGGCGCGAGGGCGAACAGTGAGTGGAAGAAGGGGTGATCCTGCAGCCTCTGGCCGACCGGGAGGTCGGCGACCACGTCGATACCGAGAGCCCGCAGATCCTCGGCCGGGCCGACGCCGGAGCGGAGCAGGATGGCCGGGCTGCCGTAACTGCCCGCGGACAGCACGACCTCGCCGGCCCGGTAAACCGTGCCCGACGCGCTCACGACGCCTTGCGCAACGCCGTCCTCGATGAGCACTCTGTCGATCGTGATGCCGCTCAGCACCGTCAGATTGGGGCGGCGCCGCACCTGCGGCGTCAGATACACCAGGGCGGTGTTCTGGCGCACCCCGTCGACGATGTTGACCGGGTAGCCGCCGGTGCCGCCCTGCTGGTCCGCGTTGAAGTCGTCGTTCCGCCGGAACCCCAGCTCCGCCGAGCTGTCCACGAACGCCTGCAGTGGAGACGTGAGTTGCTCGTACGTCCACTGCCGAACGGGGAAGGGACCGGTACGACCGTGGTAGGCGTCGTCACCGGTCGGCGTGCTCTCCATGTCCCGGAAGGTCGGCAGAACCTCCTCGTACGACCAGCCCTTGATTCCGTAGTGCTCTCCCCAGGCGGCGAAGTCCGCCGCACGTGCCCGGATCGCCACACCCGCGTTCACCGCGGAACTGCCGCCCATGGTCCGGCCGCGCGGTGCGGGGATGCTCGGTGCACGGTCAGTGGCGCGTGCCGTGTAACCCCAGTCGTGGTCGGGGTCGGCCAGGAGCTGCGGGGCCAGCAGTCCTTCGGGGACCCGGTCGGCGGGGTAGTCCGGTCCTGCCTCGATCAGCAGGACTGTGCGCTGCGGATCCTCACTGACCCTGGCGGTGAGCGCGGCGCCGGCGGAACCTCCGCCGATGATGACGACATCGGCCTCGCGACCGGGTTGTTCGCTTGTGGTGGTCATCTACATCTCCTCGCTTGCATGCGTTAGCAAGCAAATGGAATGGTGTTCGCCGACGGTGTGGTGTGTGCTGGGTCAGATGTGCAGTGCTTCGGGTACGAGGCGCTCGCCGAGCAGTTGCAGCGCGGCGTGCTGATCGGCTCCGCGGATCGGTCCGATGACGTGGTCGATGCCGATGTGATCCAGCCGCCGCAGTTCTGCGAGCAGGGCCCGGATGTTCTCACCTCGTGCGCCGGGGTCGAGGGGGAGCAGGACCGTCTTCTCGATCTCGTCGTAGTCGCGCCCGACGTGATCGCAATGCCTGCGGAGCACGTCGAGTTTGTGCTGGAGGTCGGGTCCGTGGAAGAGGTTGCAGGCGTCGGCGTACTCCGCGACGAGCCGCAGGGTTTTCCGCTCGCCGGATCCGCCGATCAGGATCGGCGGGCGGGGCCGCCGTACCGTGCTGGGGGAGTTGAGGGTGCGTTCGAGTCGGTAGTACCGGCCGTCGAAGGGCTTCTCGTCGTCGCTCCACATCTGCAGGCAGATCTGAAGCGTTTCCTCGAGTCGCTCGAACCGCTCCGCGACCGGAGGAAAAGGCAGACCGAGTCCGCGTGCCTCGGCGATGTTGAAACCGGCTCCGACGCCGATGCCGAGGGCGGCGCGGCCCTCGGAAAGGACGTCGAGCGTGGTGATCATCTTGGCCAGCAGCCCCGGTTCGCGGTAACCGACCGAGGTCACCAGGGCGAGCAGTTCCGCACGTTCGGTGGACGCTGCCAGATAGCCCAGGGTGGTGTACGCCTCCAGCATCTCCCGCTCGGCGGCGCCCACGATCCCGATCTGGAACAGATGATCCATGACGGCGATGCGTGTGAAGCCGAACTCCTCCGCGGTTTGGGCGAGGCGGCCCACGTGACGTGCGATGCCGGGCGGGCCCCCGGGCTGGGTGAAATCCGCGATGGCGACGCCGAGCTTCATGTGGGCCTCCGTCGTGCGAACTGCTGGGCTGATCGCCATCGAGTATGCCTGGCTCGCTATGTGCTTTGTCAAGCAAGGAAATGAACATGCGGGAGGTGGGAGTGAGTCGGGCTGCTGAAGGGTTCCCCCGGCGCGCCATAGGCGTGCGGTGGCTGGTGGCGTGCAACAGCTGGGCTGCCTCTGGGTGTTGCTTGACAAGCGACGAACGCGAGAGACACCATGCTTGCCGATGCAAGCAAATGGTTCAGGGAAGGTGGGTTGCCGTGCCTGGTACCCGTGAGCACGTACTACGTCGGAGGTCGGCGGCAGGGGCCCCCGTAAGGGCGATGTTCGAGGACTTGGAGCCCAACACGGGCAAAGCGCTCGCGCAGGTCACCGATGCCGGGGGAGCGGAGGCCCGTTTCGCCGTCGAGGCCGCGACCGTCGCCAGGCAGCTCGGCCTGGCCTGACATCACTGCACCGCCTGGCACGGCGATCAGTCCGGCAGAGGGCTGAAGTCGTCCGCGACCGGCTGACGGCCGCCCAGGACCGTCCCGCCGTACACCTATCAAGGAGAAGCAACATGCCCCGCGACCTGTACCCGACCCTGCCCGAATCCGGCGCGTACGCACCGCCTGTCAGCAAGGTGGTGGCGCGGTGAGCAGCAGCGTAGCGATCGTGGTCGGCGCGGGCGGTGCCCTCGGCCGGGCGACTGCCTTGGTTCTTGCCGCGGACGGCTTCACGGTCGTGGCCGTCGACCGCAACGAGCGGGCGCTCAAGGAATTGCCGGACAGTATCGGCCGTGAAGTGGGCGACACCTCCGATCCGGACGTGGCCAGGACTCTCGTCGACCGGATCGCCGCTGAGGTCGGCCCTCCGGACGTGCTGGTGAACACCCTGGGCGCGTTCGACCTCTCGGACGCGTTCACCACGACGCCCGAAGCGCTGCGTCTCATGGTCGACGTGAACCTGGGTGCGGCTCTGTGGCTGAGCCAGGCGGCCGGGGCCCACATGCAGAGGCGTGGATCCGGAGCCATCGTGCACGTCTCCTCGCGCCCGGGCGTCGAACCCACCGCCGGCATGACGGCCTACGGCGTCAGCAAGGCCGCACTCACCCACCTGATCCGCATCCTCGACCTCGAACTGCGCCCCAGCGGCATCCGAGTGAACGCGGTCGCCCCGCAACTGATCGACACCCCCAAGAACCGTGGTTTCCTCACCGAGGACCAGCTTGCGCACGCGGTCTCCCCGGAAGCGATTGCGAAAGTGATCGCGTTCCTCGTCAGCGACGCCGCCGCACCGATCAGCGGAGCGATCCTGCCGACGTACGGCGGCTGACTGGCCTACGGCGTCAAGGCGCCGCAGAGGGAAATCCCATGCCAGAGAACCCGGCCAACGACCTTGCGGCCGACGCCGTCACCGTCAACGCCGCGTAACCGGCGTTCACGCGCACACCGCCGGTGTTGTTCCTCGCTGTTCCTCACCGGCGACGATGCCGAGTTCGTCACCGCCGAGTTCATCGCCGCCGACGGCGGCCGCACCCGCACCTACTGACTCTGAGCCGCCCGCGAACCACCCGCGCTTCCGCCCCCCGAAGCGCACCGGGCGCCTGATCAGAACACCTGTGACCAGCCAAATCAGTTCATCAATGTGAAAGGCAGTAGCGACCATGTCTGAGCTCGATTCCTCCACGAACCGTCGTTCGTTCCTGGCCAAGTCGGCGAAGATCGCGGCCGTCCCGGCGATCGCCGCCGTGGCCGGCGGTGTCCTCGCCGAGCCGGCCGCCGCCAACTCCACCGAGCTGCCGGACTACGCTCCGATCCCGGCCTCGGCACTCGGCCCCGCGGTCAACGCCCAGGGCTACTATGTCGGCCGGATCAAGCGGAACCTGTACTGGGTCACCGACTCCACCTACCAGGCCGCGTTCCTGACGACCAAGGAAGGCGTCGTGCTGTTCGACGCGCCCCCGACCATCGGGCGCAACCTGCAGCGCGCCATCGACCAGATAGCCGCGGCCAACGGCACTTCCAACAAGGTCACCCACATCGTCTACTCCCACCACCACGCCGACCATCTCGGGGCCTCGTCCCTGTTCGGCCGTCACGTGGAGCGGATCGGCCACGTCGAGAACCGCCGGCTGCTGCTGCGTGACAACGACTCGACCCGCCCGGCACCGAACGTCACCTTCGAGGAGCGCAAGACCCTGCGCGTGGGCGGGGAACGCATCGAACTGGCCTACAAGGGCACCAACCACAGCGCGGACAACATCTACATTCACTTCCCTGACCACGACACCCTGATGCTCGTCGACATCAGCCTGCCCGGCTGGGTGCCGTTCCAGAACCTCAACATCAACGAGGATGTCCAAGGCTCCATCGCCGCCGCGGGCAAGGCCCTGTCGTACCCGTGGACCCACTTCATCGGCGGGCACATGGGGCGGCTCGGCACTCGTCGCGACCTGACCATTCACCAGCAGTACGTCGACGACATCGTCGAGTCGGTCAGGTCCGCGATGGCCAACGTCGACCCGACCCCGTTCTTCGCCAAGTACGGCAACAACACCTGGGCCGCTGTCAAGACCTACCAGGACGCTCAAGCCGAGTACGCCGCCGCCCCGGTCATCAAGAAGTACACCGGCGTCCTGGGCGCCGCTGACGTCTACACCGCCAGCCATGCCTTCACGATCCTCGAGTCCATCCGCCTCGACCTCGGCTACGGCTCCGAGGTCCACGCCTGAGCATGCCGAGCTCAGGTCCCCGCCGTCGGGGTCAGCGGCGGGGAACCCTGGACAGCTGAATCACGCGGCGCGCTACGTGCGCCAGGGCATCGAAGAAGACCTGACCACCCTCGGCCCAGACCGCCTGGCGGCCGTGAACCTGCGCATCGTGGACCAGTCCGCGCCCGGCAAACGGTTCGACGCCCAACTGGCGAGCCTGATCCGAGCCCGCGACGAGGGCCTCATCGACGGCATCGGACTCAGCAACATCTCGCACCGAACCTCCTGCTCATCCCCGGAACCCGCACCCGCACGCACCTGACCGAGAACCTCCACACCGCCGGCATCGAACTCGACGATGCCGCCCTCACGGAGTTGGCGAGGTACTTTCCGGCCGCTCGCGCCGGCTGAGGGCTGAGCTGCGGGATCCCATTTTTAAGTTAATTAGCAATTAATATTGACAGCCTTGAAGGGGCCCAGCCACAGTTTCCGCCGTGGCACCGGCGCCCGGCACGTCCGGAGTGGTGTGTGCCCAGAGCACTCCAACTCTCGGGAGACTTCAGTGGCTTCACATCGTGCTGGGACGGCGCGACTACGGCGGACCACGACGGCGCTCGGTGCCGTGGTGCTGATCGGGTCGGCTGTTCCGGCGGCACACGCCGCGGACGACCAGGGCGCGCCGCAGTACTACGACAGCGGCCTCGCCTCCACGCCGTACATGGGATGGAACACCTACTACGGGCTCGGCGCCCCGACGGAGGACCAGGTCAGGAAGGTCGCCGACTACCTGGTCAGTAGCGGGCTGCGCGACAGTGGCTACAACATCGTCTGGCTGGACGGTGGTTGGCAGGCGGACCAGCCGCGCGACCCGGAGTCGGGCCGGCTCGTGGCGAACCCCACGCGCTTTCCCTCCGGCATCCCCGCGCTGGTGACGTACCTTCACAAGCGCGGCCTCAAGGCCGGCATCTACACCGACGCGGGTGAGTACGACGGCGGCAAGTGGTGCGGTCTGGGCAGCCGGGGCCACTACAAGGAGGACGCCCGCCAGTTCGCCGGGTGGAAGGTCGACGCGATCAAGGTCGACTTCCTCTGCGGCATCGGCGCCGGGCTCGACCCGGGCCCGGCGTTCAAGGAGTTCAGCGACGCCGTCGCCAAGTCCGGGCGGAAGATGCTGCTCAACCTGTGCAACCCGCTCACCGACGACTGGGGCATGCCGCACACCCCGGAGCAGGATGCGCACAACACCTTCGTCTACGGGCCCACCACCGCCGACTCCTGGCGCACCGGCACCGACATCGCTTGGGGCACCCCGACTGCGGGGGAGTGGCCGAACATCCTGCGCAGCGTGGATGCCAATGCCTGGCACCCCGAGGCCCAGGGGCCCGGGCACTGGAACGACCCCGACTACCTCATCCCGATGCGCAAGCTCGCCGAGGGCGGCTACGAGCTGACGGAGGAGGAGTCCACCACGCAGTTCGTGATGTGGGCCGAGATGGCCTCGCCGCTCGTGCTCGGCAGCGACCCGCGCACCCTGCCGCAGTCGATGATCGACACCCTGCGCAACCCCGAGATCATCGCCGTCAACCAGGACCCGCTGGGCATCCAGGGCGCCCGCGTGGCGACCGACTCGGTCGGCGACGTCTACAGCAAGGTGCTGCAGGGCGCGGGCAAGCGGGCGGTCGCCCTGCTCAACCGTTCCGACCAGGCGCAGGACCGTACGGTGACCTTCACCGACGCGGGCCTGACGGGCAACGTCGCCGTGCGCGACCTGCGGGCGCGAGCCTCGCGCGGCACCCACACCGGCTCGTACACGGTGCGCGTTCCCGCGCACGGCACGGCCTTCCTCAAACTGACCGGCAGCGATGACGCTCCCGGCGCGCAGCTTTCCGGCCGCTCGTCGGCGAGCCCGGCCCTGGTGCGCGACGGCGACACGCTCACCGTCTTCACCCGCGGTACGGACGGTGCGCTGCGCGCGCAGACCGCGCGCGGCGGTGACTGGTCCGCGTCCCGGACAACCGACCTGGGCGGCCCGACGCACGGCCGCATCCTCGGCCAGCCCGCCGCGTACGCCTCCGCCGGCGGCAGGATCGACGTCTTCGTCCGCGGCACCGACGACACCGCCTACCGGCGCGTGTACGCGAACGGACACTGGGGCCGCTGGCAGAGCCTGGGCGGCACGTTGACCGACGCGCCGACCGCGGCGTTCTCGGGGCCGGACGACTGGACACTGTTCGCCCGCGGCGCGGACGGCAGCGTGTGGTCGCGTGGCACGGCTTCCGGCTGGACCTCGCTGGACGCGCCCCAGGACCGCCCGTTCTACGGGCGCCCGTCGGCCGTCGTGGACGACGCCGGTCGGATCCACGTGGCTGTACGCACCGCTGACGACGCGCTGTGGTGGCGGTCCCGTGACACCTCCGGCACATGGTCGGACTGGACGGCTCTGGGTGGCACGGTCAGCGGCAGCCCAACACTGGTGGCCTCCGGCGGCATGGTGCATGTGTATGCGCGGGCCGGGGACTACACGCTCTGGACGCGCAGTTGGACCGCGTCCGGCGGCTGGGCCGGCTGGAGCAAGAACTCCGACTTCGGCAGCGGTGTCTTCGACGGTGCGCTCGGTGCCGTCGCCGGGGCGGACGGCGGCGTGCTTGGCGCGTTCCGCGGGGTGGACGGGCGCGTCCATCAGGCCGGGCTCTGAGCTCCGGCTCACCCCGCTTCAGCTCCGGCTCACCCCGCTTCACCTGCGTCGATCCGTACACCTCGTACCTCCGCGTACCGCTTGGCACCAACAGGTGTGCTTCCGGGCCTTGTCCGAGACCCGGAAGCACACCCTCCGAGAAATAAATTAGTAATTAATCTTGACGGTGCCCGGACCTCCGCGACAGGCTGCGTCTGCCGCACCAAGAGCCGGGCCGTCAGGGGGCCTCAGCTCCGTTCCGTGGGCATATAGGGAGTGCACAGATGACCGCCTTCAACGCCACCCGCCGCAGATTCCTCGTAGGAACAGGCGCAGTCGGCGCCGGCGCGCTGCTCAGCAGCTGCGTCACCCAGAGCCCGTCCTCCTCCGGAGGCAAGTCCGGCGGCCCGGTGACCCTGCAGTCCAACCTCTCCTCCCCGCAGGCCAAGACAGCGATGCAGGCGGTGGTCGCGGCCTTCGAAAAGCGCGGGGACGCCGAGGCGCAGCTCAACACCGTCGCGTCGGAGACCTTCCGCACCCAGCTGCCGACCTACCTCACGTCGGCCAACCCGCCGGACGTCTACACCTGGTACCCCGGCTCCGTCGCCGAGTCGTACGCCAAGAAGGACCTGCTCCTCGGTCTCGACGACATCTGGGACAAGCCCGAACTCGCCGGCTACTCCGACGCGCTGAAGAAGCTGTGCACCTCGGCCTCCAGCGGCAAGAAGGTCTTCGTGCCCACCACCTACTACTGGTGGGGCATGTTCTACCGGAAGTCCAACTTCGCCAAGTGGGGCGTGCGGGAGCCCAGGACCTGGGACGAGTTCCTGGACCTGTGCGACAAGCTCAAGAGCAAGGGCGTCGCTCCGATCGGTCTCGGTGCGGGCGGCGACACCCCGTGGGTCGCCTCCGCGTGGTTCGACTACCTCAACATCCGCGTCAACGGTGCCACTTATCACCGCGAACTCCTCGCAGGGAAGCACCGCTTCGACGACCCCGAAGTCCGCAAGGTCTTCGACACGTGGGACCAGGCGCGCCCGTACTTCGACCCCAACGGCACGGCGATCCCCTTCCAGGACGCCACCACCGCCCTCCTCCAGGGCCGCACCGGCATGATGCTCATCGGCACCTTCTTCGCCGACGCCGCACCGAAGGACGCCCTGGGCGACCTGGACTTCTTCCAGTTCCCCATCATCGACCCGAAGGTGCCGGTCGCCGAGGAGGCGCCCACCGACGGCTACTTCGCCAGCGCCCGCACCAAGCGCGTCGACGGTGTCAAGGAACTGCTGCGCTACCTGGCGTCCGCCGAGGGGCAGGAGTTGTACCTCAAGAACTCCTCGGGCACCGCGCTGCCCACCCACCCGGACGCCAAGGACGCCGGCACCCCGCTGGTCCTCAAGGGCCGCAAGCTCATCGAGGGCGCCACCGACGTGACGCAGTTCTTCAACCGGGACTCCAGCGACGCACTCCAGCCGACCGCGGACACGGCGCTCGTGCACTACCTGGCCAAGCCCAAGGAGATCGGCTCGATCCTCACCACGTGGCAGCGCGGCGCACAGAAGATCTGGAGCCAGTGACGATGGCGCTGCTCGGCTCCCCGCGACGGTCAGGGGCCACGCGGGTGCCCCCGGTGGTCCTGGCCTTCGTCCTCGTCCCGCTGCTCGCCGAGGCGTTCTGGGTCTTCTGGCCGGCCCTCCAGGGCTTCTACCTCTCCCTGACCTCCTGGGACGGCCTGTCGGCCCCGAAGTTCGTCGGCCTCGGCAACTTCAGCGAGATGGTGCACGACGAGGTCTTCCGCACCGCCGCGGTCAACACGGTGCTGTGGCTGCTGCTGTTCGGCGGACTGTCCGCAGCCCTCGGCCTCGGTGCCGCGCTGCTGCTCCAGCAGGACCGGCGCGGCATCGGGTTCTACCGGGCGGCGCTCTTCCTGCCGGTGGTCTTCTCGCTGGTCGCGACCGCGCTGGTGTGGCAGGCGATGTACCAGCCGGACGGCCTGATCAACAACGCGCTGGGGGCGTTCGGTCTCGGCGGCTGGAAGCACGCCTGGCTCGCCGACGAGGACACCGCCTTCTACGCGGTGATCGTGCCCGCGCTGTGGCGCCAGGTCGGCTACGTGATGGTGCTGTACCTGGCCGGCCTCAAGGGCATCGACCCCGTGCTGTACGAGGCGGCCAAGGTCGACGGCGCGACCCGCGTGCAGCAGTTCCGGCACATCACCCTGCCACAACTGCGCGGGGTCAACGCGGTAGTCCTGTCGGTGATCGTCATCGACTCGCTGCGCTCGTTCGACGTGGTGTGGGCGCTCACCCGCGGCGGCCCGTACCACTCCTCCGAACTGCTGAGCACCTACATGTACTCCACCGCGTTCCAGTCGCTGCGGCTGGGATACGGCTCCGCGCTCGCCGTCGTCATCTTCGTGCTGGCCTTCGGCGTCATCGCGAGCTACCTCGTGCGAGCCTTCCGGGAGGCCGACTGATGACCGCCACCCACACCGCCGAGCGCATCGCCAAGGACACCGGTTCGGACGCCGCCCCGACGCCGGGTCCCCGCCGACGCGTCGTCCGGAGTCGCGCCTTGCGCACCGCCGGCTTCCATCTCTCCGCGAGCCTGCTGTCCGCACTGTGGCTGCTGCCGATCGCCCTCGTCCTGGTCACCAGCACCCGGACGTTCGACGACATCGCCGCGCACGGCGTCGGCAGTTGGCCGCACTCCTTCACCTTCGACAGCTTCCGTCAGGCGTGGGTGGACGGCGGCCAGCAGCGTGCTCTCATCAACAGCATGCTGGTCACGATCCCGACCGTGCTGCTCTCGCTCGGCCTCGCCTCCATGGCGGCCTTCGCGCTCAGCCGCTACGACCTGCCCTTCCGGCGCGCCCTGCTGCTGCTCATGCTCGGCGGCAACCTGCTGCCCCCGCAGATCCTGCTGATCCCGGTCTCCAAACTCAGCGAAGTGCTCGGCATCTACGACCAGCTGTACGCCCTGATCGGCGTGCAGGTCGGCTTCGGAGTCGGCTTCTACGTCTTCGTCCTGCACGGCTTCATGCGGTCGATCCCCAGTGAGATCCAGCAGGCCGCCGTCATCGACGGAGCGAACCCCTGGCAGATCTACTGGCGGATCATCCTGCCGCTGGCCCGCCCGGCACTCGCCGCGCTGACCGCCCTGTCGTTCACCTGGATCTTCAACGACCTACTGTGGGCCATCACGGTGCTGCGCACCGACACCCAAATGCCCATCACCGCTTCCCTCATCGGACTGCAGGGCCAGTACGTGTCCATGTGGAACGTCATCGCGGCCGGCTCGGTGATCGCCGCCGCGCCCACGGTGGCCGTCTTCCTCCGCTTCCAGCGCCACTTCGTGGCCGGACTGAACCTCGGAGCCGTCAAGTGACCGCGCACGACCGGTGGCTGCTGCACACCGACACCACCAGCTACGCCGTCACCCTCGGCGGCGACGGCCACTGGGCCGAGCTCGCCGCCTGGGGGCCGCACGGCGCCGAGGACGGTCCGTCGCCCATGGACTGGTCGCGGCGCACCCACTTCATCACCCACGCCGACGCCGCTCCGGCCGAGTACATCCCGTACGGGTTGCGGCCGTTCACCGGCGCTGATCTGATCGCCTCCCGCCCCGGCGGTGACCGTGGCAGCTGGTGGCGTTTCGACGGCGCGACCCAGGACGGCGACCGGGCACTGAGCCTGGACTTTGCCGACGACGTGCTCGGACTGCGTACGACGCTCCGCTACGAGACGGTGCCCGGCACCGACGTCATCCTGCGCTGGACGGAACTGACCTGCACCGGTGACAGCGAGGTGAGGCTTGAGCGCTTCGACTCCGCCGCCGTCAACGTCCCTGTCCAGGGCGGCGCCCGGCTGACGTACCTGGCAGGCCAGTGGCAGCAGGAGTTCCAGCTGAAGGAAGTGGTGCTGGAGCGCGGCCGCTTCGAGATGGAGAGCACCCAGGGGTCGGCCGGGCACGCTTACCAGCCCTGGCTCGCCGTCCAGGACTCCGCCGAGGGCGCGAGCCCCACGTACGGCATCGCCCTGGAGTGGTCCGGCAACTGGCGGATCACCGCCGACGCCGAACCCGGCGGCGCCGTACGGGTCCGCGCAGGCCGCGTTCCGCATGAGGGCGCCGTCCGGCTCGCTCCCGGCGCCACCCTTGTCACCCCCCGGCTGGCCTGCGCCTTCAGCTCCGACGGGCTCGACGGGCTGGCCCGCGTGTGGCACCGCTACGAACGGCATCTCACCGGCGAGCGCATGGACCGGCCGCGCAAGGTGCTCTACAACTCCTGGGAGGCCACCGGCTTCGACGTCGACGCCGCGGGGCAACTGGAGCTCGCCAAGACCGCCGCCGAGCTCGGCGCCGAACTGTTCGTCGTCGACGACGGCTGGTTCACCGGCCGCCCCGACGACACCGGTGGCCTCGGCGACTGGTACCCGGACCCGGCCGAATTCCCCGCCGGATTCGACCACTTCATCGAGGGCGTCCGCGCCCTCGGCCTGGACTTCGGCCTGTGGGTCGAGCCCGAGGGGATCAGCCCCCGCTCGAAGCTGTACGCCGAGCACCCCGAGTGGGTGTACCGGATCGACGGCCGGCCCGCGACACTCGTACGCAACCAACTCCTGCTCGACCTTGGCCGCGACGACGTCCAGGACTTCGTCATCGGCACCCTCGACCGGTTGCTTGGCGACCACGCCATCTCCTATCTCAAATGGGACATGAACAGGCCGCCCACCGAACGCGGCCGCCCGACGGCGGGCGAGGACCCGGAGCGACAGGACCTCGACGCCGCCCACATCGCGGGCTACCTGCGCGTCCTGGACCACCTGCGCGCCACCCACCCGCACGTCACCGTTGAGGGCTGCGCGGGCGGCGGCGCCCGCGTCGAGCACGCCACTCTCGCCCGCACCGACGTGGTGTGGCCCAGCGACAACACCGCGCCCATGGACCGGCTGCGCATCCAGTACGGCTACCTCCACGCGCACGCCCCGCACACCATGAGCTCCTGGGTCACCGATGCCCCTGGCCTCTTCGACCCCCGGCCCCGCTCGCTCGCCTTCCGTTTCGTCAACTCCATCGCCGGGGTACTGGGGATCGGCGCCGACATCCGCCACTGGACGCCGGAGCAGCGCACCGAGGCCGCCGAGTGGATCGCCCGCTACAAGGAGGTCCGCGACGTCGTCCACCACGGCGAGGTCCACCTGCTGGGCAGCCCCGCCGACCCGACGTACGGCATCCAGTACGAGGAACAGGGCGGCGCCCGCCTGGTGGTGACGGCCTGGAACACCGGCCCGCTCGACGGCGCGCCCCTGGTGCCCGGCCGGGCATCCCGATTGCGCCTGCGCGGCCTCGCACCGGGCGCCGTCTACGCCGACATCGACACCGGCGCTCGCTACAGCGGCGCGTACCTGCTCCACTCGGGGCTGCCGTTCGCCTGGAGGGCAGGACACGACGCGGAGTTGACCGTCCTGGCCCGGCAGTGACGACAGCGAAAGAATCTGCATCCCACCTCCCTCTCGAACAGGAGACGATCCACCCCATGAACCCAGCCGCCCGCTTCACCAACCGCGTCGCCGTGGTCACCGGAGCAGCGTCGGGCATCGGCGCGGCCTCCGCGGCACGCTTCGCCGCGGAGGGCGCGGCCGTCGTCCTGGTCGACATGGCTGCCGAACGCGGTGAGGAGACCGCCGAACGGCTGCGCAAGGACGGGGCCCGGGCCCTCTTCGTCGCCGCCGACGTCGCGAGCGAGGACGACTGGCAGCGGGTGATCACCGCAGCCCACGGCTTCGGGCCCGTGGGCGTGCTGGTGAGCAACGCGTACACGGTGGCGGTCGCACCGGTCCACGAGATGAGCCTCGCGTCCTGGGAGCGGCAGCTGTCGGTCAACCTCACCGGCGCCTTCCTGGGCGTCAGGGCGACGCTGCCCGACCTGCGCGAGCACCAGGGGGCGGTGGTGCTCGTCTCCTCCGTCCACGCCCACCGGGGGATCCCCGGCCACCCGGCGTACGCGGCGAGCAAGGGCGCGCTGCTGTCGTTGTGCGGCCAGCTCGCCGTCGAGTACGGCCCCGAGGTCCGCGTCAACGCCGTGCTGCCCGGACCGATCCTGACCGCCGCCTGGGACCGCGTCCCGCAGGCCGACCGCGAACTCAGCGTCGCCGGGACCGCGGCCCGCCGCTTCGGCACCCCTGAGGAGGTCGCGGCCGCCGTCGCCTTCCTCGCCGCCGACGAAGCCTCGTACATCACCGGATCGACCCTGGTCGTGGACGGCGGCTGGAGCGTCACCAAGGCTTCCGCGTGACAGCGCCGACCGCTCCGGCCACCGACCGACCAGCAAGAAAGGCACACACATGACGCCATACGCCCGCCGCGGAGTGCACGGCCAGACCGTGGAGACCCTCGCCCGCCGGGTGCTCAGCGGCGAGATCCCCGAGGGAGCGACGCTCGACATGGCGGCCCTGCAGAGCGAGTTGGACGTCAGCCTCACCGCCCTGCGCGAATCGCTCAAGGTCCTCGCGGCCAAGGGCATGGTCGACGCCCGGCAGAAGCGCGGCACCTTCGTCCGGCCCCGCTCCGACTGGAACCTGCTCGACGCCGACGTGCTGCGCTGGCAGTTCTCCGAGAACAAGGGCACCGGGGCCGACCCCGCGCTGCTCCGCAACCTCGGCGAGGTCCGCGGCATCATCGAACCCGCCGCCGTGCGGCTGGCCGCGGCGCGCCGCACCGACGCCGACCTCCAGGCGCTGGAGTCGGCGCTGACCGCCATGGGCAAGGAGGGCGGCGCGAGCGACGCAGTCGAGGCCGACCTCGCCTTCCACCGGGCGCTGCTCGCGGCCACCCACAACGAACTGCTGGAACGCATGGAAATGGTCATCGAGTCCGGCCTGGCCCAGCGCGACCAGCTCGTGCACAGCGCCCCGCACAGCGAGGACCCGGTCCCCAGCCACCGCGCCGTCCTCGACGCCGTGCGCGACCGGGATCCGGACGCCGCGGAATCCGCCATGCGTGCTCTGCTCGACCAGGCGACGCGCGACCTCGACAAGCTCGGCGGCCCGTCCGCTCCCGAGGACGCGGACGGCTCCGCCGAGGAGAAGGACGGCCAGTCACAGTGAAGATCGCGCGTGTCGAGACTTTCCTCGTGCCGCCCCGTTGGCTGTTCTGCCGCATCGAGACCGACGACGGTGTCGTCGGCTGGGGCGAGCCGGTGGTGGAGGGCCGGGCCGAGGTGGTCAGGTCGGCCGTGGAGGTGCTGGCGGAGTATCTGGTGGGCCAGGACCCGCTGCGCATCCAGGACCACTGGCAGGTGCTCAGCAAGGGTGGCTTCTACCGGGGCGGCCCGGTCCTGTCGAGCGCCGTCGCAGGCATCGACCAGGCCCTGTGGGACATCGCGGGCCGCGCCCTCGGGGTGCCGGTGCACACCCTGCTGGGCGGCCCGGTCCGCGACACAGTCCGGGTCTACGCCTGGGTCGGCGGCGACGAACCCGAGCGGATCAAGGAGGAGGTCACCGCCCAAGTGGAGGCCGGCTTCACCGCCGTAAAGATGAACGCCGCCGGGCGCACCCCGCCGATCGGCAGCCCCGCCGAGACGGCCGCCGTCGTCGGGCGCGTGGCGGCTGCCCGCGATGCCCTCGGCCCGCAACGCGACGTCGCCGTCGACTTCCACGGCCGCTTCAGTGCCGCTAACGCGCGGCGCGTGCTCCACGAGATAGCCCCGCTGCACCCGCTGTTCGTCGAGGAACCCGTCCTGCCCGAGCAGGCACACCTGCTGCCCGGGCTGGTCGCCGCCTCGTCCGTGCCGCTGGCCACCGGCGAACGGCTCTACGGGCGGGCCGACTTCCTCCCGGCGCTGACCGCGGGCATCGCGGTGGCCCAGCCGGACCTGTCGCACGCCGGCGGAATATCGGAGGTCACCCGGATCGCCTCACTCGCCGAGACCTTCGGGGCCCACCTGGCGCCGCACTGTCCGCTCGGTCCCATCGCGCTGGCCGCCAGCCTCCAGGTCGCCTTCGCCACGCCCAACTTCCTGATCCAGGAACAGAGTCGGGGCATCCACTACAACAAGGACGCCGACCTGCTGTCCTACCTGGTCGACACCGAGCCCTTCCGCTTTGTCGACGGTCAGGCGCACCGCACCGGAGCGCCCGGACTCGGCATCTCCGTCGACGAGGACGCGGTTCGCGCCGCCGACCGGTCCGGCCACGTCTGGCGCAACCCCGTCTGGCGGCACGCCGACGGCTCCTTCGCCGAATGGTGAGCGCCACGCGGCTGCCCGTCCGCGTCGCCACCGACCTTGCCAGTGGCGGACGTTGGACGTCGCTGACCGCGGGCGGCCGCGAGTGGCTGTGGCACCGCGACGAGCCCCGCCGCCGTACGGTCCGGCCCGGCGACCCCTTCGCCGACGCCGGCGGCCTTGAGGAGTGCGTGCCCACCGTGCGGGGGTTGCCCGACCACGGGGACGCCTGGTCGCGGCCCTGGCGGAGGGTGGGGGAGGGGGACCTCGCGGAGTGTCCCGACTTCCGCCTGACCCGGCGTATCGGCGTGCGAGGGGACGCGGTCGTCGCCGACTACAAGCTCGCTGCCGAGCCCGGCTACCGCTTCGTGTGGGCCGCCCACGCCCTGCTGGACCTCTCTCCGGACGCCCGGATCGGCGTCGTCGGACCCGCGGTGACCCGGCTCTACCCGGACGAGGGCGACCGCGGGGTCGCCGGCACCTGGCCCAGCGTCGACGGTGTACCGCTGGACCGGCTCGGCCCGGACGACGGGAGCGCCGTCGGAGCGGTCGTCCTCACCTCCCGGGTCTCGGTGCACGACGGCGCCGACACGCTGCACCTGTCCGTCGAGGCCGACGGGCAACCGGCCGCGGTCGCCCTCTGGCGCAACCTCGGCGGCTTCCCCCGGAGCGCGCCGTACCGCTCGATCGGTGTCGAGCCGATGCTCGGGCGCGTCTTCAACCGCGCGGCGGCCAACGACGGCGATACCGCCGTCGTGCCGCCGACCGGCGAGGTCGCCTGGCGGCTCACCGTCACCGCGACCCGCCGCCCCTGACCCCTCTATGCCAGAGCAGCCCCCGACCCCCTAAGTCATCGCCGCTCCTGACCCCCTCCCTTAAGCCATCGCCGCCTCTGAACCCCCACCAGCCCAGAAGGGATGTCGGATGAATCTGCTCGCCGCGCTGCGCGCCCACCGGCTGCTCGCCATCGTCCGCGGCAGCGCCCCGGACGCCGCGCTGACCACCGTGCTCACCCTCGCCGAGGAGGGCGTCACTCTCATCGAGGTCTCCCTCTCCGGGCGCGACGCGCTCGACGTCATCGCGCGGGCCCGCGCCGCGCTCGGCCCCGACGCGATGCTCGGCGCCGGAACCGTGCTCAGCTCCGGCGACGCCCGTGCAGCCCAGAAGGCCGGGGCCGCCTTCCTCGTCACTCCGGCAGTCAGCGACGGCATCGCCACCGGGCGGGAACTCGGGCTCCCCGTGCTCGCCGGAGTGATGACGCCCACCGACGTCCTCCAGGCACAACGGCTCGGCGCCGACGCCCTCAAGCTCTTCCCGGCAGGCAGCGCAGGGGGCCCCGGCTATCTGCGGGACCTGCGCGGACCCTTCCCGGACCTGCCCTTCGTACCCGTCGGGGGAGTGGACGGGGCGGCGGCCGCCGACTACCTGCGCGAGGGAGCCATAGCCGTCGGCGTCGGATCGCCCCTGATCGGCGACGCCGCCGTGGGCGGCGACCTCACCGCCCTCCGCGAGCGGGCCCGCACCTTCCTGGACGTCGTCCGCGCGCAGGCCCGCCCATGACCGCCGCTTCCATCTTGGGGACCGACCGCCTCGAACTGGGCGAGGGCATCCGCTGGACGGACGGCCGCGCCGTGCTGACCGACATCCTCACCGGCCGGCTGCTCGCCGTGCCCGACCGGGCCGCCGCGCCGCTCGCCCCGATCGCCCAACTGCCTTGCCCGCTGGGCGCCGTGGCACCGGTGGAGGGGCGCCCCGGCCACTGGATCGCGGCGGCGGGCACCGGCATCTGCCGCATCGACCCCGCGGGCCGCGTCGACTGGATCGCGCGCCCCGAGGACCGCGCACCCGTGTCGATGCGGATGAACGACGGCGTCGCCGACCCGCACGGCCGCTTCTGGGCGGGCAGCATGGCGTACGAGGCCACCGATGGCGCGGGCTCCCTCTACCGCCTGGACCGCGACGGCAGCATCACCCGCGTCCTGCGGGACGTCACGATCCCCAACGGCCCGGCGTTCAGCGCCGACGGCACCGTCATGTACCTCGCCGACAGCGCCCGGGGCGTCATCCGTCGCTACCCGGTCGACCCCGTGAGCGGCGTGCTGGGCACCGCTGAACCGTTCGTAACCCTTGACTCGGGTAGCCCCGACGGCATGACCACCGACATCGTGGGCTGCGTATGGACCGCCGTCTGGGGCGCCGGGCAGGTCCACCGCTACCGCCCCGACGGCAGCCTCGACCAGGTCGTCGACCTGCCCGCCGGGCAGCCCGCAGGACTCTGCCTCGGCGGCCCCGACGGCCGTACGCTCCTCGTCACCAGCGCACACCTCGGCCTGCCCGCCCCCAGACCTCTCGACGGCGCCGTCTTCGCGGTCCGGGTGGAGGTCCCCGGCGCCCCGGCCGCTCCGTACCGTCAGGCGAACCCCTCCGTCCCGGCTGCTCCGGGCCGCCCGGCGGACCCCTCCGCCCCGGCGGACCGCGCCGACACACCCTAGGAAATCCACCATGAGCACCCAGCGGCCATTTCGTTTCGGCCCCGTGGTCTGCGTCGGCGAGACCATGGCCGCCCTAGCCCCCGACCCCCTCGGGCCGTTGGACGGTGCCGACCTGCTGCGCGTCGACATCGCGGGCGCCGAGTCGAACGTCGCCCTTTACCTCGCCGACCACGGCATCCCCGCCCGCTGGGTCTCCGCGGTCGGCGACGACCCCTTCGGCCGCCGCGTCCGCGCCCGCATCGCCGCGGGCGGCGTCGATGTCAGCGGCGTCCGCACCGACCCGGAGCGGCCCACCGGACTGCTGCTCAAGGACCCGGGCGCGCACGGCACCCGCGTCCGCTACCACCGCGCCGGATCAGCCGCCTCGGCCCTCACCCCCGACGTACTCGACGACCCGACGATGGCGGGCGCCGCGCTCGTGCACCTGAGCGGCATCACCCCTGCCCTGTCACCCGGCTGCCGCGCCCTCGTCGAACACGCGCTGCGCCCCGACCGCCCGTGGCCCGTCAGCTTCGACGTCAACCACCGCTCCGCCCTGTGGGCCGACCGCTCCGCGGCTGACGTGCTGCAACCGCTCGCGGACCGGGCCGACATCGTCCTCGTCGGCCTCGATGAGGCCCAGGCCCTGTGGGGGGACGGAATCACCGATGCCCAACGGGTCCGCGACCTCCTGCCCGGCCCGCGCGTCCTCGTCGTAAAGGACGGGGACCGCGCCGCGACCGCCTTCGTGGGGGCCGCCGCCCGCAGCGTGCCCGCCCTCACCGTCCGCGTCGTCGAACCGGTCGGCGCCGGCGACGCCTTCGCCGCCGGATTCCTGAGCGGCCTGCTGCGGCAGCTGCCTGTGGACCGCGCCCTGCGGCTGGGCCATCTGACCGCGGCCTCAGCTCTGAGAGTCACCGCCGACCACGGCCCACTCCCCGACCCCGCCCTCGTCGCGGCGCTCCTCGACGCCGACGAGGAGACCTGGCGGGCCACCATGATCGACTGATTCCTCCGGACGGGACAGTCGCGTTCGAGTGCTTCGGTCTGCCGTGGCGGAGAAGGACCCGCGGATCAGCGGGCGCTCGGCGGCCCGGCCGGAGTTCGGTTCCTCGGCGACGCGACGAAGTACCGCAGCCGGCGCAGCGCCACGATCGTCATGCTGCGGCGGTGGTAGGTCACGCCTCCCAGCAGGGAGGGAGCCGGTAGTGGCGTCGCCCCTGATGCAGGCGGACGATGAGGGTATGGAAGCCCGACGGCATGCGACCGCGGCAGCCCCCGCCGACACCCGGCAGACGGTAGGGGTGCGGTCGGTTGCCGGGCCGACAGGTCCGACGGGAGTTCGGCGGTCTTTGGCGGACGGTCGCTCCGTCCCTCGACACCCCGGCAGACAGGCTGAGCCGAGCAGCTCCCGCTATGCCGGCCGCCGTCCGCCCCGACCGCGGCAGCAGCCCCTTTGAATACACAGGCCTCCATCCCCATCGCGGCGTTCCGGTCCTCGCCGGACGCCCCATCGAGCGGAGCAGCACCATGCGAGAGTTCCTGGTGGAGATCACCACCACTGTCCCCGAGGGCACCAGCCAGGACGAGATCGATCGGCGGCGCGCCGCCGAAGCCGTCCGCTCCCGGGAACTGGCCGCCACCGGCAACCTGGCGCGACTGTGGCGCCCGGTCGGCGAGCTACGCAGCATCGGCATCTGGCGGGCCGCCGACGAGGACGAGCTCCACGAGAAGGTGCTCGGCACGCTGCCGCTGCGTCCCTGGATGACCCTCACCGTCACAGCACTCCAGTCCCATCCCAATGACCCGGCCCGGACCGACGCCACACCGTGACGACACGCCCTCCGTTCGCACTCCCCACCGCAGCTGGGGCGGGGAGCCGTGGCCGCCCCGGGAGTCGGCGCGACCTCACATGGGCTTCATCGTGAGCGTATGACCCATGCGCGCGAGGCCTCGGAGGACGGCGCCGACTACCGCAGCCACCAAGCAGCGCCATGCGGTTCGCCCGTCTGGTTGCTCATCCTGGGCACTCGGCTGTCCCGCAGATCTCGGCCACGCCCGAGGCCGAGTAGCCGCGCAGCCGATGAGGGCCTGCGGAGCAGTTTCTACGTCGGCTGTTCGAGTAGACGGAGGCCGGACAGTGCGCCCGGTCATCAAAGTGGCGGCAACGTCTCGGGCTGCCTGTTCGGCAACCTCACGCTGAGAATGGACCGGTCGCCTGCCTACTCCCCGTCGGGGGAGGGGAAATCGATCGACTGGCTGATGGCGGCTTACTTCTCAGCTTCCGTGGTGCGCTCGCTCGGCACCTGACTACCGCGCGATCGAACCAGGCCCGGCCGCCGACCTCGTAGTGACCTCGTTCCTTCACGGTGTCGGACAAGGCATGTGGAGCATGACGGGGAGCTGCGCCCTTGTGTAAGCACGTGCTGAGTGGCGCGGTTTACTCGGCGTCGAGCTGGTGGTCGGCCCAGACGTAGCTTTCGGGGAGCAAGTCGGTGACAGGAACGGTTCGGACGCGGTCGTCTTCGCCGACGATGACCTTGAGAGCGGGGAAGTAGTCGAGAAGGACCTGACGGCACCGGCCGCATGGGGGAACGACCCCTCGCTCGCGGTCGCCCACGGCAACGATCGTGTCCAGCTCGTAGATACCCTGGGCGGCCGCCGTGCCGATGAGGACCAACTCGGCACAGGGCCCTCCGGTGAAGTGATAGGCGTTCACCGCCGTGACGATCCGGCCGTCCTTGGCGCGGGCCGCGGCTGCCATGGTGTGGTTGTCGCCCTGGCAGTAAGTGTGAGCGACGTGCGCCGCGGCCTGGATGAGTTCGTGGTCGACGGAGTGGGTCTGGGTGGTCATCATCTCTGCCTTCGTCAGGTGTCAGGCGACGTTGACCCCGAGTGCCGATGGCGTGCAAGCGAATATCGGCGGTGTGCTTGTTCCGCGACTGACAGGAGCAGGGCCGGACCCGGCTTCCGTCCGGTCCGGCCCTGTCATACGTCCGTCTACTGCACGGCCGCTGCCGCGATGGCGCAGCGGCCGAGAAGGGGGCCCAGAACGGGCCGACGGGGTTGTGCCGGTCCTCCGCTGATCTCCGGGCACCCTCGGAACCGAACGGGTCGGCTTCCCCGCGTTCGACTCGAGCGGGCCGCACGGGGTGCGCAGGTCAGCAGAGTTGGGTGGGCGGGTCTGTCGGCGCCCGCTGACCGGCGCGCGTCCTGGGAGAAGCTGCGCTGATCTCCCAGTACTCCGCCGACGAGCGACCGCATGGAGTTTGCTGCCGGACGCGACGCGACGCGGCGGTACGCAGGTCACGCCAGGAAGCGGCGGCTGTGCCAGGAGAAGACCCCGGTCACCGCGACTCCCCGCTGTTCCCCGCCGCATCCTGTGCGCTTGTCATGCGGAGGGGTGCGCTGCTTGCGAGTTCTCCCGTGATGGGGAGGCGGCGAAGGGTCGAGTGTGGTGCCGGCCCGCCCGATCGCCGTCCTGGCAAAATGGCGGCATGGAACGTGTGCTTGGAATCGGTGGACATTTCATGCGGGCTGCCGACCCGGCGGCCCTGAGCGCGTGGTATCGCGATTGCCTGGGCCTGGACACCGATGAGAACGGCCTGTGGCGGCAGGGAACCGGGCCGACGGTGTTCGCGACGTTCGAGTCCGAGACCGACTACTTCGGGTCCCGCGCCCAGCAGACCATGCTCAACTTCCGGGTCCGCGACCTGGACGCGATGCTCGCGCAGTTGCGCGCCAAGGGCGCGGACGTGGCCGAAGAAACGCAGGACATGGAGGGTGTCGGTCGATTCGGCTGGGTCACCGATCCTGAGGGCAATCGGGTCGAGCTGTGGCAGCCCGCCTGACCGCGCCCTCACGCAGGCGGTGACGCTCTGGTGGACTATCAGGTTGTCGAGGCGTGACCCTGGGCGAGGCCCATGCGGCCATATCCCACTACCCTTTCTGCGGGCTGTCACGGGAACACCTTGGCGAGTTTGTCGCCGAACTCGCTCGCAGCGTCCGGATGCGCGATGCGCGTCCACCCGGATCCGCTGGTGAACCGTCCCGCCGACTCGGTCGCATCGCGACCGCGCGTACTACGGGGCGATCCCCACACCGTTGATCCGGCTCCAGCACTTTTCCTGAGATGCCGTCATGGCCGGCCATGACAGCCCGCCCGGCCGCGGCAGGACACGAGAGGCGTAGTGCGACGGGCGGAAGTCGGAGTCGTAGAAGCACCCCGTGCCGTAGTCGCGGTCGAAAGAGGCACACGATGACGCGACGGACTGCGGCGTGGGCTTCTTCCCCGTGCCTACCCAGGAGGCCAGCGCGGCAATGGAGTTGGCGTACTCCGAGTCACTCAGTGCGCTGTGCTCGCTTTCACTGGTGAAGGTCTGCACGAGGTTCTCCTCGCGATGTGCGCCCTCAAGAGTCGCCCGGTACGCAGCCTCGTGTTCGACGAATGCGGTGGGGTCGTCGATGGCGTGCATGGTGAGTACGGGGATCGAGACGCGCCCGGTGAGATCGCTGTCGTAGGACAGATCGCGCTGGGCCTTGGGATCGGCGGCAAAGCGCTCGACACCCGCATTCAGTGCCTTGTCGTCGTGCGAACCGGAGTACCGCACGCCCTTGTTGCTGAAGGGATTCCGGTCGCCGAGCCGGTTGTGCACGATGTCGCGGAAGGTGAACACGGAGAAGCGCAGGTGCGATTCCAGCGTCCGCTCCGGGATGTGCGTGACCGCGAGAATGTCGTCAAGGTTGCGTTGCTGCAGTGGTGTGCGCTCCTGCGGAGCCGAGGCAAATCCGGTGCACTCCTCCAGGCGAGCCCGCAGGCCTGCTGTCGTAAGGGTCGACGACGGACGTAGCCCCTGCCACAGCGGGTACTGAGCCTCGGTGGGGCGCGGAAGGTTTTGGCAGTAGTACTGATAGACCACCCGTAGATCAACGCGGTAGTCATAACCGCGCGAGCCGCCTGCCAGAACACCGCTGGTGAGCAGAGCGCCGTCGTAGGGGCCGTTCTTCTTGCCGTACACCTCCGCGACCTTGGCGGCGACGTTCCCACCCCAGGACTGTCCGTGCACGTACGTCCGTTTCGGCTTGCCGAACTCCTCCACGAACAGACGGCGCAGATTCTCCGTGTCGGCAGCCGCCATCCGGGTTCCGTAGCCACCTCGGCGGTAGGACGAACCGGCCCACGCATATCCCTCGTCCACCATCACGGACCAGCGATCCAGGTCGCCGATGCTCCGCTCCGGATCTGACCCCTCACCCAAGTCGGGGCCGCCATGGGCATGTACGACCAGCGAGCCGTTCCAGTTCTTGGGCACGGCGATCGCGTAGTAAGCCCCGTTGGCGTCCTGTCCGGTGTAACACGTGGCCTTGCTCCCCACTCTCGCGGGGCACGCGGCCGGCCCAGGCTGCGACTGGGTGGCTTGGGCTGGGCTGATGCCGTTCAACGACCCGACGACGACGCCGGCGATACCGGCTGCCAGTGCCACGCCACGTCGCATGAGGGATCGGGTCCGGGAGGGTCTGTTCCGACTTGGGCTGGACAAAGCAACGCTCCTGAATCCAGTGGCGCACCATCGCGCCGAGCGCTGTGATGCTAGGAACACACCGGCTCGCGCACCATTGATCACACAGTTCTGTTCATACTGTGCACGCGCGCCCGCGGGGCAGAGGTTGCCGTGGGAAAGCCGCACGACTGAGGGCGCTCTGCCATGTTTACGTGGACCTTGTCGCGAGGTGTGCGCTGATCAAGAGGTGATCGCGATGGCGACAAGTCGGCGTTCGCGACCCAGGGCGCGGTCGAGAAGGTGGACCAGGCGGTACATGAAGAAGCGTCGCTTCATCATCTCCTGGACGCGGGCGGTCTCCGCGGGATCCAGGAGCCGGGCGGTGGCCGAGACGGTGGGTGCGTCGTCGGGAATGGTGCCCTTCATGGTGCACGGGGCGATGGTCACCTGCGGGGTGTGGCGGATCCGCTTGACCTTTCCGGTCTCCGGTGGGGTCAGGACGTAGAGGATTCCGTCGTGCACGAGGCTGCCGACGGGGGTGGGGACCGGCTGTCCGTTGCGCCGGAAGGTGGTCAAGCTGACGTGCTTGCCCCTGCCGATGCGGTCAAGAGCCTGGTGGAAGTCGCGGCTGTGCGGGGTGGACATGGAGTTCTCCGAAGCTAGTCGGTGTGTTGGCCGGTGAGGGCGCGGGCCGTGCGCGCGGCTTGCTCTTCGACGGACGAGCGGGTGTTCCAGGAGCCGGGCAGCATGTCCTGCTGCTGGACCTGCTGCCCGCTTCCCCCGCCTCCCGTGTGGTCACCGTCAGCAGCGCGGGCCACCGCATGGGCGGCCCCATCGATCTCGATGATCTCGACTGGCGCAGACGCCCCTACGACCGGACCGCCGCGTACGGCCACTCCAACCTGCTGTTCACCTACGAGCTCCAGCGCAGACTGCCCGCAGGCGGGCCGCTCGCCGTCGCCGCCTACCCCGGCGGCGCGGACACCACCGGCTCCCGGAGCGCGATGTCCCACTCCTCCGCCCTCACCCGCGCGGCCTTCGCGGCGATCCGGCCGCTGCTCCTCCAGTCACCCGAAATGGGAGCCCTGCCGGTACTGCGCGCCGCGACCGACGTGGACGTACGCGGAGGCGAGTACTACGGCCCGCGCGGCTTCCAGCAGAGCAAGGGCTACCCCAAGACGGTCCGCTCCAGCCCGCAGTCCTACGACTCGACCCTCCAACGCCGCCTGTGGTCCCTCTCCGAGGACCTGACCAGCATCAGCTTCCAGTTGTAGGGCCAGACCGTCACAACTCGCGCCCACCCTCCCGTCCCACGCGTGCGGCGTGCGGCTCTCGGGCGCCGCCGCCGTCCTGTGGCGTGTTCCCCTGCTTGGGGCGCTGTGTACATCGAGTGGCGATCGAAGTACGCGCCCTTGTGGCCTCGGACTCTTTACGCTTTCTTGATTCTCATGACGGAGATCACTGGGAAGTCAGTGTCAGGGGAGTCCATCTCCCAGCCGCGCAAGTCGAGTTGGAAGTACATCGGACCCGGCATCGTCGTCGCCGCGACAGGCGTCGGCGCCGGTGACCTCGTCGCGACGCTCGTCGCGGGCAGCAACTTCGGTTACACCCTGCTCTGGGCCGCGGTCATCGGCTGCGTGGTCAAGATCTCTCTCGCCGAAGCGGCCGGCCGCTGGCATCTGTCCACCGGACGGACCCTCTTCGACGGCTGGGCCAGCCTGGGCCGGTGGACGACGTACTTCTTCGTCGTCTACGTCGTCATCTGGGGCTTCGTGTACGGCGCGGCGGCGATGTCGTCGAGCGCGCTGCCGCTGCAGGCGCTGTTCCCCGACGTCTTCCCGGACGACTGGTCGATCAAGCCGTGGGCGGTCATCTGCGGCCTGGTGGGCCTGGTGTTCGTGTGGTTCAACAAGTACGAGGTCTTCGAGAAGGTCATGACCGTGCTGGTGGGCGTGATGTTCGTCGTCACGGTCTACCTGGCTATCCGCGTCACCCCCAACCTCGGCGACGCCTTCGCCGGCCTCCTCCCCGTCCTCCCCGACGAGAAGGACTCGATCCTCAACACGCTCGGCCTGATCGGCGGGGTCGGCGGCACCATCACCCTTGCGGCGTACGGCTATTGGGTCAACGCGAAGGGCTGGACGAACACGGGCTGGATGAAGGTCATGCGCCTCGACAACCGCGTCGCGTACATCACCACCGGCATCTTCGTCATCTCGATGCTCTTCGTCGGCGCGGAAATCCTGCACTCGTCGAACATCGCCATCGCGAGCGGCGACCAGGGCCTCATCCAGCTGAGCGACATTCTGGAGGCGGAGTACGGCACGGCGACCGCCAAGTTCTTCCTGATCGGATTCTTCGCCACGTCCTTCACCTCGCTCATCGGCGTCTGGCACGGCGTGAGCCTGATGTTCGCGGACTTCGTGGAGCGCTACCGCGGGACCAGGACGACCGGGGAGGAGGTGGCGTCGGGCACCCGGGAGAAGTCCTGGCCGTTCCGTGCGTACCTGCTCTGGCTGACCTTCCCGCCGATCGTCCTCCTCTTCCAGGGCCAGCCGTTCCGTCTGGTGATTCTCTACGGCGTCCTGGGCGCCGCCTTCCTCCCCTTCCTCGCCCTCACCCTGATCTGGCTCCTCAACTCCTCCCGCACACCGAGCGAATGGCGCAACGGGCCGATCAGCAACGCCATGCTCGCCATCGCCGGACTGCTCTTCCTGGTCCTGTGCGTGAAGCAGGTCTGGGACCAGCCGTGGGCGGACTTCTTCTAGCGCTGGGCCGAGCTCGAGCCACTTCGCACGCGTGGCGATGTCCTTGAGCCGCTTCGTCGTGAGCGCGGGGGTGTTGTGGGTGGCGGACTCGCTCCGGTTGCCGGAGTCGAAGGCGCTGATCACCGCACGCTCTGCCGTCGGTCCTCCTCTCCTTCGACGGACATCACGCTGTGTGGCCGGGTGAACCTGTGGGGCCGGCCAGTTGCCCGCGACAGCACGCCCGAGCCGCGCCACGGGCGCCGCACCGCGCCGGAGGATCACGTGGTCAGCGAGCTGGCGTCGATGTGCGGCACATTGCTCCATGCCTGAGCTTGACTTCAAGCGCTTCAACTATTGGAGGCTTCCTGCATGGCAGCAACGACCGCGGGGCAAGCAGTGGGCCTGACCGTTCAGGAGATGGCGCGACGGTCGGGTTTCAGTGAGCCCACGCTGCGCTACTACGAGAAAATCGGCCTGCTGGGAGCAGTCGCCCGGGACGAGTCCAGTGGTCATCGCCGGTACGAGCCGGCGACGGTGGCCCGCGTCGAGGCGCTGTCCTGCCTGCGTTCGGCGGGGATGACGGTCAGCGGGATGCGCCGCTACCTGGAACTACTCGCCCAAGGGCACTCCGCGGCAGCCGAGCAGCGAGATCTGTTTGCCACACAGGCGGAAAAGCTGGCCGCCGACGTCGAGCAGCTTCAGCTGCGTCTGACGTATCTGCGGCGAAAGACAGATCTGTGGGACGCCCGTGTACGCGGGGACGCCATCGCCGAGAACCGCGCCGCCGAGGCGATCACTCGCGTACTGGAAGAATTCACGTACTGAAGGACTGAACAAGATGAGCACAGAAGATCTCACCGCCTCCACTCCCGAAAGCGAGACAGTACTGGTCACGGGTGGCACCGGCTTCGTCGGCGGCCACATGGTCGCCCGGTTGCTGCGCGAGGGGTACCGGGCCCGTGTGACGGTCCGGGAGTCCGGACAAGAGGCGGGGGTGCTGGCAGCCCTCCAGCAGGCCGGGGTCGATCCGGCGGACCGGCTGGAGTTCGCCGTCGCCGACCTCAGCGTCGAAGCGGGCTGGGCGGAAGCCATGGGCGGAGTCAGCCACGTACTGCACCTTGCGTCGCCCTTCCCGGTCACTCCGCCCGAGACGGAGGACGAACTCGTCCTCCCCGCCCGTGACGGTGCGTTGCGGGTGATCTCCGCGGCCCGAAAGGCCGGGGTTCCGCGGGTCGTGATGACGTCCTCCTTCGCCGCAGTCGGGTACACGGTGAAGCCCGGCAACCGCTACTCGGAGGCGGACTGGACCGATCCGGACACCGAGGGTCTGCCCGCCTACCCCAAGTCGAAGGTCCTCGCCGAGCGTGCGGCCTGGGACTACGTCCACAACCACGGAGACATCGAGCTGGTGGTCCTCAACCCCACGGGTATCTTCGGCCCTCCGCTGAGCAACCGGTCCTCCGGCTCGGTCGGACTGGTGAGCGGCATGCTGACCGGGCAGATGCCCGTGGTGCCGATCATGTACTTCGGCGTCGTCGACGTACGTGACCTGGTGGACCTGCATCTGCGGGCCATGCTGCACCCGAAGGCGGCGGGGGAGAGGTTCCTCGCGGTCAGCGGGTCGTCGATCAGCTTGTTCGGCATTGCGCAGATCCTTCGTGAGCACTTCCCCTCGGCAGCCGGCCTGCTTCCCTCCGCCGAACTGACCATCGAGCAGGTGCGCGAGGCCGCGAAGACGGAGCCGGCCCTGCGCGGGGCCGCAGGTCTGCAGGGCCGGATCCCCGTCATCAGCAATGAGAAGGCCCGTTCGCTACTGGGCTGGGAACCCCGGGATGTCAGCGAGACGATCGTGGCAACCGCCGACGCCCAGATCCGACTGGGCTTGACCCTGCCCGAGAACGACAGCCTCCGGTCGTGACCGACCTGGCGGCGTCCGCGCGATGGTCATACCGTGGTCGGGATGCCGAGCTCGGTGAGCAGGCCGCGTACGCGGTGCTCGATCTCGTCCCGGATCGGTCGGACGGCGTCGACGCCCTGGCCGGCGGGGTCGTCCAGCTGCCAGTCGAGGTACCGCTTGCCGGGGAAGACCGGGCAGGTGTCCCCGCAGCCCATGGTGATGACCACGTCGGACGCCTGGACTGCCTCGGTGGTGAGGATCTTCGGGGTCTCGGCGGAGATGTCGATGCCCCTCTCCTCCATCGCCTCCACGACGGCCGGGTTCACGGCGGCTGCGGGAGTTGATCCGGCCGAGCGCACCTCGACCCGGTCGGTGGCGAGGTGGGTGAGGAACGCGGCGGCCATCTGGGACCGGCCGGCGTTGTGAACGCAGACGAACAGCACGGAGGGGCGCGGGGCGGCGGTGCTCATAGCGGGTGTCCTTGAGGAGCGGGAGGAGTGGTAGGGGAGGGGCGGTCAGGAGGAGGCGAGTTCGGGCTCGCCGTGCGTGACGACGACGTCGTCCGCTATGGACACGGGGCGGCCGTACAGCACCGCCACGGCGCCCAGCCCGAGCGCGGCGCCGAGCAGTTGGGCCGCGATGAAGGGGGCGACGGAGGCGGGGGCGATGCCGGTGAAGGTGTCGGTGAATGCGCGGCCGACGGTCACCGCCGGGTTCGCGAAGGAGGTGGAGGAGGTGAACCAGTAGGCGGCCCCGATGTAGGAGGCCACAGCGGCCGGGGCCAGGGCGGCGCGGCCGATGCGCTCCAGGCCGAAGATGAGCAGGATCAGCCCGGCCGTGGCGACGACCTCGGCCAGCCACAGGTGTCCGGCTGACCGGTCGTGGGTGGAGAACGTCACCAGCGGCTTCGCGAACATGGCGTCGGCCAGGACCGCGCCGCCGATTGCCCCGGCCATCTGCGCGGGAACATACGCGGCGACCTCCCGCAGGGCAGGGCCGGTGTTGTCACGACGGCCGGTGAACCAGGCGGCGAGGGTGACGGCCGGGTTGAAGTGCGCGCCCGAGACCGGCCCGAACAACGTGATCAGCACGGCCAGGCCGAAGACGGTGGCGAGGGAGTTGGCCAGCAGCTGCACGCCGACATCGTCCGACAGTTCGGTCGCCTGGATACCCGAGCCGACGACCACCGTCACCAGAAGCCCGGTCCCCACGGCTTCGGCGGCGACGCGGCGGCCGAGCGGCGCACTCACGCACTCGCCCCGGCGGTCTGCGGCGTTGCCAGGAACGCGGCGAGCTGGTCCAGGACGCCGGGCAGCACCCAGTAGTACACCCACGTGCCGCGGCGCTCGCAGTCGATGAGACGGGCCTGTCGCAGCAGCTTGAGGTGGTGGGAGATCGTCGGTTGAGACAGCTCGAAGGCCGGGGTCAGCTCACAGACACACACCTCGCCGCTCTCCCCGCGCGAGGCGATCATCGACAACAGCCGAAGCCGCACCGGGTCGCCCAGTGCCTTGAACACCTTCGCCAGCTCCCCGGCGCGTTCCTCGTCCAGGGGCGCGGCAGTCAGACCCTGGCAGCAGGCGGCGTTCTGGCCGATCACCTCAAGCTCTTGTTTCGACATACGTCTATGTTGACGTCTTTCGATCCAAGGCGCAAGGTTGCATCAACGAACGTCAATACAGGCCGTTCCGAGGCGCTGCCATGCCTCGTCACCGAGGAGTGAGTCATGAGCGAACAGTCCACCGACCTGCGCGAAACCGTTCGCCGGCGATACGCCGCGGCGGCCGTTCAGGTCACCGAGGGCGGCACCGCCTGTTGCGGGCCGCAGGCTGTCGAGGTCGACGAGAACTTCGGCTCCACCCTCTACGCCGCCGACGAACGCGACACCCTGCCCGCCGAAGCCGTGGCCGCCTCCCTCGGCTGCGGGAACCCCACCGCCGTCGCCGAACTCCGTGACGGCGAGCGCGTCCTCGACCTCGGCTCCGGCGGAGGCATCGACGTCCTGCTCTCCGCCCGCCGCGTAGGCCTCACCGGCAAGGCGTACGGCCTGGACATGACCGACGAGATGCTCCAACTCGCCCTGGCCAACGCCGAGAAGGCGGGAGCGACGAACGTGGAGTTCCTCAAGGGCACCATCGAGGCCATCCCGCTGCCTTCGAACTCCATCGACGTGGTCATCTCCAACTGCGTGATCAACCTGTCCACCGACAAGCCGGCCGTCTTCGCCGAGACCTTCCGCGTGCTGAAGCCCGGCGGCCGGATCGGCGTCTCCGACGTCGTCGCCGACGACACTCTCCCCCCGGAGCAGCGGGCCGAGCGCGGCGACTACGTCGGCTGCATCGCCGGAGCGCTCTCCTTCGCCGAGTACCGCCAGGGCCTGGAAGCCGCTGGATTCACCGACGTCGAGATCACCCCGACCCACTCGGTCGCCGACGCCATGCACTCCGCGATCGTCCGGGCCACCAAACCCCGGATTGCCGACGCCTCCTTGAGCATGATGGGCTCCACGCAGACCGAGGCCGAGGCGTCGTCAGGCTGCGGCTGCCAGAACTGAGCGAACGCGGGTTGGCAGCGCGGACGCTGCCCCAAGATCCACGCCGAGTTGGCTGCCACGGGGCCGGCACCGGACATCCCGGGAACGGAGAACAAGGGCTGTACGGTGCCGGCCGATCCGGACGTGCTGGTGCGCGTCTACCGCCCGCACCAGGCACAAGGCGCCGCCGTCTGGCTGTACGGCGGTGGATCGGTCGTCGGCAACCAGGACACAGAGGACCTGGCACCCGCCACTAAACGTTTGCTTCTGTTCTCGTGGCGGACGCGGCTGCAACGGCCGTAGCCAGTGGGTCGCGGACTGGGCGGTCAAGGAGGTCCGGGAGGTCGGTGGTGGTGCCGTCCAGGAAGCCGTGTCGGATGCCAGTGGCGATCGAGGCGAGCATGGGCGGCTGGAACGGCAGCAGCCCCGGCGTCTCGTCGAGAAGCCTGCGCCGGTACTCGACGAGGCTGATGGCGCCGTACGGGACCCCGAGTCGGTCGGCCACCTGTCCCGCCGTGATCGGCGTGCCGACGAGGTCGTAGACGCGTCCGCTGTGCCGTGTCGGATTCGCCGCAACGATCGCCGCCGCGTCGGCGAGATCCTCTCGCGGGACCGCGGCCAGGGCGCCGTCCCCGAACGGGGACTCCACACCACTGTCGGCCCAGATCAGGAGACCGCCGAAGAGTTCGGCGTAGAGGCCGTTGCGCAGGATCGTCCACGGCAATCCGCTTGTCCGGACAAGGCGTTCGGTCGCACGGTGCGCGAGCGCGAAACCGAGGTGGTCACCGGCGCTGGTCAGGCTTGTGTAGACGACGTGGTGGACGCCATCACGGACAGCGGCCTCCAGGACCGCCGCGTGCCGCCCGACGACCTGGTCGTCCTCCGCATAGCCGGCGGAGATCAGCACCAGGGTCGACACACCGGCGAGATCGAGGCCCGCAGGGTCATCGAAGTCGAGACGCCGCATGCCCTCGCCCGGTTTGCGGCTGCCGCCCGTCGCGACGACGTCGCGAGCGTGCAGCGCCGCAAGAGTGGCCGAGCCGAGGTTCCCGTTCGCTCCGGTCACCAGAATCATGTCAGTCTCAATCTGCCGTCGTGGTTCTCATCGGTAACTACGCTTGATCCTTGACCGCACGCCCACGGGCCACAAGAAGGCAGTCTGATGTCACTCACGCACACCGGAGTAACCACCACCCCCGCCGACCTCGATCCCTGCGGACGCGAGGACCACCCCGACTGCGGCATCCGCGACGTCCTGGACCGCATCGGGGACAAGTGGTCGGTACTCGTGATCGTTGAACTCGCAGGCGGGCCACGCCGGTTCCGCGAACTGCAACGTGCCATCGACGGCATCTCCCAGCGCATGCTCACCCTCACCGTACGAAGGCTCGAACGCGACGGCCTCGTGCTGCGCACCGTGTACCCGACCGTCCCGGCCCGGGTCGACTATCGCCTGACCGAGACCGGATCAGGCCTGACCCACTTGGTCAAGGCACTCGCCGACTGGTCCCTTGCTCACCGTGCCGTCATCGCCGAGTCACGGCACACGTACGACCAAACCCACCCCGACCATGACATCCGATGACGAGAACAGTCATCGCCGCCGCGAACTGAACACCCCGCCGAACTCTCATGCGGTCACAGCCCTAGCCGGCATGGTCTGCGGCGGTGTGTTCGAGGATCGCCGGGACGATCGTCGGCCAGTCGGCCGGCTCGACCCCGTGGCCGGCGTTCTGCAGAGCCAACAGCGTGCCGTCGGGGATCTGTTGTGCGAGAGCCTCACCATGCCCGAGAGGGAACATCGGATCCGCGGTCCCGTGGATCACCAGCGTGGGCACGGCGATCGAGGACACGGGGGCTTGTGGGAGCGCGCCGTCCGGCAGTATGTCGTGGTTACGGGCCGCGGCGAAGTCGTGCGCACGCTCGACGTCGCGACGTACAAGGCTACGGGCAGCAGTCTCATCGAATGGGCGTCGGCCCCCCGAGAGCACAAGCGCGTAGGCGACCAGGTAATCGATCACCGACTCGGCATCCGACCATTCAACCTGCGCGGATGAGACGAACCGCATGAACTCCTCGGTCGGCGGAGGGAGTTCGCGGTTGCCGGGCACAGCAGAGGACGTGCTGATCAGGACGAGGGAGAGAAGGCGATCGGCGTGGTCGAGGGCGAGCAGCTGCGCCAACGCCCCTCCGGCCGAGACGCCTACGACATGAGCTGTTGAGATCTCATAGGCGTCGAGCACGCGGATGGCGTCGCCAACCAGGTCCGATGCGGTGTACTCGGGACGGCCCGGCTCGTAGGTCACCGATCGACCCGTGTCGCGGTGGTCGTACCGGATCACGAACCTCCCGCTCCCGGCGAGCATCCGGCAAAAGCCCTCCTCCCACCAGAGCATCGAAGCTCCCGTGCCCATGATGAGCAGAACGGGTGGATCGGACGGGTCGCCGAAGGACTCGGTGCAGAGCTCAATGCCGTCCGCCTCAATCACGCACTCGGTCATCGCTGCTTCTCCTCTCCTGGCCGATTGTGCCCATGCGTCGAGGGATTGGCCACGCGGCGACCCGGTCGAAGAGTCCATGCACTCGCCGCTGTGGTGACCGGCGAACAGGGCGTTCGACGCGCCGCCTATCCTCCGGTAGGTGCGTCCATCCGCTGGCTTCCGATGACGGAAAGCAGTTGGAGCTTGTCGTGGTCCTCCGTACCGGGGATCGCGGTGAACACCAGGAGCGATTGGGCTTGGTCCGGGTCGACGAGTGTCTGACAGTGAAGGTCGATCATCCCGACCTGTGGGTGCAGGATTCTCTTCCGGTTGGTGTAGGAGACGCCGACTTCGTGCTGGGCCCAGAGTTCCGCGAACTCGGGGCTCTCCGCGGACAGACGCTCGGCGAGCGCGGCGGCGTGTGAGCCACGGCCTTCGCGGGAGGCGACCGTGCGGAGCTGAGCCACGTAGACCCGGCTGTGCGTGGGGTGGTCGTCCGGCGCGTAGTGCGTTCGCTCGTTCGGGTCGGTGAACCAGCGGTAGACGATGCTTCGCGCGAGGCCGGTGAAATGTGTCTGGTCGCCGAGCAGGGCCACCGCCAGCGGGGTCTGCACGATTGTCTCGCCGGTTGCGGTGACGACCTGCGCGGGGGTGTCCTCGAGTCGATCGAGAATGCGCATCATGCCGGCGTTGACGTGGTCGTCGCGCGTCGTGCGAGCCGGTGCGTTGTGTCCGGCCAGGACGAACAGGTGGTCTCGTTCGTCGAGGGTGAGCCGGAGCCCACGGGCGATCGCGGCGATCATCTGCTCCGAAGGCTGTGGTCCGCGGCCGCGTTCCAGACGGCTGTAGTAGTCCGTCGACATTCCGCACAACACGGCCACTTCTTCGCGTCGTAGCCCTGGCGTGCGTCGACGCTGCCCCGGAGGAATGCCGACGTCGTCGGGTTGCAGCGCCTCTCGACGCTTGCGAAGAAATGTCGCCAGGCCGCTCTGATCCATACCGACACTGTGCCTCACCCGAATACGGCTATCCACTGTCTGCCAGTCCCAGGCTGCCGGCCCAGCCTGGGACTGGCAGACAGTGGATAAGCAGGCACTGGATGGCTTCTCGGATCGCGCGTCAACTGGTCATCGGGGTTCGGCACACCTTCGCGAGCCCCTGCTGAACGACCAAGGAGCCATCGTGAGCACCACCCAGAAGATCGCCGTCATCACCGGAGCCAACCGAGGTCTCGGACGCGCATACGCGCTGCACCTCGCCAGGGCAGGTGTCGACGTCGTTGTGACCTATCGAAGCAACCGGACTGAGGCCGAGGACGTCGTGTCCGCAGTCACGGACCTGGGACGTTCCTCCCTCGCGCTGCGGCTCGACACCAGCGTCGTGAACACCTTCGTGGACTTCGCCGAGCAACTCGGCGCCGAGCTCCAAGCTCGCTGGGGCAGGACGACGTTCGACTTTCTCGTCAACAACGCCGGTACCGACCTCACCGCCCCGTTCGCCGAGACGACCGAGAAGGACTTCGACGATCTGGTGAACGTGCACCTCAAGGGCGTGTTCTTCCTGACGCAGACCCTGCTGCCGGCGGTTGCCGACGGCGGCGCCATCGTGAACGTCTCCAGTGGTCTGACCCGTTTCGCGATCCCGGGGCATTCCGCCTATGGCGCCGTGAAGGGCGCGGTCGAGGTCCTCACCCGCTACCAGGCCAAGGAGCTCGGCAGCCGCGGCATCCGGGTGAACACCGTCGCGCCCGGGGCGACGGCGACCGACTTCGGCGGCGGCATGATGCACGACGAACAGGTGCGGAACTACCTCACCTCGCAGGTCGCACTGGGACGCGTGGGCGAACCCGACGACATCGCAGGCGCGGTGACGGCACTCCTCTCGGATGCGAACCAGTGGGTCACCGCGCAGCGCATCGAGATCTCCGGTGGACAGAGCCTGTGAGCACCGGCCCCGTTTCCTTTGCCGGGTGTCCTCGGAGTCGCGGAAGTGGGATACGCCGAGCAGACAGGGCTCCGCATCGACTGCGCCGGCGTCGACGATCGCGTGAGCGGTGCCCACCTTCACCGAGGCAGCAGCCCCGCTGCCTCCGTGACCGGCCGCGGCCCACTGATTGGAGCATGACCATGACTGACGCATTCCAGACCGCCGCCGGGCTCGGATGGGCGAGCCTCGCCTCGACCGACTCGCACACCGTCGCCTCCTTCTACGGGGCCGTGCTGGGCTGGGCGATCACGGAGACCGATGGCCGACTGATCGCATCCGCCGCGGGCGCGCAGGTTGCCGACATCACCGTCGCCACTGAGGCCGACGGGCCATCTGGATGGCTCATCCACTTCGACGTCGACGACCTCGACGCCGCGCTGACCGCCGTCTCCAAGGCTGCCGGTGCGGTCCTGCCCTCGGTCACCGGCGGCTCCGCCGAAACCGCGGTCGTGACCGACGCCAACGGAACACGGTTCGCGCTCCGTACGTCCGCCACACGGCACCGCGCGCGGCCCGCACACGGCACCCTCGCATGGGGCGAACTGATCACCGACGACGTCGACACATCCGCGGCGTTCTACCGCGGGGCCTTCGGGTGGGGGCTCACTGAGCCGAGTGGTCCCCTCGGCCGCCGTGAATGGCAGTCGCACGGCAGGTCCTTCGCCGGGCTCCTGCCACGGCCACCGGCGATGCCTGCCGGGACCCCTGCGTACTGGGACATCTACTTCGCCGTCGACGACATCGAGGCCGCCGCGACAGTCGCCACCGAGCACGGCGGCATCCGGCTCATGCCGCCAACGCCCATTGAGATCGGCACAATTGCGGTCTTCCTCGACCCCGCAGGCGCCATCTTCACACTCGTTCAACTCACCCCCGAGGAGGCCGTCGCGTGAGCACCAGCACTCGCGACAAGCGTGACAAGACCGGGAAGGTCGGGCTCGTCACCGGCGCCGGATCCGGCCTCGGTGAAGCGGCCGCCAGACGACTGGCAGCCGACGGCGCGCGCATCGTCGTCGCCGATCGTGACGCCGGGGCCGCCGAACGCGTCGCTGCGGAACTCCGCGCCGCCGGACACTCGGCATCCGCGTTCGCCGCGGACGTCCGCTCGTTCGACGACACCGAGCGGCTCGTCGCTTTCACCGTCACGACCTACGGCGCCCTCGACCTCGCCTTCAACAACGCCGGCGTCACGCCCGGCCTGGTCGAGGTCCACGACATCGCTCTCGACGACTGGAACGACGTCATGGGCATCAACCTGACCGGCGTCTTCCACAGCATGAAAGCCGAGATCGCCCACATGCTCCAAGCCGGCGGTGGGGCCATCCTCAACATGGCCTCCACCGCTGGAGTGATGGCCCACGCCGGGCGGGCCGCGTACTCGGCCTCCAAACACGGCATCGTCGGCCTCACCCGCTCAGCCGCCGTCGAATACGCCAAGCGCGGCATCCGCATCAACGCCGTCGCACCCGGTCCGATCGACGCGCCATCGGCACGAGCACTCCCGCCGGAGGTCCGCGCCTCAATCGCCGCGAAAACCGCGATGGGCCGGGTGGGCCAGGTCCACGAGGTCGCCAACGTGGTGAGCTTCCTACTCTCGGACGAAGCCGCCTTCATCACCGGTTCCGTCTACGAGGTCAACGGCGGCCAGACCCAACTCTGAACGTCGCGCAACGGCGAACTCCTCAACAGCTCGGTACCCATGTGCGGCCCAGCGTCCTCGTCATGGACGAGGTTGTGAAAGTGCCGGTCACGCCGACTCGTTGATGGCTGCGACCAGCATGGCCGCTCCCTAGGGAGCGGTGCGACTGTCCGTGTCGGCGGCGTTGATCCTATTGGTCGCCAACGCTTGAATCAGTCGGCGATTCGCTTCCTGTGCGGTCATTCCCCAGTCCCACTCGGTTTTGTGGAGCCGTAGGGAGACGACACCGTGCCACGCCGACCACAGCAGGAGTGCGGAGGCGAAGGGTGCGTCCGGGTCGACGAGCCGTGCGAGTTCGACGATGCGTGCCTGGAGGCGGGGGCCATGCGCGGCTCTGGTCTCCGGCAGTGGGTCACTGCTCTCGAACAGGAGCTGGTACGCGCCCGGGTGGGCGGCGCCCCAGGCGATGTAGGCGTCACCGGCGACGACCAGGTGATCGTCAACCTCGTCCGTGGCGTCGAGGGCCGTCTCGACCGCTTCGACCAGCGAGGCGTATTCAGTGTCGAGCACCGCGGAGCGCAGGTCCGCCTCGGAGGGAAAGTGCCAGTACACGGCCGAGGGGGCCACCCCGCAGGCCCGGGCGATCGAGCGCAGCGACGGAACTGCCACCGCTTGCGGATCCGCCAGCATGCCGATCGCGGCGGCCACGAGCTCGGAGCGTAGGTCGCGGTTGTCTGACTTGGTCACCGATTCATTGAACACCCGTTCATGGTAGCGTGCAATGAACAGGTGTTCAGGAAGGTGGTAGTGGCATGCTCAGGCTGATGACGGTGATCAGGAAGCGCCCGGAGGTTTCCACGGAGGACTTCCGCCGGTTCATGGAACTGGAGTACGGACCGACCTATGTGGCGCTTCCCCAGGTCAAGGAGTACGTGCAGTACTACCTGACGGACCTCGCGGCGGACGGGGAGGAGGAGCCGATCGACGCGATCGTGCGGATCGGCTTCGAGTCGGAGAAGGAGATGCGCGAGGCCCTCGCAACCGAGGAATACCAGAAGGCGCACGAACTGCGGACGGCCTACATGCGGGAAACGTCCGTCGGTATTCATTCGGCAGTTCTGGACCGCAGGGTGCAACTGGTCTAGGGAGCGTTGCGACCGTGCTGTTCACAGCCGCTCGTGCCCCTGCTTGACCGCGAGGTGAATCTTCGTGGTCATGCCGCCCCGGGAGCGTCCGAGCCCGTGGGCGTCCGGCTCGGTGTCGATCCTGCCGGGAGGCTCTGCGCTGCAGATCTCCTTTTTACGTGCGCCGGCGGCGTGCTGGTGGGCGCGGCAGACGGCCGAGTCCACGCTCACGTTCCAGCTGATCAGGCCCTTCGCTTCGGCTTCGACCTGCAGTTGCTCCAGGATTCCCTTCCAGGTGTCGTCACGCTGACATCTGCGAAAGAGGTCGTAGGCACGATCCCGCGGGCCATATCGTTCAGGCACGTCACGCCATGGCGTCGTCGACAGCGCGGCGGCTAGTTGACTGTCATGGCGCGGCGGACGCTCTCGCGGAGCAGGACGCGACGCTGCTCGTGCAGTTCGGGGGGCTCCTGTGCGGTTGCCGCGTAGACATTGCTGACCGGTGACCACGCCATGGACATGGCGATCACCATGGCCATCACGTCGAACGGGTCTCCCTGGCGTACCAGGCCGGCGGCTTGGGCCTCGGCGATGGCGTGCAGTTTGCGGTCGTCGAGGCGGTCGGGGTCGTCGACCAGATGGCCGGCCGGGCGTCGCTCCAGGCGCGCCCAGGTGGCCAGTCGGATGAGGTCGGGGCGGCGGAGATACTCGTCGTAGAGGCGTACGGCCCAGTCCGCGAGGTCGCCGGCGTCGATGGGGACGACGTTCACGATTCGCTCCAGCGAGCCGAAGAAGAGGGCGTCGAAGAGCCCGTCCTTGCTGCCGAAGTAGGCGTAGAGCTGCGCCTTGTTGGTGCGTGCGGCGGCCACGATCCGCTCGACGCGTGCTCCCGCGATCCCATGCTCGGCGAACTCCTGGGTCGCCACGTCGAGGATGCGCTGGTACGTCGCGGCTCCGCGCGAGCTCAGGGGCTGATCAGCCATTTCCCTACCTTACCAAACAGAACAGTTGGTTTGCCTGATGGGTCGGATGGCCCTACTCTGAAATAGACCAACCAGTCTGTCTGTGGGGAGATGTTATGAGGAACACCGTTGGCTGGCAGGTGGAAGGTCCGTCGACGACGCTGCGGCGGACGCCACTGGAACGGCGCGACCTTCGCCCCGACGACCTCGCGGTCCGGGTCGACTACTGCGGTGTCTGCCACACCGATCTGCACGCCGTCAGTGCCCGGGACGGTGAAGGAGGACAGCCTCTGGTGCCGGGGCATGAGTTCACGGGCGTGGTGACTGAGACCGGACCCGCGGTCACCCGCTTCGCCGTCGGCGATCCGGTCGCGGTGGGCAACATCGTCGATTCGTGCGGCGAGTGCGCCATGTGCCGGGCCGGCCAGGAGAACTTCTGCCAAGCTTTTCCGACCCTGACCTATGGCGGCATCGACCGGCACGACGGATCGGCCACACTAGGGGGCTACTCCCGCGAGTACGTCGTCCGTGAAGCCTTCGCCTACCCCCTTCCCGCAGGTCTGGATCCAGCCGCCGCCGCTCCGCTGCTCTGTGCCGGGATCACCGTCTGGGAGCCGTTGCACGCCCTCGGTGTGGGGCCGGGAACGCGCGTCGCCGTGGCGGGACTTGGCGGCCTGGGGCATCTCGCGGTGAAGATCGCCGTAGCGCTCGGCGCCGACACCTCGGTTGTCAGCCGCTCACCGGACAAGGCCGACGACGCTCGTCGTCTCGGCGCCCACGGTCTCGTCGTATCCACGGACCCGGAACAGATGGCTGCCGCTCGCGACCGGTTCGACGTCGTCATCGACACCATCTCCGCCCCGCACGACCTCGGCCCCTACCTGCGTCTGGTCGCCATGGATGGGACGCTCAGCCACCTTGGGCATCTCGGACCCGTCAGCGTGGAGACCACCGACCTGCTCGTGGGGCGCAAGAAGCTCAGCTCCGCGGGCAGCGGCGGCAGGCTCGCGACCGCCGCCATGCTGGACTTCTGCGCCAAGCACGGCATCACCGCCGACATCGAACTGTTCCCCTCGGCGCGCGTGAACGAGGCCCTCGATCGACTCCGGCGCAACGATGTCCGCTACCGCTTCGTACTCGACATGTCCGACCTGGGCTGAACTGCGAGGGCCGCCGGGCATATCGCAGTCTGCCCGGCGGCCACCCCCGATGTCCTGGTTGCGGGGAGGCTTTCACCGGCGAGTGTGGCCGAGCTGGGCCATGACCTCGGGCAGCCGCTCCCGCGCCAGGTCGTACTGCGTGGTGTCGGTGTGGCCGCGGTAGACGGTCTCGATGACCATGACGAGCAGCAGGTGCAGGCAGTACAGACGGCGGCGCACGCTCTCGGTCTCGGTCGGCGGAGGATGCCCCTAGCCGCGTATGAAGTGCGTGGAGTCGCCGAAGGCAGCCATCTGCGTGCCGGTGGACCCGTGCTCGATGAGCGGGTCGCCGAAGAAGGCCCGCTCATGGCCGATGACGCACGCGATCATCCCGTCGCGGACCATGACGTTGCCGTCCCACAGGTCCCACTCCACCAGCCGTGGCTCGCTCACCTCGTCCACGCTCGCGGCGTGTTCGGCCAGCACCTCGCGCACCGCGGACGAACTGGCCGTTCACCGGGATCACGAGGCGTCGGTGATCGTGCTCGAGTACGCGGTGCACGGGCAGGCAGTTCAGACCGGGCGGACCGACGACAACCACTTCGTCTCTGTGATCACCGTCAAGGACCGCAAAGTCACGCACTGGCGGGACTAGCTGGATCCCGTCGCAGTCTTCAACGCGACCGGATGGCCTGCGCGTTAGAGGTCGGCTCGCGGCGGTTCCGAGGTCGACGCTCTCGCCGCGGAACCCTGGTGGCGGAGTGCAGGAGCTGTGGCGGGATCCACGACCTTTTGCGAGGACGCGGGCCGCTGCCTACTGACCCGAGAGGAGACGGTGGCCCACGATTCGCCTGGTGGTCCTGGCCGCGCCACCACCCGGCACCCCTGGGTGGGTGAACCGTACGAAGGGCTCACCGCGTCACGCAGAACAACGTAGGGGATCGGGTGACGGTGCCGGGTGAGGGCGAGGTCCGCAACGGACAGGGCTCCCGTGCCGTTGAGTTCTCCGGCAGAGCGCTGAGGCTGTTCAGCACCACAGCAGCGTGCGGGGCCGGCAGCTGCCAGGCCGACCACGTCGGCGGGTCCTCGGGGGTCGCAGGTCTCCCCGGCGGCTTCTGCTGCGGCCTTCAGCAGGCGCGCGGCCAGTTCTGTAAAAGTCAGCAGGTCCGGGCCAGGTGCCGGGCGGCTGGTGTCGCGTACCAGCGGGTGCAGCCGCGCAACCGGCAGCGCGTCCAGCCGGCCGCTGAGTGCCAAGTCAACCTGACACTTCCTCCCGTCGCCGTTCATCGCCGGCTGTGGCGGGGATGGCGTTGTCGATGAGGACGGCGGCGATGGCGGCGGCGGTGGGAAAGGCGTCGGCGTTGATGACCCGGGTGCGGGCCGCGGCGCCGTCGATGAGCAGCGCGAGCTGCTCGCCGAGCTGTTCAGGGTCGGCGGCGCCGGCTTCGCGGGCGGTGTCGGCGAGCCGCGCGGCGACGGCTTTCTTGTAGTCGCGTGCGTACTGGGATGCGGGGTGCTCGGGGTCGTGGAGTTCGACGGCGGTCGCGATGTAGGGGCACAGGGGTGTGGTGGGGGGGATGTCGAAGGCGGCGAGGAGCCGTTCGCGGGGCGTGAGGTCGGTGCGGTCGAACACGCCGGAGAGAACGGAGGGGTCGAACCGGCGCAGGTACTCGGCGACGAGTTCGTCCTTGCCGGTGAAGTGCTGGTAGGCCGTGCGCTTGGACACCTCGGCCGCCGCGCAGAGCTGGTCCATGCCGGTGCGGTTGATGCCCTGCTCGCGGAACAGTTGCTGGGACGCGCTGAGGATGCGCTCGCGGGCGCCCCGGCCGCGGCGGCGGCCCGTGGGGCCCTTCTCCAACTCCGTCATGCGTCCACCGTACCGCAGCTAGGTAACGACCGGTGTACATAGTTTGCGTCCCGACCGCCCGACCATTACGGTAAGCACACAGACCGGTGTACTTAATGCCGTCGCCCCAGGTGCACACGGCACCACCGACCAAGGGAATGACTATGGGAAAGCTCGACGGCAAGGTCGCGGTCATCACCGGCGGCACCACCGGCATGGCGCTGGCCGGCGCGAAGCTGTTCGTCGACGAGGGAGCGCACGTCTTCATCACCGGCCGCCGCCAGGACGCCCTGGACGAGGCCGTGAAGCAGATCGGCCGCAACGTCACCGGCGTCCAGGGCGACGCCGCCGACCTGGACGACCTGGACCGCCTGTACGACACCGTCAAGCGGGAGAAGGGAAGCCTCGACGTGCTGTGGGCCAGCGCCGGAGGGGGCGAGCCCGCCCCGCTCGGCGAGATCACCGAGGCCCAGTTCGACACCTGGTTCGGGCTCAACGCCCGCGGCACCCTGTTCACCGTCCAGAAGGCCCTCCCGCTCTTCAACGACGGCGGTTCCATCCTCATGACCGGCTCCAACGCCTCCCTCGGCGGCTTCCCCGGCTGGAGCGTCTACGCCGGCAGCAAGGCCGTCCAGCAGGCATGGGCCCGCGTCTGGCTCAACGAGCTCAAGGACCGCCGCATCCGCGTCAACGTCCTGACCCCCGGCCAGGTCGCCACTGCCAAGCAGGCAGAACTCTTCGACGAGGCCACCAAGCGCCAGTTCGAGTCCCTCATCCCCCGCGGCCAGATGGGCCGCCCCGACGAAATCGCCACCGCCGCCCTCTTCCTCGCCTCCGACGACTCCAGCTACGTCAACGGCATGGAACTCGTCGCCGACGGCGGCACCACCGCCATCTGAACCCAACAACACACAACCAGGGCAGGACATCTCATGAGCAACATCAGCATCATCGGCACCGGGAACATGGCCCGCACCATCGGAGCGCGGGCGATAGCGGGCGGCAACACCGTAGAGGTCCTGGGCCGCGATCAGTCCAAGGCCGCTGACCTGGCCAAGGCTCTCGGCGGCGACGCCACGACGGGAGAATGGGGCACCGCCCCGGCCGGGGGCATCGTCATCGTGGCCCTGTTGGCCGACGATGTCGTGCCGGTCGTCGCCCAGTACGGAGACGCTCTCGCGGGCAAGGTCATCGTCGACATCAGCAACCCCTTCAACTCCACGATCGACGGGCTGGCCCACCGCGAGGAGACCTCGATCGCGCAGGAAGTCGCCAAGGTCGCCCCGGCCGGCGCCAGCGTGGTGAAGGGGTTCAACACCGTCTTCCGTCATGTCCTGGAGAAGGGCCGGCCCGACGTCTTCATCGCCGGCGACAATGCGCAGGCCAAGGCAAGTGTGGAAACGTTCATCAAGAGCCTCGGGCTGCGCCCGCTGGACGTCGGCGGCCTGAAAATGGCGTACTGGCTGGAAGGAGCGGGCCTGCTCACGATGGGCCTCGCCAACCACGGGGTGGGGAACTTCGACTTCGCCCTCAGCGTCACCGAACTTCCCGGCTGAGCAAACGGTTGACGGATCACCGAAGTAGTCGCCGATGAAGCTTGGTTTCACACTTCCCGTGGTCGGGCCCGCTGTTGAGGGAGGTGTTCGAAGTCTCAACCCACCGGCACAGGAGCCCTGTTGGTTCCCTGTCCTGCCGCACTCGACCTCCCGCACATTCTCGTCGAGTGGGTCACGATGCTCATCGTCACTCAGTGCACCGAGAACCGCGCCCTCGCCCAGGCCCGAGCTCCCGTCGAACGCGGCATGGCGTGACTGAAGTCCTGGCAGATCGTCCGCAGATCCCGCATCAGCTTCAACCGCATGACCGTCATCGCCAAAGCCATCCTCACCCTGGAGAGGCAACGCTGAAAACGCTCGGTGAGTGGCCGTCAGGTCCGGAGTGTCAGTGTTCGCGGCGGAGTTCGTGGTACGTGCGGAAGTCGAAGAAACATAGACCGTCGATCACGGTCCCGGACTCGATTTCCAGCAAGGTCCAGGGGTGGGCGGAGTAGTCGTCGATCGCAACGCCTCCATGCCGAAGCAGGAGCGCGACCATGAGGTGGACCTCGGCGGTGCCATCGATCCGCCCGGATATGTCGATCTGCACTGCCCAGGTGGGGCGGTGACCGAGCGTCGCTTCGAGGACTGCCACTTCGTCGGGATCCCAGTCCGCGAAGAGTGAGCCGGCTCGTTGGTCGTCGATTTCGATGTAGACGTTTCCGTCCAGAGTCCACGGATCACGCTGCTGAGGCAGGTGTCGGTCGAGTGAGGCGGCTGTCTCGGCTCGCTCACCTGCGGGGAACACAAACACGCTGCGCACGAGAGGAGCGTAGAGGGTCGGTGTGAAGGGACTGGCGCCCTGATCCCTGCGGAGCGGGTGTTGTCAGGTGGTGGCCCAGGTGCGCAGTTGGCGGGCGATCTGGGCGACGCCGACGGTGGCGGCCGTGGCGTCCCGGACCAGGGCTACCGCGTCCTTCGGCCGGTAGGTGAGGCGGTGTCCGTTGAGGGCGAGGTAGGCCTCGCAGGAGTGCCAGGCGAACGCCTCGTTGGAGTGTTCCAGGGCGGGCAGTCTCACCAGCGTCTGCAGCAGGGATGCGGCCTTCAGGTACAGGGAGCCGTAGACGTCGCGTTCCATCGCCCGGGCGTTGGCGCGGGCAGCGGCGGCATACAGAGGGCCGTAGTCGTCGACCTGGGGGTCGCCGTCGAGGAGTCCTGCTGCGTGCAGCAGGAACGGCACATCGAGGGAGTGGGACTGTTGCGGGGCAGGCTGGCTCACGCGGCGTGGCCCTGCTCGCCCGCATGCAGTTCCCTGCGGGCCTCTTGCTCGGCGGCGCGCTGCTCGGGAGCGGGGTCGGAGCTGCTGGGCTCGGCGGCGAACGCCTGCCCGCTGCGGTCCATCGAGTCCTTGAAAGCGGCGAGGAAGCGGTCCTCGACCGCGGTGGCACGCGCGTAGGCGGCGGAGAGGATGTACTCCTGCATGCTGACCCCGGCCTGCTGCGCGGCGGCCGCGATGGCGGCCTGCTGTTCAGGATCGCGGAAGCGCAGGCTCATCGCCTTGGAATTCGACATGGTATCCACGGTATCAGTGGTATCACTCGTTGCCCAGGGTGATGCTCCCGCCTCGGACACAGGCCATATCCCGAACCTGTGCGGGGCGAGCGTGGCCCGGCTTCCGCAAGCTGGGCGTGGCCCGGCTTCCACAAGCTGTTTTCCGGGTTCGTGTGTCAGTTTGAGCCCCACGATGTCCTCCGTGGTGGCGGTCGGCGCAGGGGATCGGAGGAGGCTCATCGGGAGCGGATCCGGGTCGTCACCCACGGGATGCTGCGGCCGGTGGCCGCTGCCAGCTCCCGAAGGGTGGCCCCCTCGGCGGCCCGCTCGCGCAGCCACACTGTGATGTTCCGCGCGCCGACGCGCTCGGCGGCGGCCCGGTCGTTGAGCTGTACGCGTGAGTGCCGCCCGGCGGCGGAGTTCTGCCCCGTCGCGCGGACCTCGATGCCGTGCTCGGCCAGGAGACGTCGCAGCCTGCCTTTGCCGATGCCGAGGATGCGTGCGGTGTCCTCGATGCTGTTGTGCCGGTCGACGTACAGAGTCCGCAGTGCCTGCGCGAGGTCCGTGAATCCCCCGGCGCCCAGCGCGGCCGCCGTACGGTCGTCGGCGGTCCGGGCCTGAGTGCGGCGGCCGGCGGTGAGGCTCTCCCGGCGCACCCGCCGTAGCTCTTGCGGATCCGCCTGCTCGCGGGCGACGGCCCGGCGCGCGCGGGTCAGTTCGCCGGAGCGGGCCATCGCCCGGCCCGCTGCGAAGCGCGCCTGAGCATCCTCCGACGCCCGGTACCTGGCTCTGCGGATGCCGGACTGCTCCCGCGAGAACTCCCGCGCGCTCAGTGCCCGGGCGCGCAGCAGGCCGAACTCCTGCCGGTACTCCGCGGCGGTCATCCTGTGCGCACGCACATGCGCCCCCAGCGAGCGAAAGGCCCGCCCGCACACATGACAGATGACGGTGTCCGCGGCCTCGTCACGGATCAGTCGACCGAAGTCGGGGTGCCGGCCGGCGCGGTCACTCTCCTCTCTACTCTGCATTCGTGGACCGGTCATGGCCGTCTCTCGCCGGGCTGCGGTTCCTCGAGCTGCGATATCTCGGGCTGCGATATCTCGGGCTGCGCTTCCTTGGGATGCGTCGACTGCACCTGGAAGAGCCGAGGCTGTACGTCGGTGGCGATGGTGGCCGCCTGGTCCATGCGGACGAGGGCCTCGGGGTTGGCGAGCATCGCGCGGTAGTGCTCCTCGGACTCCCACTGGGCGTAGTCGATGACGCGCTCACCGTCCTGGGAAGCGTGGAAGTTGGCGCAGATGAAGCCGGGCTGGTGTTTCATCGTCTCCTCGGTGGCGCGGGCGAGCAGGGTGATGAGTTCGGCCTGGCGGTCGGGGGAGATGGTGAAGACGTTGATGAGCGTCGCAACCGGGCGGGTGCTGACGATCTGTGCGGTAACGGTCATGTTCCCCTCTCTCCTCCTACGGGTGGTGTGGTCGGCAGGTGAGGACGCGCATTCCCCCGATCGGAGGCGGCCCCGCGCCCTGCGCCACCTCTGGCGAACCAGCGGCCGTGGAGCAACTGTTTGACCACGGCGGTGGCGTCCCAACCGGACCTGCGGGCGGGGGGATCTCGACGGTGCGCACGACAGGGCTTCGGACGACGGCAAGGGTGATTAAAGGGGCTGGGCGGCGAACGCCCGGGCGGGGTGGCGGGGGCTGAGGAAGACGACGATGCCTTTGCCGTCGGGGGAGGGGTGGGTGGCCTGGGTCCAGCCCTGACGGCGGTAGAAGGCCATGGCTCGGGTCGACTGGACGGAGGTGAGCAGCCAGGAGCGTCCTTCGGGGGCGTCGGCCGTGACCGCCTCCAGGAGGTCAGCGGCGATGCCCCTTCCGTGGGCGTCCGGGCGGACGGCGAGTTCTTCGATCTCGCGGGCTCCGCACAGCCAGCTCGCGGTTTGGTCGGACCCGAGGCCGGCGGCGGCCTGGGGGTAGCAGCGGTCGGTGGGGAAGGGGGCGAGGGTGGTCCAGGCGGTGGCGAAGCCGGTGAGTTCCTCGCCGGCGAAGGCCAGCGCGGCGGTGAAGCCGGGACGCCTCACGTTCATGGGCAGACGGCCCACGAATGCGACGGCCTTCTCCGCGTCCTCGTTCCAAGGCGGAGCACAGAAGGCAGCGACGTACACGGCGCGCAGCGCGGCGGTGTGGGCCAGGAGGTCGGCGCCCTTGAGGACCTGGATGCTCATCAGGCTGCACCTGCCAGGGATGCCGCCGGGTGCAGCGTGGCGTACTCAAGAGGTGCGGACGGGTCGATGGACAGGTCCAGCGGGGCGGGTTCGGCCCCGGCGCGTACGAGGAGGTCACCGACGGCGGCGATCATCGCGCCGTTGTCCGTGCACAGGCTGAGGGGCGGCACCCGCAGCTCGACGCCCGCCGCCCGGCAGCGCTCCTCGGCCAGGGACCGCACCCGAGAGTTCGCGGCGACGCCACCGACCACGATCAGGCTCCATACGCCGTGCTCGACGCAGGCCGCGACGGCCTTCTTCGTCAGTACGTCGGCCACGGCCTCCTGGAGCGAGGCGGCCCCGTCGGCCACCGGCAGCTCACGGCCCGCGTGGCCCTCGGCCCAGCGTGCGGCGGCCGTCTTCAGCCCCGAGAAGGAGAAGTCGTACGAGTCGGGCAGCGGGCGCGGGAAGGAGACAGCACGTGGATCCCCCGCGCGCGCTGCCCGGTCGATGGCCGCACCGCCGGGATAGGGAAGTCCGAAAACCCGCGCGACCTTGTCGAAGCACTCCCCGGCGGCGTCGTCGAGGGTGTAGCCGAGGTGGACGATCCGGTCACGTGCGAGGTCGCGGACGAGGAGGAGGGAGGTGTGGCCGCCGGAGACGATCAGCGCCATGCAGGGGTCGGGCAGCGGCCCGTACTCCAAGGTGTCGGCGGCGACATGACCGGCGAGGTGATGCACGCCGTACAGCGGGACGCCCAACGCGTACGCCAGCCCCTTCGCCCCGGCAAGCCCCACCTGGAGCGCCCCCGCCAGGCCTGGCCCGGTCGTCACCGCCACCGCGCCGATGTCGGCCAGCCGCAAACCTGCCTCGTCCAGCGCCCGTTGGATAACCGGCCGCACGGCGTGCACGTGCGCGCGGGCGGCGATCTCGGGCACGACGCCGCCGAAGCGGGCGTGCTCGTCCATGCTCGACGCCACCGCGTGGCCCAGCAGCCGCCCGTTCCGGACCAGCCCCGCGCCGGTCTCGTCGCAGGACGACTCAATTCCCAGCACGATCGGAAAGCCCATGCCCACCCCTCCTGCACTCAATAAGCTATCGCAAGTAGTGTGCAATAGGGAGTTGGGTGATGTGTACCCGAGCGCGAATGTGCAGGCTGCCGACCGTCGCCCTCGTCGGGTCGGGTCGGGGCGACGGCTGGGAGCACCTTCTGGCCCGCTCCCGCAGGTCCCGCCCAACTCCTCAATCGTGCCCGCCGCAGTGCATGGCGTGGGTGGCGCCCACGCATGACGGTTGCCCTCCCGCGACACGACATGGTCCTAGGGCCAATGCCTGATCGGCGGGGGCCCTCATCTGCTGTTAGCGTGCAGTTGCATACTATGGGCAATAACAAGGCCGAAGGATGTTGGACATGGCGGTTTACACGCTTCCGGAGCTCCCGTACGACTACGCGGCGCTCGAGCCGGTCATCAACCCGCAGATCGTCGAACTGCACCACGACAAGCACCACGCGGCGTATGTGAAGGGTGCGAACGACACGTTGGAGCAGCTCGCGGAGGCGCGCGACAAGGAGTCGTGGGGTTCGATCAACGGGCTGGAGAAGAGCCTGGCTTTCCACCTCTCCGGCCACATCCTGCACTCGATCTACTGGCACAACATGACCGGCGAGGGCGGCGGCGAGCCGTTGGCCGCCGACGGTGTGGGCGACCTCGCGGACGCGATCGCCGAGTCCTTCGGCTCGTACGCCGGGTTCAAGACCCAGCTCACCAAGGCCGCCGCGACCACCCAGGGTTCGGGCTGGGGCGTCCTGGCGTACGAGCCGCTCAGCGGTCGGCTGATCGTCGAGCAGGTCTACGACCACCAGGGCAACGTCGGCCAGGGCTCGACCCCGATCCTGGTCTTCGACGCCTGGGAGCACGCCTTCTACCTGCAGTACAAAAACCAGAAGGTCGACTTCATCGACGCCATGTGGGCCGTCGTCAACTGGCAGGACGTGGCCAAGCGCTACGCCGCCGCCAAGGAGCGCGGCGACAGCCTGCTGCTCGCGCCGTGACGGCGTAGGCGCGCACAGATGTCCTGCTCGTGATCGTCTTCTCAACCTTCACGGGGCAGGCAGTAAGAAGAAGGGTTCCCGCAAGGACGTGACTTGCGGGAACCCTTTCTTTCTCAGCTTGTTTTTCAGCATCTCTCATCAGCCATGGCCAGGCTGTCCCACTCGGCGGTGCGGTCGCACCAGCTGTGCAGGAGTACGCGGTCGTGGCCGACGGCGAGCAGACCGGCCCCCGTTGCAGTGCGGTAGTCCTCGACGGCCGCGACGAGCGCGGTGTGGTGGAGGCGTCCAGCATCGCCGTCATCTCGTCGCAGATCAGCCAGCGTGGGCGCAGCACGAGTGCGCGGGCGAGGCAGGCGCGTAACCGGGAACGCTCGTCGTGGCCGACGACGTAGACTTGAGCAGTTTGCAGTCCTATCTGGAATACATGCGTACCCCGGCGAACGGCTACCAGAGCGTCACCTTCCCCGTCGAGGACGGCATGGAGATCAGCTGCCGTCTCTGAACGGGAAGCCGTTCTGTGCCATGTGGCGGCCGCCCACCGGGTCACACCAAGGGCCGCGTTAACGGATCGAGGAATTTTCCTGGTTCACGAGTTACGCGTGCTCACGGGCAGAACAAATAGCTCAGCGTTCACCTCGCGGCGGCTAGGACCAAGGACGCCACGGCCAGCAGGAAGTAGCCGCCTGGAAAGGCCATGTTGTGGATGACCCGGGCGCGGAAGTGGGCGGCCAGGGCGCCGATGAAGAACAGAACAAGGCCGATCGCGGCGGCGATGCCGATGAACCGCGCGCCCAGGAGCCCAAGTAGGAGCCCGACAGCTCCGACAGCCTTCAGCGTGGCAAGCGGGACGAGCCAGGACTGCGGGAGGCCCACTTCAGCCGAGTTGGCGAGGACGAACTCGGCCTTTGAGAAGTCGGCGATGGCGATCCCGGTGTTGACCACGATCGTGATGACGGTAACGACCACGTAGGCGGTGAACATTCGTATGCCGCCGGTTCAGCCGACAAAACGGTGGGCGCCTAGCGCGTCGCGTGGTTGCGGTGTCGGGCCGCTCCGATATCTGGTCTTCAGTACAGGCATGGCAACTCCTCGTCGTTCCTCAGCGTTCGCGAGCCGCTGCTCGCGTGCCGAATCAAGGCTCGTCCAGCCCTCGCTTCACGTCCAATACCTGCGTCTATAACCTGACGGCATGGATGTCGATACCCGGCTGTTGCGCTACTTCATCGCCGTGGCAGAGGAGGGGAGCCTTACCCGCGCCGCGGATCGGTTGTTCGTGTCCCAACCGGCGCTGACCAAACAGATCAAGCAACTGGAGACCCAGCTGCGAGTGCGGCTGTTCGCACGGTCCCGTGCCGGCATGGCGCTCACGGAAGCGGGTCGGACCCTGGCGGAGCGGGTGCCGGCCCTGCTGGCCGACTGGGACCAGATACTGCGGGAGACGAAGAGCACGGCCGACCGGGCAGCCCACGTGCTGCGGGTCGGCTTCCTGGCCAGTGCCGCCAACGAGGCCACCCCACACATCATCACGGAGTTCACCCGTCGGCAGCCGGGCTGGAGGGTCGACATGCGGCAGGCCGCATGGTCGAACCCGACCGCCGGGCTCATCGTCGGAGACGTGGATGCCGCCCTCCTGCGGCTGCCCTTCCCAGGCCAGGAGAGCCTGCGAGTGGAGGAGTTGTTCACCGAGCCTCGGTGGGTCGCGCTCCCCACAACCCACCCGTTCGCCACGTGCGACCAGATCCCCTTCAGGGACCTGTGGGATGAGCCCTTCGTGGCAGCCCTACCAGAATCAGGCTGGTGGCGGGACTATTGGCTGGCGACCGACGAACGCGACGGGCACCCGGTCCGCATCGGCGCCGTCACCGACCAACCCGACGACTGGCTCAGCGCGATCGCCAACGGCTACGGCGTCGCCCTCGCCCCCGAATCGGCCGCCCGCTTCTACGCTCGCCCAGGCATCGTCTACCGGCCCGTCAGCGGCGTCAGCCCGAGCCGGGTGGGTATCGCCTGGGCACCGGCCGACGACTCCGATCCCGTCGTCCAAGCCTTCGTACGCTGCTGCCTCGACAACAGGCAGCCCCAACACGACAAGACCACCGGGTGCTGACAGGAACGAGCTTTACCTGGGTCCAGGACACCCGGGTCCTGTCTTGGTCAGCGTGAGCAGACCACGCTGACCGGTGCGCTGGGCGCACTGCCTCGTGCACCGGGGCGGTCGCTTCCCACAGGGGCTCCTCTTCCTCCCGCCGCTTCTTCCAGTGTGCAACGTAGGTGCCCGCCGCCCAGGACGCCGAGGCAGGGGCACTCCGCGGTCCAAGCGCGTCGCCCTCGTTCGGTCCGTGCTGTTCGGACCGTGGTAGGGCTTACTGGAATTCCACTGATGGCGCCTGCGCTGACCAGCCGGTTTTCCAGCGCCGACAGCCCGTGACAAGGAGGGCCGCGATCATGCGTGAGCTGGCGGACACCGCACGGCGGTGGGCAGTCGAGGGCCGTACGGCGGTGCTCGCCCGGCCTATCACCGACCGGGGTTTCGGGTTCCGCCACTTCAGGTACCGGGGGTCGTCCTCACCGGCCTCGACTGCCGGCGAGTTGGTGCAGCCCGTCCACGCTCTGCGTGATCACCCGCACCGGGACCCCGAACCGCGCCAGCTCCGCCACTGCCCAGTGCGCAGCATGGGGTTCGGTCTGCACCGTCGCCTGCCCGCCGCAGGTGACCAGGTTGAGGTTCGGTTCCGCCCGGACCCGGTCCAGGTTCGCGGTGGGAACAACGAACCGACCCACCGTGGCGGGCGTCAGATCGAGCGCCGTCTGACGCACCTTCAGGTTCGACAGGTTCGCACATCGCCGGGGCCCTGAGCGTGGCCAGGGGACCGTAGTGCAAACAACCTGCTCAATCTGTCCCTGGAGGATCGGGCGTAGAGGCTGGTGTTGACTGTCGAAATCGCCGCGGCAGCGCTATCTCGGGGAGATCAGGACGAGGGGGAGCAGCACCTGGTCGATCATCTCGGCGATGTCCTGCTCCGTCAGATCGTGCGTGTCGAGAAGGGCGCGCTTGATGACCAGCGCGTGGAGGACCTCCAGGACGGGCGGGGTCAGCCGTTCGGGATTCACCTCGCCGCGCTCGGCGCCATCGAGCAGCACGGCGGTCAACGCCGCGAAGAGCGGCTCGAGTATCTGAGATGTGAACCTGGCCAGAAGCTGTGGGTAGCGGTGTGCTTCTCCCAACAGGCTGCGGAATGCGTCGGCCCTTTCGCCTGTCAGCGACGCGGTCATGTGGTGGGTGAGCCCGATGAGGTCGTCCCGCAGTTGCCCGGTCCGTTCATAGCCGTCCGGATCCGAGCCCAGCTTCTCCAACGTGTCGATCACCAGTGACGTCGTGTCGGGCCACCGCCGGTACAGCGGGCTCTTGCCCGTGCCCGCGCGCTCGGCGACGCCGTCGAAGGTGAGCCGTCCGAACCCGACCTCGGCCAGTTCGGCGAGGACCGCATCGGAGATCGCCTTCTCCACCGCGGCTCCCCGTCGTCGCGTACGGACAGGGCGCTCGGTGAGATCAGCGGTGCTGTGACGGCTGGCCATATCGCAAGCGTATACGAGTTGGGTGCGCCGAGGTACGACGCATCGAGTGAGGGTGGTACGGGTGCGCAATGGCCAGGGATCAGCAGAAGTGCTGATGCGGAAACCGCACTCGACCTGCTAGTTCGCGAGTCGCTGACTGACCGGCATCAGATAAGGACGAAACTGTCCTTGACGGAGGAGGGGCCCATGGCTACTGTCACGAATTAAAGCGGCGCCTCGGAGAAGAGGACCGTGAGGTGCTGGTACCTGGACGGTCGCGAGGCGACGACCGGCCGGATCGGCAACGAACAGCAAGCACTACCCGACACCGTCGCAGGCGCTTGGCAACAACGCCGTGCGGATCTGTCTTGAAGCGAGCCACGAGTCGGTCACCTCCTCAAGTCGCCGGATTGGCGCGTCGGCAAATACGCCGGCACCGGCCCGAGGAACATCGGCTCGACCTTCAACTGTTGCAACGTGGTCGGGGACTGGACATCACCTAGTCAGGGGTTTGCGGTGTCTGATTTGCGTTTCATGCGCATGTGCTGGTGGAGCGTGGGGCGGTTGTTCCCACGGTCAGGAAGCCATCAGGGTCGCCTCGTCGTCGTAAAGACAGAACAACCCGCTGCGGATGTCGCCGTGCCGGGGCAGCTGCGGCGCGTTGTGGGCCAATTGCCGCGCGGCTTGTGGGCGGGACTGGTGCAGATGGGCAGGGCGTTGGGGGGCGTCCCGCAACCACTGGTCGGCCCACCCCCGGGCCACCCGGAACGGCTTGTCCACAACACTGCCCTGGACGCTGAGGAGTGGACGTTGTGGGCCGACATCCTCGGCCGGGCGCCTAGTGGTTGAAGGGGGCCAGGCGTTATGCCGGGAGGTCAGGAGGTCCGCCGGGTGGACGGAGTCCGTCGAGCAGGCCCGTACTGCACCTGTTGAGTCGTCGGCCCCCAGCGCGCGGGGCCGCCCCGCGCAGCCGGCGATCGCAGCCAGCCGGTTGGCATCCAATAGCGACCAGGAGGTAGTCATGTCCCTGTTCCGTCTCGACGCGAGCATACGAGTCGAGGGCTCACACAGCCGCGAGATCGCCGACATCGTCGAGCAGGAGTGGCGCACCGCCCACCCCGATTCACAGGTCGTCACGCGGCATATCGGCATAGACCCGATCCCTGCGACCGCATGGTCGACCGCTGTGAACGCGACCTACGTGCCGGAGGATCATCGCTCCCCGGAACAGATCGGGGCGGTGAACCTGGCCGCAGAGGCGGCCGATCAACTGATCGGCGCAGACGCCCTGCTGTTCGCTGTACCCCTGTACAACTTCGGCGTGTCACAGCACTTCAAGGCCTGGGCAGACCTTGTGATCTGCGACCCGAGGATGACCGCGGGCGTCGAGCCGGCAACTGCGGGTAAGCCGACGGTGCTGGTGACCGTACGCGGCGGCAGCTACGCACAGGGGACACCGCGCGAAGGGTGGGATCACGCGACCGCCTGGATGCACCGCATCCTTGCCGACGTGTGGAAACTGGACCTGAAGATCGTGGAGTCGGAGTTCACGTTGGTCGGTGTGAACCCGGCATTCGAGCAGTTCAAGGCTCTGGCCACGCAGATCCGCGCCACCGCCGAGCAGACCGCACGCGAGCACGGCCGCAGCCTGGCCGGCGCGATCAGGGTCTGACGCCCGCCCATTGTCAGGGGTCACCTGTACGTGGCCTGCTTGACGCATCATCGGCATCGTTTTGAGCCCCCACACCCTGCGCTAACTCCTCAGCTCGCGCTGGTTTCTTGGTGTGGCTCTCAACAGGTACGAAAGCCGTGGGCGTTCCGCTGCTGAACGTGAGACGAGTTCATCGATGCTTCCGAACTCGCCCGTCGGTTGCGCTCGAATATCAGCGCTTTGTTTCGTCAGATAGTCTTGCGCAAGAACATCTTGGATCGTATTATCTGGGTAGAGCCTATCGCTGACCATGAGTCGCGGAAGTGCCTTCCCGGCCGAGGACTTGCCCGCCCGCCGTGCGTGGGGCGAACAGGCATTCGCCCCCTCGACCGAGACAGTATTCAGAGCCAACAGGCCGGCGCCGCAGATACGTATGCGAGGCGCCTATTGCACCTCGCGTCACAAGGAGACAAAGCATGAGCATTAATACTTCTCCCAATCGGCCGGTCATTCTCATCAACGGCATGGCGTCCAATTTCGAGACGCAGTGGCGCAGGGGTGGCTGGGTCGACAGCCTGGAGGCGGCGGGTCGAACTGTGATCGGCGTGGACCTTCCCGGCCATGGGGAAAACACGGATGCCGTAGGCCGCGACGCCGCTGACCTCATCCTCGAAGAGGCCGCCAAGCACGGATCGGTTGACGCCATTGGATTTTCCGCCGGCGCCTGGGCCCTGTTGCTGGCGGCCAGCGAGCAGCCGGCCCTCTTCGAGCGGATTGCCGTTCTCGGTGCCGCCGACATGGTGCTGACCGCCGGGCTGCACCACGCGACCATGCAGCAGCCGCTCGTCGAAGGTCTGCGTTCGGCCGAGGAGCCGACGGACAATCTCATGGCGCTGCTGATCCGCACGATGATCGCCGACGCGGGCAACGACCGAGAGGCGGTCGCAGGCCACCTCGCGTCGAGCCATCGCTTCGTCACCGTTGAGGGTTTGGGTGCAATCAAGGCCGCAACCCTGGTCGTCGACGGCGGCTCCGACGGGGCCGGACCGTCGGAGCTGGTGGCGGAGAAGATTCCGAATGCGACGCGCTTCACTGTCGACGGCGCAGACCACTTCGACATCCCGACCAGTAAGCAGTGCGAGGAGGAAGTCGAGACGTTCATAAACAAGGCCGGCTAATAGCCGACGCAGGCCGGGCACGGGTCGGACCTCTTGGCGGGGCGTAGACGCAATACACGCCGACTGCACGTTCCAGCAGACCGCCCGTGCCGCCGCCCGATACGGCGTGTATTTCGAGGAGGCGTTGATAGTGAGCGAAGAAGCCGAAGTATTGATCATCGGGGCGGGTCCAGTGGGCCTGAGCGCCGCGCTGGCTCTCGGCCGGGCCGGCATCAGGTGCCTGGTACTGGAACGACGAAATGAATTCTCCAGGTACCCGAAGGCCAACGGGGTGCATGCGCGGACTATGGAGATCTTTCGTGAGTGGGGCGTCGCCAACCCCATAAGGGAACTCACCGCGGGCATGCCCGACGACATCACGATCGCGTGGATGACACGCTTGAACGGTATCGAGATCGGCCAAATGTCCGTCAGCGATGCCGACGAGACCCCTCGCCTGTTCGACGAGCAATCGCCCGAGCGCATCTCGACAGTGGGCCAGCACATGTTCGAGCCGATCCTCGCCAGGGTGGCCGAGGACATGCACAGCGTGACGATCAGACTCGGATGCGAGGTTGTCGACCTGGCAGGTGGCCCCGGGTCGGTTACGGCGACCTACACCGACTCCGACGGTGCGCGGCACACGATCGTCGCGCAGTACGTGATCGCGGCGGACGGTATCCGCAGCATCACTCGCCGCACTCTGGGCATTGGTGAGCACGGCCAGGAATCACTCGGCACCGCGATCAACGTCCAGTTCGACGCTGACCTGGAACCGTTTCTGGGCGGACAGTTCATCCCCATCATCTGGATCATCAACGCCGATACGCAGGGCGCGTTCATCCGCGACGGCGTCACCCGGTGGCGGTACAACTTCGAGATCCCGCCCGGAGCTGATCCCACTGCCGTGACGACAGAGGAGTGCGAGAAGCAGGTCGCTGCAGCGATCGGCGAGGCCGTCGCCATAAAGATCCACCACATCTGGTCCTGGAGCCATGACTTGTCCGTCACGGACACATGGCGGGACGGGCGTGTCTTCCTAGCAGGCGACGCAGCCCATCACTTCCCACCCCACGGCGGCTTCGGACTCAACAGCGGCGTACAGGACGCGCAGAACATCGCGTGGAAGCTGGCTGCGAGGCTTCGCTGGAACGCCGGCGACGGACTGCTCGCAACGTATGAGGACGAGCGGCTCCCGGTCGCGGAGTTCAACGGCGAACAGATGATGCACAACACGCGGCAGATGGAAAAGACCGGTTTCATGATGCAGGACAAGAACTTTCTTGTGATGCTCGAGACGCCGGAAGGGGCGCCCGCACGCCTGGCCATCGCCGAAGGCATACCCGCCCAGCGGGCCATGCTGGCCTCGCACGGCCAGCAATTCGGATATCAGTACCGGAGCGAGGCGATCGTGCCGGACGGCACAGAGATCGTCGAGTCGAGCATTGCCGAGTACCGCCCGACGGCCCGCCCGGGCGCCCGGGTGCCGCACTCCTGGGTGCACTCCCAGGGGGAGACGATCTCGACCATCGACCTCTACGACGGTGGGTTCATCCTCCTCACCGGTCCGGACAACGCCGACTGGACGAGGGCGGCAGATCAGCTTCGCGAGCAGTTGCAGGTCCCGCTCAAAGCGTTCGGCCTCGGCTCGAACCTCCTGCCGGTCGACGAGACCGTCGCCGAACTCCTGCAGCGTTACGAACTGCAGCCCTCCGGTGCCCTGATGATCCGTCCGGACGGATTCGTCGGCTTCCGCTCCGGCGGGGGCGTCGACGACGCCCACCAGGCGCTGGGCGACGCGCTGCACCAGATCCTGAATCTGGCCCCGACCGAGCGTGGCCCGGCACCCGCCGACGGCATCTGAATCCCCTCAAGCGTCGGACACTGCTTTTCGAAGCACGCTTTGAGCCATACGTCGAAGGAGACAAAGGCATGGAGAACGGTGCTGCTTCAAAGGATTCCTTGATCAAGAATGAGGCGGTTCGCCTCCGCGAGATCTCGTCGTGTTGCTTCGGGGTGGTGATCGACAACCCACCCTTCAACCTGATCGACTCGCAGGTCTTCGCGGGCCTGAAGGCCGTGAAGTCTTTTGCCGAGGACTCGGCGAATGACGTTCGGGTACTCGTTTTCGAGAGCGCGAATCCGGAGTTCTTCGGCGCTCACCTGGATCTCATGGGCGGCGACAGCGGCGGCTCGGGGCACGAGGTGAACGAACCCATGGAGATCATCCAGGAGTGGCCTGCGTTCAGTTACTGGCTCGGCACCACCCCGGTCGTCAGTATCGCCATCCTTCGCGGGCGGGCCCGCGGATTCGCATTCGCTTTCGCCGCGGCCGCCGACATGCGGTTCGCGAGCAAGGAGAACACCCGCCTGTGTCTGCCTGAGGTCGGCTTCGGTGCATTCCCGGGCGGAGGGGGAATTGAGTGGGCTCAACTGCATGCCGGCCGCGCGCGTGCCATGGAGTTCCTTCTCAGCTCTGACGATCTGGACGGCGACACCGCCGAGCTGTACGGGTTGGTGAACCGGTCGATAGATGATGCCGAGCTTGACGAGTTCGTCTACAAGCTCGGTCGCCGCATCGCGAGTTTCACTCCGGCCTCGATTGCCGCGGTGAAGAGCGGCCTCACGAAACTGCAACCCATTCCTCTCCCGGAGGAGATGGCTGGAACCCTCGCCGTTGCAGGCGCCTTGCAGTCGTCGGACGCGGCGCAGGCAGTCGCGATGCGGATCATGACCAAGGCGGGTGGGCTGCCCTTCAGTCGCGCCGTGGAGCTCGATCTGCCCAGACTCTGCGACGTTGACTGACCGGAACGCTATCCAGCTTCGGCAACGACATTCGGCCGACGGATGTCCCGCCCGGGTGCGCCAGTTCCTGCACATTCCTGCAGTGCTACATGCGCGCGTTGGTCGAAGCCGCAGCGGAACTGGTGACGGTCTGCACCGTGATCGGAAGCCGGGGCCAGCAGGGCCCGGGATATCTGACGCCGGTCCGGGGCGAGCGTGCGCTTGCCACCATCAAAGTCTGGCGAGATTTGCACGCCTACAACCGCCAGTATTTGACCGCCTTCATTGACCTGGTCCACGCCGCCATCGATCTGTTGTTTCCCGAGAGGCTTCTGGATCATCACCCCGCTTCTGCTGTGAACAAATCCATCAAACGTGATGCGCGGCGTGGCCGGATATCCGACCCGGCAGTAGCATTGAAAGTAGTCTTGACAGAGAACATCTCGCTTCATAGCATCTCTGGAAGAAGCAGACGGACTCTGGTTCGCGAAATTCATACCGCCAGATTGCGCGCACACGGTCGATTCTGGCCGGCTCACCAACGTAAGGGGCCGAGCTTAATTGCGCGGCCCACTAAGAGAAGGGGCAGTGATGCCGTCGCCCAAGCTTGCTCATGTCATCTTGAACACCGGCAACTTCGAAACGGTGAAGAACTGGTACATGCAGGTTCTCGAGGCGACGGTCGGCGTCGAGACCTCGGACCACTCCGTGTGCTTCCTCCGCACGGACGAGAGCCACCATCGCTTCGGCATCTTCAAAGCCGCCAAGATCGACGACTCGACTGCCGTTGTGCCGCCCGGTGTCGATGAGCTCATCCAGCAGTCCCGACTCCACCATTTCTCATTCGAGCACCCGACCTTGCCCGAGCTGCTCGATGCTCACGTCCGGCTCGCGGATGCCGGCATCGTGCCGACGATGTGCCTCAACCACGGGCCCACGATCTCCATGTACTACACGGACCCTGACAAGAACGTCGTCGAACTGTTCTTCGACACCGACTACACCGAAGAGCAGATCGTCGAGTTCTACGCCGGCGGCGACAGCAACGCCTTCGGTGCCACCCCCTTCGACCCTGCGGAGATGCTGCAAGGGCTCCGCAGCGGAAAGTCGGTGGCCGAACTCATCGCCTGGTCCCCGCCGGACAAGCGATAGGGCCCGGCAGACGAGGTCGACCCAGCGTCCGGCCTCATCTCCACGCAGTCAGCACGATGTACCACTCGGAAGGACACACGCTCATGCGGTTCGTCAGCTTCGGCCCTCGCGGAAATGAACGTCCGGGCGTTCTGGTCAACGACAGTTCCATCCTCCCGCTGTCGAGGGTGATGGCGGACATCGGTATCGCGCCGAACGGGACCATTCGCAACCTACTGCCGTTCCTCGATCGGGTCAGTGAGGGCGTCGCAGCGGCAGTTGACCGCGGCGACGAGGTGATCCCGGTGGCCCAGACGCGTCTTGGCCCTCCGATCACCGACCCCCTGAACCTTTTCAACTGCGGCGCGAACTACCTCTCCCACCTCGTCGAGATCGGCGCTGAGGCGACGCCGACGCTTCCTGTGGTCTTCCAGAAGCCGAGCTCGGCACTGGCAGGCCCCACGGACGCGATCGTGCGTCCGCTCGAATGCGTGAACCTGGACTACGAGGCCGAACTCGTGGTCGTCATCGGCAAGGCCGGGCGCAGGATCCCTGCAGAGCGCGCTGCTGAGCACATCGCCGGTTTCATGATCACCAACGACGTCAGCGCCCGTGACCTCGGCGAGGGAGAGAGCAGGAAGCTCAACGCGCCGGCCCTCTTCCAGTTGATGCGAACCAAGGGCTGGGACACCTTCCAGCCGACCGGCCCCTGGCTGGTCACGCTCGACGAGGCCCGCAGCTACGAGGACATCCGGATCCAGACCTGGGTCAACGACGAGCTGCGACAGGACGCGTACGCCAAGGAGATGCTCCACAGCCCCTACAAGATCATCGAGTGGCTGAGTGCGACCACGACGCTCCAGCCGGGCGACATCATCACCACCGGCACTCCTGGCGGCGTTGCAGCCGGGATGGCTTCCCCCAAGTGGCTGATGCCCGGCGACACCGTCCGCATCGAAATGACCGGACTCGGCCAGATGAACACACCCGTGCTCGACGAGCAGGGCACACGAGCGGGAGGCAGGGGTGGAAGCGATGGCTGACATGCCTGGAGCAGAGAGGCACAGCGAAATGGGTCGGCGCGGTGTCCGCGACATTCATGCGGCCGTTCCGAGCAAGTCCACCGTTGGGGCACCGGAGATGCTGAGACGGAGTGTGTGGTGACTCAACAGCGTTGGCGGAGCCTTGCCAGTGGCGTCGTAGCCGCATCCTGTCTGGTGCTGGCCTCCTGCAGCACCAGCAACAGCGGTGGTGGTTCGGCTCCGTCCAGCGGGAGCGTGGCGCCCTCGGCAGCTACCAGCGCCGGGTATCAGAAGGTGGTCTCCGAGGCGCGTAGCGGTCTGGTGACCGCGAAGGGCGCGTCCTCTCTCGCTCTCACGAGCATCAAAGAGTTGACGAGCTTCGACGGTCCAACGCCGGTCAAGCAGCCGACGGGTAAGCGTTACAAGATCGCTGTCATCGGATGCGCACCGGTAGGGGCATGTCTCAACACTGCGAACAACATCCGCGATATCGCGACCGAACTGGGCTGGTCGGCAGCGCTCTCGAGCGGAGATGGAACCCCCCAGAGCTTTCAGCAACTCTTCAGTACGGCCTTGTCGCAGCATCCCGACGCGATAGTGGCGGTCGCAGTGTCAGGGATCTTCGTCCAGCAGCAACTCGCCCAAGCCAAGGAACAGGGCGTCGTCGCGATCGGCGTGAACGTGTCGTCGCTGGGCGGACCCGGTTACACCGGTTACGTCGACGGACGGGAACCAGTGTCGAAGGCCGTACTGGCGTCGTGGATTGCTACCGACAGCCACGAGAAGGCCAGAGCCGTCTTCCTGGACATCCAAGGCAATCCGGATCTTGCCGTCGCGGTAGGCGCGACGTTGCTCAAGCAGTGCTCGACCTGTTCCGTGAAGACCGAGTCGTGGTCGCCTACGGATTTCATCGATCCCGTGAAGGAACAGCAGAAGGTCACTGCGCTGCTGCAGACGAATTCGGATGCTCAGTATCTGGTCCTGCCGACCAGCGGGCTGCCGCTGACACCGGTCTTCCAGGCGATCTCCCAGGCCGGCCTGTCCGGCAAGTTGAAGGTTGTGGCCTCCGACTTCGATCCGCCGTCGCTGGCGCCCATCCAAAGCGGCCAGTTGTCCGCCAGCACCGTCATGTCGCAGAAATGGCTGGCACTCGCGTCCATTGACGCGGTCAACCGCGGACTGGCCAAGCAGCCGATCCCAGCGGCCGACGCCTGGGGAATCGGTATCGGCCTGATCGACAAGTCGAACGCGCCGAGCACCGCCTCGTACTCCGCCTTCGACAGCTATGTCCGATCGAAGGTCGACTTTGTCGCTCCGTACGCCAAGGCATGGAACGTGGACCTCGGCTCGGTCGGGTGACCGTGCGGGACCACGCACCAGCGTTGATCAAGTGCGTGGTCTGCACGGAGTGTTGTGGCGGGCGGTGACCGTGTGCGGAAGGAGCACGAAGCACCGTGACGGGAAGTTGGCGGGATTCGGCTGGTGATGCCGAAGTTGTCGGCATCTGAGGTGCGAGGGGTTGCGATGTCAGAGTCGGCCATCGAGGCCCGATCCGTTCAGCGCGTCTACGGAAGTACACGAGCACTCATCGACGCGAACCTTGTCGTTGCCCCAGGTGAGATCCATGCGCTGCTCGGCGAGAACGGCGCCGGCAAATCCACTCTCGTCCGCATCCTCGCGGGGTTGGAACAGCCTGACGGCGGTTCTGTCACCGTGTTCGGAACACCGATGTCCCGCGCCTCGGTCGCCGACCGAACCGGCCGCGGGATGTCGGTCATTCACCAGGACCTCGGTCTTGTCGAGGCACTCTCAGTCGCAGACAACATCGCGCTCGGAGCACGCTATCCGACCCGCTTCGGACTCGTCACCAGCGAGCGGGTCCGCCGGCAGGCGCGCGAGGCGCTGGCGCTCCTGGAGATCGAACTCGACGTCGATCGGCCGGTTGCCGAGCTCTCACCTGCTGAGCAGGCCATCGTCGCGATCGCTCGTGCACTTCGGGTCGGCGCGCGCCTGATCGTCCTCGACGAGCCCACGGCGCGCCTGCACGCCGGCGAGGTTCGGGTACTGTTCGCGCGCCTGGACCGACTGCGCAAAGCCGGCGTCGCCTGCCTGCTCATCACGCATCGCATCGACGACGTCCTGAGGGTCTGCGATCGAGTCACCGTCATGCGGGACGGCCGCAGTGTGGGGATGCGGGACGCGAAGGAACTGGACCGTGACGAACTGGTCTCGCTCATCGTCGGGCGCGAGACGACGACAGCCCACTCGCCCACGCGCTCACGATCAGCTCCAGGCTCCACAGCTCTCGAAGTGCGCGAGTTGGGAGGCTTCGGATACGGGCCCGTGTCGTTCTCGGTCGGCGAGGGCGAGATCGTAGGCCTTACGGGACTCGCAGACGCCGGCCATAACCAGGTGGCGCTGTCCATCAGCGGGGGACTGCCGGCGGCACGTGGCAGCATCGAAGTCGATGGGGTGTCCTGCGTTTTCGGCTCGGAACGGGACGCGATCAGACACGGTGTCCGCTACGTACCTGCTGACCGACTTGTCGACGGCCTGGCGCAATACATGACGGCCGCCGAAAACCTCTTCCTCGCGGGTCCACAGCGAGGCGTCTGGGTGCGACGGGGCAAGGAACGACGTGCGGCGCGCAGGGCGCTGGAGCAATTCGGAGTGCGTCCACCGGAGCCCGATCGCGAGATCAACACCTTCAGCGGGGGCAACCAGCAGAAGGTGCTCCTCGCCCGGTCCTTCCTCCACGGCCCACGAGTCCTTGTGCTTCACGAGCCGACCGCCGCGGTGGACGTCGGAGCCCGGTATGACATCTACCAGTTGCTTCGACGGCGTTGTGCGGCCGATCACTGCGGTGGGTTGGTGGTCACCTCAGATCTCGAGGAAGCCGCCGGCCTGTGCGACCGCGTGATCGTCATGCGTGCGGGCCGAGTCGTGGCGGAGCTCTCCGGAGACGAACTCGAACTCGAATCCGTCACACAACTGGCCTATGGAGGAACAATTTGAGACGTCGCAGGCCTGTCGGAGCACCTGCTCCATCGGTGGGACCAAGGGACCCTGGGCCGGTGCTGCCCAGTCGTGACCGTGAGAGTGTCGCCCAGCAATCCTTGACTGTGCTCTCGCGGTTCGGACTCCTGCTCCTGTTGATTGTGCTCGTTGCGTACTTCTCCGTCGAGAGACCGGACTCGTTCGTGAGCTTCGCCAACGCGAGCTCGATTCTGTCCGCCCAATCCGTGACGGTCATCGCGGGCTTGGGCATCCTGCTCACCCTCACGCTGGGGGAGTTCGACCTCTCGGTTGCGGCCAACCTGTCTCTGGCAAGCGTGTTCGTCGTGACGCTGCCCGAACGCCAAGGTGTTCCGGTATGGCTCAGCATCATCATCGCCGTCGCGATAAGCGCAGGTGTCGGATTGATCAATGGTCTGGTCGTGGTCCGTCTGCAAGTGAACGCGTTCGTCGGGACGTTGGGTATGGCGACCCTGCTGGGAGGCATGGCCCAGCTCTATCTCGGGGGCACAGATCAGTACGTGGCACCGACCTCACTGACGGCGTTGGCTCGGACCGAGTGGCTTCGACTGCCCTTGTCCGTCTTCTACGCGCTGGCGATCGCGATGGTCCTTCATGTCGTTCTGCGCTACACCGCCGTGGGGCGTCGGATGAATGCCGTGGGTGGCAACGTCCGCGCCGCGAGGTTGACCGGCATCCCTGCGGATCGCTATCGGATTGCGGCGTTCACAGCCGGCGGTCTGCTCGCAGGCGTAGCCGGTGTCGTGCTGGGGGCGACCCTGGGTGCTGCAACAGCGGCGGGCAATCCGGCACTGCTGTTGCCGATCTTCGCCGCAGCTCTCCTCGGATCGACAACCATTTCTCCCGGACGATTCAACGTCCCGGGGCTACTGGTCGCGGTTCTCTTCCTGGCCGTCGTGGTTTCGGGTCTGCAACAAATGGGCGTAGCGGCGTGGATCCAGCCCGCCTTCAACGGAACAGCATTGGTTGTTGCCGTGGCTCTGGCGGGGTGGGCGTCCCGAGCACGAGTCGCACACGCACGTCGAAGGCAACTCGAAGCGATCGCCGCCGAGGGTGCAGCGACGGCCACCCGAACCTGACAACGGACGCCTTGAGCCACCGACTTGGCGGAGTTCGTTGCGGACGTGTTCGCCTCGGCGGGCTGGTGGGATCATCCTGATCCAGCCACCATGGGACGCGCTGCCGGTCCGGCGCCGGAGCGCCGAACGTATGGCGACATCTCTCGCCCCGGACGCCTGGGCTATCGATAACGACGAGCCAAGACGCACGTTCCCGAGGATGTTGGGCATCGGGAGTGGCTGCTCGGCCTGGACATCCTCGACGAACTCGCTGCCTGGGACCTGCCCCCGCCGGTGAATGCCCAGATCAGACACCTGATCAGCTTGTGGAGAGTGGCATCGGATGAGAGGCACTCGGTACCATAGTTGAATGGGGAACGCTGAGCATCCGCTGAACGGCGATGTCAATTGGCTGCTGAATCGGGCGTGGCTCGGCTTCGGCGCGCGTAAGACGGCTGCTCTGGAGTCGGTCGGCGTCAACATCAAAGAGCACTTCGTCATGGTCGCGCTGATGACAGCGCCGATGGCGCAGCTCGAGTTGTCCGCACTTGTCAAGATCGACAAGTCTGTCATCACGGCAACCGTCGACTCTCTTGAGGCCAAGGGACTGGTAGTCCGAGTGCCCGACCCGCGGGACCGAAGGGTTCGCAGGCCGACGCTTACCCCCCGCGGCCGTCAGGTCTGCCTGCGTGCGAGTGCGGCGACGGAGAAGGTGGAGCGGGAGCTGCTCGGCCTTCTCGATCCGGCCCAACGCGATGTCTTCCTTGAGGTGCTCCGCTTTTACGCATTCGATGAGTTCGTCGACGTTCCCGAGTTCGCCCGTCGCCTGCGGAAGTAACCGGGGTCAGGCACCGCCAAACTACTCTTGACCCAGAACATCTTGTTTCATACCATCTTGATGGGGTCGACCTCGATGCAGGCGAGGCTCCCGAACCGACGTCTCGATCGATAAGCCTCCCTGCGGGACCCTCGGCAGGATGCTGCGGCCCGAAGTCCTGGCATGGCCGCTGGTCGAGGGACCTTCGGGTGCCTGTATCTCCCGGTACGGCTTTCATCATGCGGACCGCTCCCTGTCGGCCTGGTCGGCGCGATCGGGTTGCCGCACCGCTGCTGTGCGGGGCTGAGATTTGGGCCGGCCTGGCGCGAGATGAACATCGACGAGGTCGGGTGCCTTGACGAGATCCACCGGAAAGGAAAGTGGCGTATCCATGCAGATTGGTGCCGATAGCCGGTCACTCCAGGAGCGCCTGGTGGGTTACTGGCGGTTGACGTCGTACGAGGTGCGTGACGGGCTCGGCGTGCTCGTCGGCCATCCGCTGGGGGACGATGCTGCGGGCTGTCTTTGCTACACAGCAGATGGCCTCATGTCGGTACAGATCATGCGGCTCGACCGACCGCGCTATCAGGCTGGCGGACTCGGCGACGGCACTGATGCCGAGTCTGCCGCCGCCGCCCGTGGCTATGTGGCGTACGCCGGTTCTTACCACGTCGACGGCGATTCCATGGTCGTGCACGAACCGGAAGTGAGCCTGTTCCCGAACTGGGTCCACGCGTCCATGGCTCGCAAGGTCGTACTTGTCGAGCCGCGTCTCGAACTGATCACGCCAGAACCCCTGCCGTTCGGAGGGCGGCAACTTACCGCCGTCCTGAGATGGCAGCGGGTCGAGCAGTCGGGTTCGACCAGATGACCGTCCGACCTCAAGTGGGCGGCTTGCCGGCTCGACCGTCAGCGCCCGGCCGGAGATCGCCACCGGCATGCGAGTGAGGGCCGATCCGGGAACCGCCACGCCTCTCGCCCGCACTGCCTTCTGTGCCCTGCCCACCGGCAGGGCACAGAAGGCGCGAAGACCGGCGTCCGGATGTCGCTCCCAACTCAGGCCCGGGTGAAGCGGGTTTTGAGAGTGACCGTAGTCAGGCCTCGCACGGTGCCGCCCGGGTTCTTCCAGGCCATCGCGAAGTTCTTGTAGTCGATGTCCACCTCGCCTGTGAGCGTGACGTCGGTGGTGCTTGCGACGGTGACCTGGGTGGTGAAGGTGAGCGGGTGGGACTTCCCGTGGACCGTCAGTACGCCACTGACCTGGGCGTTGCCGGCGCTGTCGGCGGTGATGCCGTCGGCCGCGAAGGTGAAGGTCGGGTGCTTTTCGACCTCGAAGAAGTCTGCCGAGCGCAGGTGGGTGTCGAGCCTCTTCTTCTTGGTGTCGACCGATGCCGCGTCGATGACCAGCGTCCCGCGGCCATGGCCCGGTGCGTCGACCTCGCCCTCGCCGCTGATCTTGGTGAAGGTGCCCTTGATGGTGACCAGGCCCCAGAGCGACTTGTGGCGGAATCCGACCCAGGACGCGGCCGGGTCCAATACCCAATCGCCGGTGGCGAGGTCGGCTGCGGAGCCGGCCGCGGAGTTCGTCGTGTCGTTGGTCATGGCGGGCATGCCTTTCGATTCTGTCGACGCTGTGATGCTTTTTCGTACACTCCTATTGATACCGTACCTGCTTACTTTTTTATACCTACAGTGGGGACTCAAGTAGAGTGGCTCCATGGCGACGCAGCGGGGGTCACGGCGGGGGGCCGAAGAGTACGGAGCGATGTGCACCGGTGCCGGCAGTGCGGTCCAACGCGTATTCGGGCTTCTCGGTAAGCGCTGGACCGGGATGGTTATTGCCGCGCTCATGGGCGGCCCGATCCACTTCGCAGACCTACGGCATGCTGTCCCCGGCATCACTGGGCGTATGCTCTCCGGCCGTCTCGCCGAGTTGGTGGCCACCGGCGTGGTCGTCCGCAACGTCGACCCCGGGCCGCCGCTGCGCGTCAGCTACTGCCTCACCGCTACGGGGGAGGCGCTGCGCCCCGCCCTGGTGGAGCTGGGCCGCTGGGCCGAAGGGCACTTGCCGGACGGTGAGGGAGGCGCACAGTCTTGACCTCGGTCCGGTGGCGCACGATCTCCGCACTGACTCCGACCGCCAGCCGTGCGGCACGCTGAGCCGCCCCAGGTTTCGCAAGGGCCGGTTTCTGTGGTTCCGGGCGGCACTCGGGGCTGCCTGGGATCAGTGGGAGCTAGTGGGGGAGCAATGCCTGAAGGTGCTTGACCTCAAGTGTCGTTGAGGTCAAAAGATGACCCTATGAACGCAACTGTGATCGATGGGCAGATACAGGAAGCTGAGATCGTGGCGATCAAGAAGGTGATCGCCGTCCTTGAGCACTCCCGGCAGAACGAGCTCGTGGACGAGTTCATCAGGCTCTTCCGGAGCGACGCGATCTGGACGACGGGCCACGGCAAGCGCCTCACCGGGCGCGATGAGATATCGGCCTTAACGCACCAGGTACTTCCCGGTGCCATGAAGGACTCGACGGCCAAGTACGAGGTGGTGCATGTGCTGTTCATCCGCCCCGAAGTCGCCGCTGTCAAGGCGCATGCCCAGTACCTGACACTTGACGGTCAGCCCATCGGGAACCCGGGTACGCCGCTCTATGTCATTGCGAAGGAAGACGGGCAATGGCGCCTGGCCGCCTGCCAGAACACGGAGATACTCAGCGCGTGACCTGACAACGGCCGCGTGGGTTGGGTGAGTTGTGACACTGGCCTGGGCCCGTGCGGCCGGTTCCCATCCTGCCTGTCAGGGGTCTCCCGCACGCACTTGGGCGAGTTGCTCGCCGAACTTACCGCCCAGTGGGAGGCCGCACGATGTCCTGGCCGAGCAGTACGACGTCGACCGCTCGACCGTGTCGACGGCGTTCCGGCAAGTGCGTCCGTTGCTTGCAGCCCGCGGCTTCGCAGTGCCTGACCGGTCTGGAGTGCGGCTGCGGACACTGGAAGACGTCTTCGCCTACGCCGAGGTCGAAGACATCGAGCTTCGGCTCGACGGCGCCGAGCCCCAGGTCAGGCGCCCGCGGGCGGGTCGACCCGGGCGGCGGGCCTTCGTCTCGGGCAATCGCCGGCGCCGGACGAGTACCGCACTCATCCCCGTCCACAACAGCGCCTGCTGATCACGTACCAGTCGAACCGCCAGGCCAGTACGTCCCGACCTCAATTGCCCCCGAGGTCGTCAAGCGCCTGAGCGTGTCGGCGCGGCCCCCATCCAGGCGGCCGCTTCCCTGATTCGGTAGGTGTGCGTGCGTGGAAGGTCCTGCCGCAAATACGATGGGGAAGTCTCCTATTACATCGCATGAGCCGGATGTTTGCTAAGTAGGGATGGGTATGTGCGTTTGTACGGGACTGTTGCCCGGGTACCGTCATTCGGGAGGTGATAGCCGGTGAGTCAGTCCCTCGTGGAATCGGTCGCCGATCCGGTGGCGGAGCTCGCCTTGACCGGCGACCTCGCGCGCCCGGCCCGTCTGACGGTGCCGGACCTGCTCGCCTGGCCCCAGCACCGCGTGCGGGTCAGCTTCGAGTGCGCCACCAGCGGCGTCCAGCACCATCGCTTCGCGGGACCATTGCTGCACGACGTGCTGTCCGATGCGGGTCCCGTCTTCGATCCCGCCCGACGCAAGGACCGCCTGCGCTTCCTGATCGCCGTGTCCGGCATGGACGGCCACCACGCCCTCCTGTCCTGGGCCGAGATCGACCCCGACTTCGGCCAGGCCCCCGTCCTGCTCGCGGCCAGCATCGACGACACCCCACTCGACCGGGCCGGGCCCCAACTGGTCCTGCCCCAGGACCGCTGCGGCGCCCGGCACATCAGCGGCATCAACGCGATACGGGTCGACGGCCGCTACACGTCCTGGACGTAGTTCTCCGAGCCACCCGTCCAAGAGAACGGTCAGAGGCTGTCGATTCCCGGGTCGGGTCGTCGGACCACAGCCCCTTGCCGTCCGGGGCGGTAATGCGTACCGCGGATCCCTTGGGTGGCGTGGTCAGCGTGTGCTTTTGGGTGGCATCTGCGGATCTGGAGGAGGTCGCTGGTGGCTGTTCTGGTGGTGCAGCACGTGCCGGTTGAGGGTCCGTACGCGATCGGCGCGGCGCTGGAGGCGGCCGGGCTGGAGATCCGGGTGTGCCGCGTCTGGGCCGGAGACGCACTGCCGTCCGACCTGTCCGGGGCCGAGGCGCTGGTTGTGTTGGGCGGGCCGATGTCCGCGTACAGCGACGACGGTTTCCCCACCCGGGAGGCGGAGTTGGCGCTGCTGCGCACGGCGCTGGAGGCCCAGGTGCCGGTGCTGGGTGTGTGCTTGGGGGCGCGGTTGCTGGCGGTGGCGGCGGGTGGCGGAGCCCGGCCGGGCACGGGTCTCCAGGTTGGCTGGGAACCCGTGCGGCCGGATGCCGCCGCCGGTACCGATCCGTTGTTCGTCGGGGTGCCCGAGCGACTGCGGGTGCTGCACTGGCACAGCGACACCATGGATCTCCCGGACGGGGCGGCGCTACTGGCCTCCTGCGATCGCTTTCCGGTGCAGGCCTTCCGGGTGGGCGGGACGGCCTGGGGGCTTCAGTTCCATCTGGAGGTCGATGCCGTGGCCGTGGACGCCTTCGTGACGGCTTTCCCGGAGGAGGCGGTCACCGTGCCGGGCCTGCGTGAGTCGGCCCCGGCCGAGCCGGCGGTCCTGGCGCCGTACCGGGACCAGGTGTTGCGGCGGTTCGGCGCGTTGGTGGTGTCCCGCGCTGGGCATACGTCGACGCGCGCGTTCTTCACGCCGAAGGCCGATACGTGGGAGGGGCGCTTCGCGGCCGACGGGCCCGTCTACGCGGCAGCCGTGGCCCGGATGGGGCTCCGCTGCGGGCAGACCGCTCTCGACCTGGGCTGCGGCACCGGGCGGGCACTGCCCGCGCTGCGGGCCGAGGTGGGGGACATGGGCGCGGTCCTGGGGGTGGACGTCACTTCGGCGATGCTCGATGCCGCAGCCCGGCACGGCCGCGCCGACCTCGCCCTGTTGCTGCTGGCCGACGCCTCTCGCCTGCCCCTTCCCTCCGGCACGGTGGACGGCATCTTCACCGCCGGACTGATCAACCACCTCCCTGAACCAGCCCCGGCATTGCGCGAGTGGGCCCGCGTGACGGCCCCCGGCGGCAGCCTCCTGCTCTTCCACCCCTCCGGCCGTGCTGAACGGGCCGCCCGGCACGGCCGTCCCCTCGACCCCGCCGACCCGCTGGACGAGACCAACCTGCGGCCGGCACTTCACACAGCCGGCTGGCATCTGGCCTGCTACGAGGACGCCCAACAGCACTTCCTGGCCCGTGCCGTACGCGTCCGCTGAACCCCTCGGCTCAGTGCAGCGGTGCCGAATTGGGCCCTTACGGCAGGCGCTGCGCACCCGGTCCGCCGGCCTCGAGCCCTTCCCGACCCGGCCGTACGCCGTGCGCGGTACGGCACCCCGCCCCCGCCGACGCACAGCTGAGCCGATCAGTACACGTCACGGACGTACCGCCTGGCGGCGGCGAGCTGCTTGACGTACGAGACTGCCCCGTCCTCGTCGAGGCCGCCATGGACGGAGACGATGTCGCGCAGGGCCCGGTCGACGTCCTTGGCCATGCGGGAGGCGTCGCCGCAGACGTAGAAGTGGGCGCCCTCCTGGAGCCAGGACCACAGCAACGGACCGTGTTCGCGGATCCGGTCCTGGACGTAGACCTTGGCCCGTTGGTCGCGGGAGAAGGCGGTGTCCAGGCGGGCGAGGGTGCCGTCGGAGAGGAAGGCGGTCAGCTCGTCCTCGTAGTAGAAGTCGGTGGCCCGGTGCTGTTCGCCGAAGAAGAGCCAGTTGGGCGCGTGGTGGCCGAGGGCGCGGCGCTCATGGAGGAAGCCGATGAAGGGGGCGATCCCGGTGCCGGGGCCGACCATCACCATCGGGGTGGCGGGGTCGGCCGGCGGCCGGAATTTCGAGGAGGACTGGACGAAGACCGGCACGGGTGTGCCGGGGGAGGCGTCGGCGAGGAAGGGCGAGCAGACGCCCTGGCGCGGTCGTCCGTCCGGGTTCTCGTACCGGACGACGGAGACTGTCAGCGAGACGAGGTGGGGGTCGGTGAGGGGGCTCGACGATATGGAGTACAGGCGGGGCTGGAGCGGCTTCAGTAGGTCGGCCCATTCCTGGGCTGTGGCGCGGACGGGGCGTTCGGCGATGACGTCGACGGCCTGGCGGCCCCAGGACCACTTGGCCAGTTCGTCCTTGTTGTCGGGGCGCAGCAGTTGCTTCAGTAGGCGGTCGTGGGTGCGTTCGGCGACGAAGCGCAGCAGGCCGGGGGTGATGCGGGTGATGTCCAGATGCCGGTGCAGGGCCTCGTGGAGGAGGACCTCAGCGGTGCCGTTCAGGTGCACGGTGGCCGCTGGGTTGATGCCGGTGGTGGCCAGCCATTCGGTGACGAGGTCCGGGGAGTTGAGGGGGCGTACGCCGAGGGCGTCCCCGGCCGCGTAGAGGAGCGGAGTCTCGTTGTCGCGGGTGTCGAAGGTGAAGCGGCGGACCTCTTTGCCCGCGCCGGGCAGGCTGAGCAGCTGACTGCCGGTGAGGCGGGTGGTGACGGGGGTCGGCCTTCTCGACCGGCGAGCGGACGATGTGGTCGGCGCGGGCGCTGAGGCTGTTTCCGGGGCGTCGGTCAGGGTGGTGAGGACCTGGTCCAGCCAAGCCGTGGCGGAGGGCTCGTAGTCGGGTTCGCAGTCCGTCCGTGGGGCGAGACGCACCGCGCCCAGCTCGTCGAGGCGCTGGTCGAGACGGCGGCCGTGGCCGCAGAAGTCGTCGTAGGAGGAGTCGCCGAAGGCGAGGACCGCGTACCGCACACCGTCCAGTCGGGGCGTGTCGGATGCGGTCAGGGCGGCCCAGAAGCCGGAGCCGTTGTCGGGGGCCTCGCCGTCGCCGAAGGTGCTGGTTATCAACAGGATGTCGGCGCCGGTCGGCAGGTTCCCGGGGTGGGCGTCGTCCATGGAGACGAGGGTGGCCCTGTGCCCGGTGGTGGTGACCCGGTCGGCGACCGCCGCCGCGTACTCCTCGGCGTTGCCGGTCTGCGAGGCCCACAGGACGACGACCTCACGGACGGGGGCGGCAGGTGCCGCGGGTACGGCGGGCGTCCCGGGGACGGTCCGGGAGTACATGCCGGCCAGTACGCCGTTCACCCACAGCGCGTGCTCGGGGCTGAAGGGTGCGCCCGGCGGCAGCACCGGCACGCCGGGGACGCCCGATCCGATCCCGGCGAGGAAGCCGACCAGGTACTGGCGCTCGTGCTCGGCCAGTACGGGTGGTGGGGCGGGCTCGAGCCCGAACGAGGGCCCCAATGGTGTGGTCGTACCCGCAGGAGCCGGACCCAGCGCGGCACCCGGACGAGCGCCGGCCGCGACCAATGGACGTACCGCCACGGACACCGGAGCCACCTTCGTCAGCGACACCGCGCACACCTTGAACTCCGGCTGGAAGGAGAGCGGGTCGACGGCGTCACTGGTGACGGCGTTGACGCTCAGGTATTCGCCGAACAGGTCGTTCCAGTGGAAGGGCGCGAAACAGCAGCCGGGCCGTACCCGGTCGGTCACCACGGCGGGCAGCACCGCCCGTCCGCGCCGCGAGGCGACCTCCACCGAGTCGCCGCCGGCGATGCCGAGCGCGGCTGCGTCGCCGGGGTGCAGTTCCACGAAGGGCCCGGGGTTGAGCTTGTTGAGCTTGGCGACCTTGCCCGTTTTGGTGAGGGTGTGCCACTGGTGCTGCAACCGCCCGGTGTTCAGGACGTACGGATAGTCGTCGTCCGGCATCTCGGCGGCAGGGACGTGCGGGCGGGCGTAGAACACCGCACGGCCGCTCGCCGTGGGGAAGACCGGACCGCCGCCGTCCTCGTTCACGTAGCGGATCGGATTGCGGTCGGGGCCGCCTTCGCTCGCCGCAGGCCATTGCACGGGGGTGGACCGCAGCCGTTCGTAGGTGATGCCCCGCAAGTCGTAGCCGGTCTTCGGGTTCCAGGCGCGCTTGATCTCCTCGAAGACCTCCTCCGCGCTGTCGTACGAGAAACCCTTCTCGTAGCCCATCTCGCGGGCGACAGCGGCGATGATCCGCCAGTCCGCCATCGCCTCCCCGGGCGGCTCCACGGCGGGCTGCGCGAGGGTGAGGTTGCGCTCGCTGTTGATGAGCACGCCCTCGGTCTCGGTCCACAGCGCGCCGGGCAGTACGACATCCGCGTACGCGTTCGTCTCCGTCTCGGCGAAGACGTCCTGGGTTACGACGAACTCGGCCCTCTCCAGGGCCTCGATGACCGTCTTGCGGTTGGCCACGGAGGCGACAGGGTTGGTGCAGATGATCCAGCACGCCTTGATGTCCCCGTCGGCCATCTTCTGGAACATCTCGATGGTGCCCTGGCCGACCCCGTCCTTGCGGACCGTGCCGGGGGGCAGTTCCCACAGCTCCTCGGCGAAGGCGCGCTCCTCATCGACCAGCACCGACCGCTGGCCGGGCAGGCCCGGACCCATATAGCCCATCTCCCGGCCGCCCATGGCGTTGGGCTGCCCGGTCAGCGAGAACGGACCGCTGCCGGGGCGGCAGATGGCGCCCGTCGCCAGATGCAGATTGACCAGCGCGTTGGTGTTCCAGGTGCCGTGCGTGGACTGGTTGAGGCCCATGGTCCAACAGCTCATCCACTCCCCGGCCTCGCCGATGAGCCGGGCCGCCTCGCTGATGTCGCCCTCCTGGACACCGGTGATCTCGGCGACAGCGGCGGGCGGATAGTCGGCAAGGAACTCCGGCATCGCCTCCCAGCCCTCGGTGTGCGCGGCGATGAACTCGGGATCGGTGTGCCCGTTCTCGTAGAGCAGGTGCAGCAGGCCGTTGAGCAGTGCCAGGTCCGTCCCTGGCCGGACCGGCAGGAACAGGTCCGCCTTGTCGGCGGTCGCGCTGCGGCGCGGGTCGACGACGATCAGCTTGGCGCCGCCCGACCTGACCCGGTCCATCATGCGGAGGAAGAGAACGGGGTGGCAGTCGGCCATGTTGGAGCCGATGACGAAGAAGACGTCCGCCCGCTCGAAGTCCTCGTATGAGCCGGGCGGGCCGTCCGCACCGAGCGACAGCTTGTAGCCGGTGCCCGCGCCGGCCATGCACAGCCGCGAGTTCGACTCGATCTGGTTGGTACGGACGAAGCCCTTGGCCAGTTTGTTCGCCAGGTACTGAGCCTCCAGGCTCATCTGCCCGGAGACGTAGAAGGCGAAGGCGTCGGGTCCGTGCTCGTCGATCACCGCCCGCAGCCGTCGCGCCGTCTCGGCGATCGCCGCGTTCACCGGGGCGGGCTCGGCCTCCGCGCCACGTCCGGTGCGCACCAGGGCGGTGGTCAGCCGCCCGGGGGCGGCCAGCATGTCGGCCGTGGTCGCGCCCTTCGTGCACAGGCGGCCGAAATTGGCCGGGTGCGCCTTGTCGCCGGACGCCTTGAGGACCGTACGCCGCCCGTCGGAGCCCATCCCGATGTCCAGAACCATCCCGCAGCCCACACCGCAGTACGAGCAGACCGTCCGCACCTGAGTGGTGGTCGTGGTCACGGGCGGCCCCTCCAGATGCTCGGATCCTTCCGCCACCGACACTACAAAAGGCCCATTGCGCGGTTGTCACACCGTCTGATCGACTTGGGTTACGCCCTGCACACAGCCTTGTTCCGGGGCATGTGAGGAGCCGCTCCTTGGCGCTGTTCCCCGTCGGCGAACATCTCTCACGCGCGGTGGAGCGGGCCCGGCGGCTCGCGACACGAGGTCCATCGACGCCGCCGTCACTCAGCAGCGCGAGGACGGGGTCGACGTCCGCGACAAGGACGATCTAACCGGCGGCCGCCGCCGCGTCGGCGACCTCAGGGACAGTCGGCTTCGCGGCAGCAGGCGGCGTGCGGTAGGCGCGAAGGGGGGCGTTGGTCGCCGACACGGTGGCGATCGCCAGGATGGCGGACAGTCCGCCGAAGACCAGGGAGAAGGAGGCGGAGGTGGCCGACGCCAACAGGCCACCACGGAAGTTGCCGAGTTCGGGGCCCGCGACACCGATGACGTGTTCCACCGAGGAGACCCGCCCCCGATAGGCGTCCGGGGTCTCCAATTGGACCAGGGCACTGCGGGTGACGACAGACACGGTGTCGGCAGCGCCCGCCACGGCCAGGCATCCGAGCGCCAGCCACAACGGCCCCGCCAGGCCGAAACAGGTCAGCGCCAGACCCCAGACGCCGGCGGCGGACAGCTGGACCAGGCCGCCACGGCGCCAGCGCGTCACCGTGCCGGAGAGCAGACCGGCCGTGATCCCCCCGACCGCGACGGCCGAGAGGAACAGGCCGAGCGTCTGCGGGTTTCCCTCGAAGCGGATCTCGTTGACCAGCGGGAAGAGCGCGATGGGCATGGCGAGCAGCGTTGCGGACAGGTCGGTGGCCATCGAGCCCCACAGCGTCGGGCGGCGCAGGACGATCCGCCAACCGCCACGCTTCGGCCGGCGTCTGCCGCCTGCCGCGTCGGCGCCTTCGGGCCGCATGGCAGGCAGGCGGATCACCGCGAGCATCGCGACTGCCATGGCCACGGCCTGGGTTGCGTATGCGGCAGGGAAATCCCACCGGGCGATGATCAGCCCGGCCATCGCGGGACCGATCAGCATCGCTGCCTGGAAGGAGACGTTGGTCAGCGCAAGACCGGCCGCCACCTGGTCGCCGGGCAACAGCCGGACCGGGAAGGTGCGCCGGGCAGGAGCTCCGAGAGCGCTGCAGCTCGTCCCCATGGCTACCAGGGCGAGCAGCACCAGCACGTTGCGGTTGTCCGCCAGGGCCTGGGCACACAGCCCCGCGGCGGCCAGCAGTTGGCCCGCGGTGGTGGCCCGCACCACCGCACGGCGGTCAACGGTATCGGCCAACGTGCCGCCGAGCAGCCCGAACAGCACCATCGGCAGGCCGGTGGCGAGCCCGATGGCGCCGGTGCCCACCGGGCTGCCGGTCAGGTCCCAGACCTGGGCCAGCACCGCCACGTTGGCTATCTGTCCGCCGAGTTGAGAGACCGAGGTGCCGATCCACAGGTCGCGAAACGACTGACTGCCATGCAGCGGGCGGGTGTCGAGGAACCGGACGCGGACACGCCTCCTCATCGTGGTGGCTCGACAAGGTGGTGGAGGATCCGCTGTCGCATCGACCGGCGTTCCAGCGCCCGCCGCACCTCCGCGACAACGGTGGTCATCGCATACGGGACCTCGCTGTCCAGCTCGGCGACCGTCTCGTGGGTAGCGCGCCACTCCGCCTCCAGGAACGGCACCAGCGACCGGCCGCGCTCGGTCAGGTCGATCCGCCGGGTGCGGGCGTCGGGCCCCGGCTCGGAGGTGACCAGATCCTCCTTGCGCATGGCGGCGATGGTCTGGCTGATCGCGGAGTGCGAGCGGTCCAGGGACTTCGCAAGCTCGCGAATGGTCAGTGGTCCGGTGTGGGCGAGCCGGATCAGCGGATAGGCGAACCGAGGCCGCACCCCCTCGATGCCACGCTCGACGTAGACCTGCTCGATCTCGGCGTCCATGGCTGCCAGAAGCTCGTGCAAGGAGTGCCAGGGATCGGGTAGCGCTGTGGGATCTGAAGATGTCACAGCACTAATATAACAGCGCTGCGATAATTGCGGCACGTGATCAAACCCTTTGCGCCAACGGCTGTACCGCCGGTCTTAAGGGCTGGTCGGGGGAGCGACTTCAGGTGTGATCAATGCGGTTGCCGAAACCGAGCCGGTGCTCCTACGGTGAGCAACGTGACGGACGAATCCATTCGCGCAGCTCGGCTGCTGGACGCCCAGGCCAAAGCGTCGTTGCTGTTCGCCGAGATCGAGACGCGGCGCCTGGTCACCGCGGGCCAGGGGGAACGCGCGGTCAGTGACCGGGTCCGTGACCTGGCGAATGAGATGTTCGGGACCACGCACTACTGGCACAAGCGGATCGTGCGGTCCGGACCGAACACCCTTCTGCCCTACCGTGAGAACCCGCCGGACCGGGTCATCGGTGCGGACGACATCGTGTTCGCCGACTTCGGGCCGATCTTCGAAGAGTTCGAGGCCGACTTCGGTCGGACCTTCGTGCTCGGCGACGACCCCGTCAAGCACCGCCTTCGCGACGACCTGGCGACCGTTTTCGCAGCAGGACGCCGCGCCTTCGAAGCGGACCCGGACATCACAGGCAAGCAGCTCTACGCCGAGGTCGAGCGGTTGGCGGCCGAAGCGGGCTGGCAGCTGGGCGGCTGGCACGCCGGCCACCTGGTGGGCGAGTTCCCGCCCGAGCACAACAACTGGGAGGACGTCGACTCCCACATCGTGCCCGCCAACGACAAGCCGCTGCGGCGCGCGGACGAGGCGGGGAAACTCCTTCACTGGATCCTGGAGATCCATCTCGTCGACGTCGAGCGGGGCTTCGGGGGCTTCTACGAGGAACTGCTGGACCTCTGACGCTCGTCGAGGGCGAGCCATACCCGGTCGCGCGTGAGCGGCAGTTCTGTGAAGCGGACACCCGTCGCATCGCGCAGGGCGTTGGCGAAGGCCGGGGCGACCGGGTTGAAGGGGCTCTCGCTCATCGACTTGGCGCCGAGCGGCCCGATGGCGTCGGCGGTCTCCATGAAGTGCACTTCCGTGCGCGGGATGTCGGCGTACTGCGGCAGCTGGTAGCGGCGGAACGCGGCCGTCTCGACCTCGCCGCGCTCGTCGACGCGTACGTTCTCGACGAGCGTCGCGCCGAGCGCCTGGGTGACGCCGCCCTCGACCTGGCCGCGGCACTGCATGGGGTTCGACCTTGCCCGCGTCGGCGGCGTGCACACCGCGCAGGATGCGGATCTCGCCCGTGCCGGGATCGACGGCCACCCTGAACCACTGCGCGTTGAAGGCGACCGAGCGCGGGGTCCCGCCGAAGTGACCGTCGGCGGTGAACGACACACCGACCGCCCGGGCGGCCTCGTACAGCTCCTTCAACGTGAGCCGGCCACCCGGGTGGATCACCGCCTCCTCCGTGAGCCGGCAGTCGTCGCGCGGTACCCGCAGGTGGGCGGCGGCGAAGTCGAGGAGCATGTCCGCGAGGGCACGAGAGGCGCGCAGGGTGGCCTTGCCCGCGACCACCACACCGGTGGAGGCGAAGGCGCCGGTGTCGTGCTTGACGACGTCCGTGTCGGACTGGCGGACGGTGATCCGGTCGACGGTCGTGGCGAGTTCGCCGGCCGCGATCTGCCGGTGCACCGTGGTGGTGCCGTTGCCGAACTCCGCCGTACCGACAGCCAGGTCGAAGCTGCCGTCGGGCAACAGCGCGGCGCGGGCATCGGCGATGTGGCCACCCGGCGGTCCCGTCGCGATCATCGCGAGCGCGGTGCCCTCGCCGACGAGCCAGCCGTCCGGGACGGGCTCCGTGGCGGGCTCGGCCTGGGCGAGACGGACGACGCCGATGCACTGGTCCAGGCCGTAGCTGGCTATGTGCAGGTCCTCCTCCCCACCATCGGCGGTGATCATCGGTTCCCCGGGGCCGATGATGTTCTTGGCCTTGAACTCCAGTGGGTCCAGGCCGAGGTGGCGGGCGAGTTCATCCGATGCGGACTCGACGGCGAACATGACCTGGCCGAGTCCGTAGCCGCGGAAGGCGCCGGCCGGGACGGTGTGGGTGTAGACGGAGTAGGCGTCGACCTTCTTGCGCGGGGCGCGGTAGACCGCCATCGACTCGCCGACGCTGTGGAACATCACCGCCGGTCCGTGATTGCCGTACGCGCCCGTGTTGGAGACGACCCGTAGTTGCAGCGCGGTCAGTGTGCCGTCGCTGCGGGCGCCCGCTTTCAACGAATCGTGAACGGGTGCCGGGTGGTCGCCCCGTAGAACTGCTCGGCGCGCGTGTACTCCAGTTTCACCGGGCGGCGCAGCCGCAGCACCGCGAGCGCCACGATGTCCTCGACGAGCATCTCCTGCTTGCCGCCGAAGCCGCCGCCGACCCGGCCCACGACGACCCGCACCTGCTCCAGGGGGAGGTCGTACAGCGCGCACAGGGCGCGCCGGGTCAGGAACGGGGTCTGTGAACTGGTGCGTACGTTCAGCCTGTTGTCCTCGTCGAACCACGCCACCGCGCCGTGCGTCTCCAGGCTGGCGTGCTGGACGTGCTGGGTGCGGTAGGTGCCCTCGTACACGGCGTTGAACGGGGCGCTGGCCGAGGCGTTACGCCCTGGCCTCGGCCCGCACCACCGCGCCTCAATCCTCGTTCCTCGTCCCTCACCGGACTCGAAACCCTCCTGACTGGCATACCGGCCGAGGTTCGCACCGCCTACAGCCGCACCGTCCTGGGCCCTCTGCTCGACAACCGGAACGCCTCCGCCGCCGCGCTGCTCCAGACCCTGGAGACGTTCCTCGCCCACGACGGCTCATGGGCGCGTACGGCGGAGGCCCTGCACCTGCACGTCAACACCGTCCACTACCGCATCCAGCGCATCGAGCACTTCACCGGCCGCGACCTGTCCCGCCTCTACGACCGCCTCGACCTGTGGGCCGCCCTGCGGTGCCGTACGCCTCCGGCTACGACCGATCGACGTGCACGCTCGTCGATTTCACCCGCGCGATGACCTTGACGCCGACCGCGAGGTCCAGCTCCTCGACCGCCTCCCGGGTCACGAGCGACACCACCCGGTGCGGCCCGGCCTGGATCTCCACCTGCGCCACCACATCGTCAACCGTCAGCGCCGTGACGATGCCCGTGAACGCGTTGCGCACCGACGTGGGCGGCCCGCTGTCAACGCTGCGTTCGTCCTCGGCCGCGCGCTCCTGCGCGAACCGCGCCAGCCCCACGCCGTCGATCACCCGGTTCCCCGAGCCGTCCCGTCCCATGGGAAGCCGACCCCCGTCCGCCCACCGGCGCACGGTCTCCGAACTCACCCTCAGCAGGCGCGCGGCCTGCCCAATGCTGTACGACGGCACACCGAAACCTTAGCCGCGACGGGAGGTTGAGCCACGTCGCGGCGATCATGGCCCGGTCGGCGAGCGCACGAACCAGCATGGCGCGTCCGACGCGGATCAGGAGGCAGCCCCTCTTTTTTTCTCGTCGAGCGGTGTGGGATCGTCCTGCTGCGGCCTCTACAGCGCGGCGAGCAGCCCGGCTGTGACCAGGGCCGACGTAGCCGTCGTCGATGATCCGTCCGCGCTCGCCCGCGTAGCCCGTACCCTTCGAGGTGTCAACGGCGTCACATAGCGGGCGCCAAACCACTGGAGGCAACACCTCGTGCTGATTGCTCAGCGTCCGTCCCTGACCGAAGAGGTCGTCGACGAGTTCCGCTCCCGGTTCGTGATCGAGCCGCTGGAGCCTGGCTTTGGATACACCCTCGGCAACTCCCTGCGCCGTACGCTCCTCTCCTCGATCCCGGGTGCGGCGGTCACGTCCATCCGGGTCGACGGTGTCCTGCATGAGTTCACCACCGTGCCGGGCGTCAAGGAGGACGTCACCGACCTGATCCTCAACATCAAGCAGCTCGTCGTGAGCAGTGAGCACGATGAGCCGGTTGTGATGTACCTGCGCAAGCAGGGTCCGGGTCTGGTCACCGCCGCCGACATCGCGCCCCCGGCCGGTGTCGAGGTGCACAACCCCGACCTCGTCCTCGCCACGCTCAACGGCAAGGGCAA